>JAXDKH010000423.1:0-8062 GCA_034667185.1 Chloroflexia bacterium | reverse complement strand
GCTTGCTACCGACTTGCTGGACACGCTGAGAAAGGACCATCCAGCGCTGTACGAGCGCTCCCGTTATTGCCTGGTTGAAATCAGCCCCACGTTGCAGGCAGTACAACAGGAACGCTTACGACCACAGCACAATGAGCACGTCTCCTGGGCGACCAGTCTTGAAGAACTTCCGTCCGGCGTGAGTGGAGCTATCCTGGGCAACGAGTTCATTGACGCGTTTCCCGTCCACGTACTTCAGAACCGCGAAGGTACGCTGCTTGAGCAATTCGTTGATATAGCGCCCGAAGAAGGCTTGAAGCTTATATATGCCGAGCCATCGAACCCCCGCCTCAAACAGCTTCTCGCCCGGTATGAGATTGAACTTGCGCCCGGCGAACAGGTTGAAATCAACCTTGAAAGCGCAGCCTGGTTCGCCCACGCCTCGCGGGTGCTTGACCGCGGAGTCGTCACGCTGATCGACTATGGCGATACACAGCCGAGCCGCTACTCGCAACGGCGGCGCGAAGGCACACTGCTTGCCTACTACGGTGGGGCCGTCACGGACGACGTCCTTGCCCATCCGGGGGAACAGGACATTACCGCGCTGGTTGATTTCACCGCGCTTAAGCACGAGGCGACCGACGTGGGGTTCTTGATGCTGGGGATGGCCAGGCAGGCCAGCTTCCTGGTGGGGCTGGGCCTCGGCACCACTGTGACGACCGAAGGCCAGTCGGACGAGCTAACTTCCGCGCTCAATTACCGGCGGGGTCTGCAGACCCTTGTCTCGATGGAAGGCCTCGGCCGTTTCCACGTTCTCCTGCTCGGAAAGGGGCTCGACCCTCACGGGGCCGGTGCGAGCCTCAGCGGACTGAAGTACGCAGGACTGCTGTAGGCGGCACCCGGACATTTAGCGGCAAATGGCGGCTCTTTGATTTGCATCCCGCGTCTGCATGTGCTATAATTGCCGTCTGTGGCCTGCGGAAGCGGGTCGCGAAAAATGCTGATTATCCGGCTTATTTTTGTACAGGAGCAAGCGACTCCATGCCTAAGATGAAGACGCACAAGGGTGCGGCCCGCAGGTTCAAGATAACCGGTTCGGGCAAGATTATGCGCACCAAGCACATGAAAAGCCACTTCCGCCGCCGGAAGTCCCCGCGCGTGAAGCGGATGTTTGACCGTATGCTCCCGCTGGACCCGAGCCAGGAGGGCAACATTAGAAAGCTGCTGCCGTACGGCGTTAGCTAGCGCAGCAGATTACCAGCTTACTGCTCCGTATTGCCTCCAATGACCGGCTTGGCAGGCCGGTAGCCTACGGTAGCAGTGTTACAAAGGAGAAAATGAGAGATGCCACGCGTAAAGAGAGGTGTCACACGGCACCGGCGGCACGTAAAGATACTCAAGGCCGCCTCAGGTTTTAGAGGTACACGCAGCCGCCTTTTCAGGTTCGCCAACCAGATCGTTATGAAGTCGCGGGCCTACCAGTACCGCGACCGACGCACGCGCAAACGGGACATGCGCCGCCTGTGGATAACCCGCATCAACGCGGCCTCGCGGCTTGGTGGGCTGTCGTACAGCAAGTTCATCAGCGGACTCACCGCCGCAGGTGTGAGCATCGACCGCAAGATGCTGGCCGAACTGGCGGTACGCGACGCGGCGGCGTTCGCACAGCTTGTAGCTGTCGCGGGTGGCAAGCCGGTAGCTCCTGAGCTGATCCAGCGTGTTGCTACCCAGGCCATCGCGGAAGCCGAAGTCATGGCCGAGACCCCCGCTTTGCCTGCCGCAGGCGAGACTACAGCCGACGCGGAAACTGCTTCCACAGACGCCTGATATATACTCTGACCTCCACACCAGGGGCGACACTCGTTTGAGGCGTCGCCCTTTTGCATACTATGCACGATGCAGATAGACAGCCCTGCCAATCCAACAGTTAAGTTCCTGCGGTCGCTGGCGTCCGGTCCAAAGCAACGCCGCGAATCGGGCCTCTTTGTCGCGGAGGGCGTCAGAGTCGTGCTCGATGCCCTTGCGGCAGGGCACACACCACAGGTCTGCCTGTATGATTCGGAGGCTTTGGCGAAGACGGAACGTGGGCGCACCCTCGTAGGCGAGTTGTTGGCTCTGTCACGCGGCGAGCAAGGACGCGTATTTGAGGCTACGCCACGCGCCCTGGCTGCCGCAAGCGATACTCAGCACCCACAGGGGGTTGTCGCGGCCTTCCAGGTGCCCTCGTGGCCGCAACCGCTGCATGCTAAAGTTGCCCCGCTGGCACTCATCTGCGACGACATCCAGGACCCCGGCAACCTCGGCACCGTACTGCGCACCGCGGAAGCATCAGGGGTGGGGGCGGTGTGGCTCACAGAGCGTTGCGTGGACCTTTACAGCCCAAAGGTGGTGCGGGCCGGAATGGGAGCGCACTTCCGCCTGCCCTGCTTCCCCGAGGCGTCCTGGACTGACATCGAAGCCGGGCTGTCAGAAGCTGGCGTTGGGTTGGACGGGGTATACGCGGCTGACGCAGATGCAGTTACTCCCTACGACGAAGTGGTCTGGACTGCTCCGGCTGCGCTCATCGTGTCGAATGAGGCGCACGGACTGGGCAGCGAAGCGAGGGAGCTGGCTAAGCGGGGAGGTGGCTTGATTTCGATACCCATGCTAGGGGGCACAGAGTCACTGAACGCGGCAATAGCGGCAGCGGTGATACTGTTCGAGGCCTCCCGGCAACGCCGCATTGCCGAGTAACGCTTGGCCTTTTAGCATCACAGTTGAAATCACTCCATACTTGGGTGTATAGTTAAGGCGGATACAGCTTAACAAGTGCATAGATTGCTGGGGGAGCTTGGGAAAGCCAGGCTGAGAACGTGACCGGCTCGTCGCGGACCCTGTGACCTGATTCTGGGTAATGCCAGCGTAGGGAAAGCAGATTTTCTATTTGATGACCACATCCCCAGACCGGATGTGGTTTTTTGTTGCGCATGAACGAGGTAGCGATGCTGCAATCCGAAGGTGGCAAATTGCAAAAGGCGAGTTGCGTGTGGGTGCTTGCCGCCAGCCCGGTCTGGACCTCACCCGAACGCCTGCGCGACCTGCCCGGTCCGGATGTGGTTATCGCCGCGGATGGTGGCAGCACGCTGGCGGCTCGCCTGGGGCTTGTACCCGACCTGGTGGTGGGCGACCTGGACAGTAGCGACCCAAACCTGGTCCAGCAACTTCAGGCTGAGGGCATCAAATTTGACCGCCGCCGTCACGAGACGAAACTGGAGACCGACACGGAGCTTGCGCTGCTTGCAGCGCTTGCGTGGCAGCCGGATACGATCTTTGTGCTTGGCGCTATCGGGGGCCGGCTCGACCATTCGGTGGCAAACTTGCTGCTCCTCACGCACCCGGACCTGGTGGAACAGGACATAAGAATTGTGGACGGCAGGCAGACCGCTTTGCTTGCCAAAGCGGGGCGCTGGAACGACCTGGCTGCAAGCGTGGGGGACACGGTGAGCCTCCTGCCCGTGGGCGGGGATGCATCAGGCGTGGTAACGTCGGACCTGCTCTACCCGCTGAACTCTGAGACGCTGCTGGCAGGGCATGGCAGGGGGGTCAGCAACGAAGTTACTGGCCCACAGCCTAGGGTTTACTATGAAGATGGGCTACTCCTGGTGGTAATTGTCCCTAAGGGACGCAAAACGGAGGAAAAATAATGGCACAAATGAGAACTAATGCGGACGGCGGCTACACTCCAACGCGCACGAACCTCATGGTGATTGCGGGGGTGGCCTTCCTGGTGCTTTTCGCGGGCTGGGTATTCCTGTATGGGTGGCTGGCGACGGCCCTGCCCGGTGACGACAACCTCGTGCGTGGGCTGCTTTCGGCACTCTTCTGGCTCCTCGTTTTCGTTGTCGTCCTGGCTGCGGCGCGGGCCAGCAACACTCTATTCGAAAGCTGGCAGACCCGCGACATCCTGCTGCTGGCCCTCGTAGCTGCTGCCTTCGCACCGCTGTTCGTGCAGTGGCAGACGGTCTACGCGGGCGCCGCTGGGTTTCTGGCGCAGGGCTGGAACGACATAGCGCAGGGCTTCTGGTTCCTACCCGCCTTCCTGGTACCATACATCATCCGCAGACCGGGTGCTGCACTCTTCGCAGAGACGCTTGCAGCCACCCTGGCCGTGCTGGCGGGCAGCCCTTATGGCATTATAGGCTCGGCGGTGTCGGGGCTTGTACAGGGCATGGGTGCGGAGGTTATTTTCATGCTGACCGGGTGGAAGCGGTACAACTGGCTCACACTGGCGCTTGCGGGGGTAGCCTCAGCCGTTACAGGCTTCGTCTACCAGTGGCCCATCTACTATCCAGCAATGGACCCCGTGCTGATTGTAATTACAGCAGTGTCGTTCGTGATCGGTGTGTTGCTGCTGGCTGTGCTACCCGCAAAGCTGCTGGGTGACGCGCTGCTTGCCACGGGCGTGTTAGACCGCTTCCAGATTGGCAGGGACCGGCGAACGCAGGCAGCGACCTCCGAGGACTTCTAATATTGGACGCACCGGGAGCACCGCCGCTGGTGGTGGAGGGTCTGCGCTTGCGCTACCCCCACGAAGGGCGGGTGGTGCTCAAAGGCGTCGACCTGACGTTGCGCCGGGGGGAGGTAAAGCTGCTCCTCGGACCGAGTGGAGCGGGTAAGAGCAGCCTCGCGCTCACCCTCAACGGTCTCATCCCACACCAGATGGAAGGGGATATCCGAGGCCAGGTGTTGGTGAACGGCATTCCCACGACACAGACTACGCTGGCAGCCCTCACCTCGCAGGTGGGCATGCTCTTTCAGGACCCGGAGTCACAGATCGCCACGCTAACGGTTGAAGACGAGGTGGCTTTCGGTATGGAGAACCTGCTCGTGCCACCGGATCAGATGCCGGTCCGCATCGCGCAGGCATTGCACCGAACCGGGTTACAGGGGCTGGAGGAGCAAAGCACAAACGCCCTAAGCGGCGGGCAAAAGCAACGTCTCGCCCTCGCATCCACGCTGGCAATGGGTGTTTCAATCCTGGTCTTAGACGAGCCGACCGCTAACCTGGACCCTGCCGGTACGTCCGACTTCTTCAAGCTCCTCTCACAACTCAAAAGGGAAGGCGTTTCGGTGCTCATAATTGAGCACAAGCTGGACGAGCTTGTCGAGCAGGTAGATAGCATCGCTGTGCTTGATTGGGAGGGTAAGATCGCGCTTGACGGGCCGCCTCGGCAGGTGCTTGAGGAAGGGCGCGCACTCCTTGAGGAACTTGGCGTCTGGCTGCCACAGGTCAGCGAGTTTGCCAACAGGCTGCTGGACCTGGGATTGTCGCTTCAACAGTACTCCCTCACAGTCGATGAGGTAGTAGGTTCAATCGAGGGGCTTCTCGACGGCGGGACCGGAGACGCACAGCCGTCCAATGAACGGCACCCTGATAGACCAGTGCTAATTAGCATAGAGGACCTCTCGTATCGCTATCTGCAAGGTGAGCAGGCCCTTCGCAACGTAAACCTACAAATCTATGAAGGCGACTTCTACGCGCTCCTGGGTCCGAATGGCTCCGGCAAGACTACGTTGGCAAAGCACCTCACAGGGCTACTCAAACCACAGGCAGGATCGATTACGCTGGCCGGGCGAGACCTCACGCGCCTACCTTCGGCAGTGCTAAATCGAGAGGTGGCGTACGTTTTCCAGAACCCGGAGCACCAGTTTGTCGCCCTCACGGTTTACGATGAGCTTGCGTACTCCTTGCGCGCGTTGAAGCTTCTGGAGGCGGATGTCGGTGCCAGGGTCGATAGGCTAATAGCGGAGTTTGGACTGGAACAGCACCGGCACAGCAATCCATTCAGCCTCAGTCAGGGCCAGAAGCGCCGTCTTAGCGTGGCGACCATGCTGGCGCTCGAACCGAAGGTGTTGATCCTGGATGAACCAACCTTCGGCCAGGACAAGAAGAACGCCACGCTGATTATGACGGAGCTGCAGCGACTCAACGCATCCGGTGTCACAATAGTGATGATCACGCACGACATGAAACTTGTTGGTGAATACGCGCGCCGTGCCGGGGTACTGATGGGCGGGGAAGCGCGCTATGAAGGCAGCATTGCGGGACTCTTCGCAGACGGGGCGCTTATGCGGGAGGCTCGCCTCGATCTGCCCCCGGTGTACGTCGTGTCCGAGAGGCTACGTGCCGTACGGGCAGATTTCCCGCTGTGTATGAGCGTGGAGCCGCTTGTGGAGGAGATATGCAGTCGTTCCGGTACATTCCGGGCCGAAGCGTCCTCCATGCGCTGAATCCCTCGATGAAGCTGCTGGCGATAGCCATCGTTATGATCGGTATCACCTTCATCTTCGACGTAGCTACTCCACTGGCGTTCCTGGTGCTGACGATTCTAGCCATGATTGTGTTGGGACGCCTGTCACTTGGCCAAGTGTTGAGGAGCTTGGTACCCTTCCTGTTGATTGTGCTCAGCTTCGTGGTGCTGAACACGATCTTCCACAGGCCTCTCGCCAGTGAAACCCCTATCTTCAGCGTTGGTCCCCTGACCGTCAGCCGGGAGGGACTGGAAATCGGTCTGTCAATCGGCTTACGTGTGCTCTTCCTGGTCGCGACCTCGCTGCTTTTCGTCGCCACCACCGACCCGCAGGCGTTCGTGTTGAGCCTCGTCCAGCAGGCGAAACTCGGCTACAAGCTGGCGTTTGCCCTGCTGGTGGCTTACCGCTTCGTGCCGCTGTTCGCTGAAGAGTACGCGAACATTCGCGCGGCGGCAAGGGTCAGAGGCATCGGCACCGACGCGGGCTTTCTTGCGCGCCTGCGCTCGCTCCGCCGTGACGCGGTGCCTTTACTGGCAAGCGCAATAAGGCGCTCTGAGAGGCTGGCGGTGGCGATGGATAGCCGCGCATTCGGTGCTTACCCAACCCGCACCTACCGCAAGACAATGACGGTAATACGGGCTGATTGGTTCTTCTTGTTCGGTACACTGGGGATGTCGGCGGCTTTGCTCTTCATCCTGATCGCAAGCGGCCTCACCCGTGGGGTCGGGGTGGTGTTTCAGTAGAGGCTTATGTGCGGCGGCCGAACTCGCGTTCAAGCTGCATCTGCGAGAGGTGAAGCATAGTCGGCCTGCCGTGGGCGCACGACCTGGGATAGTTGCAGCGTTCAAGCTGTCCGAGGAGCGCCCGCATCTCGTCCAGCGAGAGTAGTTGGCCCGCCCGTATCGCGCTGTGGCACGCGAGCGTAATCGCCATCTCCTCTCGCCAGCGGTCGGGTGCGGTGCCCGACATCACCTCGTCAATCAGTTCCATGAGCGCGTGGCCCATGTCTCGGTTCGAAGAGGCATAGATCGCAGGCACCGCCCTGACCAGCAGAGCAGACTCCCCGAATGGCTCTAGCTCGAAGCCGAGTTCCGCAAGCAGCGCGAGCACAGGCTCGACCATGGACCGCTGGTGCGCAGTAAGTTCCAGCGGCACGGGCGTCAGCAGGGGCTGCACCATGAGCGACCCCGACGTCATGGCGTCCGCCAGTTGCTCGTAGAGCACGCGCTCGTGGGCCGCGTGTTGGTCCACCAGGAAGAGGCCATCGGGGCCTTCCGCGATGATATACGTCGAGCCAACCTGCCCCACCACGCGCAAGGGCGGCAAAGTACGCTGTTTTGGCGCGGGCAGAGGCTCCACGTCATCATCAAGATGGGTAGGGGCCGCTGTGTCGGCCCGGTCCCACATCCCGGCTTGTTCCGCATCGCCAACCGGAGCGTAGCTCGAACCGTAGGGTGCCGCGGTCGAAAACTCCGCCTCAATTCCGCCCGCACCGTTTCCAAAGCTCCAGCCTTCGTTCCCACGCGAGCCGAACGCAGGTGCCGGAACGTGGGCCTGCAAAGCGGAGCGCACCGCCTTCTGTACGGCGCTGAAGACCGTTCGCTCGTCCCGGAACTTTACTTCGGCCTTGGCCGGGTGAACGTTCACATCCAGCAGCCCAGGCGCTATAGTCAGGTGCACAATGCAGATAGGGTGTCGCCCGACCATCAGCAGCGAGTGGTACGCCTCGGCCACGGCATATTGCAGCATGCGGCTCTGAATACCACGGCGGTTGACGAAAAAGAGCATCGCT
>JAXDKH010000422.1:0-3992 GCA_034667185.1 Chloroflexia bacterium | reverse complement strand
TTGTTGCGGTTATCGCTCAGAACAGTCCTCTTAGGATCCCTGGTCATGATATCTATTGGTATTGTGCTCCTGCTCATGCTGTCTCTTCTTGTAAGTGGTTTTGAGGCCTGGATGCGTGTATCTCAACAGCCGCCAGCACTGCCCGCTTTGTATCACAACGCTCAGAGCCTGGCTCAGTTAATTACAAACGAAGGGCAGGATAGTATTAGCCCGGTGCGCACCGTTACCTTCTCGACGCCCGATAGTCTCGATGTAGTAAAAGAGCACTACGAAAGTTCGATGCAAGCTTTAGGCTGGGCGTTTTATGGTTATCCGTTTGATGACGCGCCTGCCACGCAGTATTACCAGTACTGGCCTGATGATGGTCCTGTTTACAAGGTGGCAATAAATATTGTGCCGACTGAGGGGAACATGACACTCGTGACGATGAAGATGTATTCCATCGGCCATTCTTGGCATGGCGAACTACCCACCAAGTAGCCGGACATAAAATATCTGGGGGGTTAGCTTCTCTTGCTAACCCTTTTTCGCGCCCTGCGTTATAATGCCTCCCACAACACCCGCAGGAGGCGTAGCCGTGGACAACATCCCCGATCTCTACAGCAATCCGTATCCCTCGACCCGCAGCGTGACAGTTGCGCTTGACGGCGTGGTGGCTACGAGCCAGCCCTTGGCGGTGCAGGCGGGTATTTCCATGCTGCAGCGCGGAGGGAACGCGGTGGACGCCGCCCTGGCGACCGCTATTGCGCTGACGGTGGTAGAGCCTACATCCAACGGCATCGGTTCGGATGCTTTCGCGCTGGTGTGGGATGGGGAGAAGCTGCACGGGCTGAACGGGTCGGGGCGCGCACCGGGGAGGCTTACACTGGAGGCTATAAGGGCTGCAGGGCACGACGCTATGCCCACGCGGGGATGGTTGCCTGTAACGGTGCCCGGCACGCCTGCTGCCTGGCGCGACCTGCACGTCCGCTTTGGCCGCCTGGACTTCGCAGACCTCTTTGAGCCTGCTATCTACTACGCCGAAAGCGGCTATCCGCTGTCGCCCGTATTGGCTCAGGGTTGGGGCTACGCCGCCAGGGCTTACGCCGCGAACACCACGCCGGAGTTCAGGGGCTGGCAAGAGACTTTCACCCCCGGCGGACATATCCCTCAAGCGGGAGATATATGGGCCAGCCCAGGCCATGCAGCCACGTTGCGGCGCATGGCCAACTCCAACTCAGAGGACTTCTACCAGGGGGAGATAGCCAGCCAGATAGCCAGTTTCGCCAGGGACACCGGCGGCCTCATTACGGAAGAGGACCTGGCGGCGCACACGAGCACGTGGGTGGATCCCATCTCCACGACCTACAGGGGCTACGAGGCCTGGGAGATACCGCCCAACGGCCAGGGTATCACCGCCCTCATCGCGCTCAACATCCTGGAAGGCTTCGACATGGCCTCCATGCGGCGCGATACCGCCGAGTCGTTCCACCTACAAATAGAGGCCCTAAAGCTCGCCTTTGCCGACGCCCACCGCTACGTGGCCGACCCTGAGTTCGCGGATGTGCCCACCGCCCGTCTGCTGGACAAGAGCTACGCGGAAGGGCGGCGCTCCCTCATTGGCGACCGCGCGCTCGACCCTGCTCCCGGCGACCCTGATTCGGGCGGCACGGTGTTTCTGTGTGCCGTAGATGGTGACGGCATGATGGTGAGCTTCATCCAGTCGAACTATATGGGTTTTGGATCAGGTGTGGTTGTGCCGGGCACGGGAGTGGCTCTGCAGAATAGGGGGCATGGCTTCAGCATGGAGCAGGGGCACCCTAACTTCGTCCGGCCCGGCAAGCGCCCCTACCACACCATCATCCCAGGCTTCTTAACGCGGGACGGCAAGGCTGTGGGTCCATATGGGGTCATGGGAGGCTTCATGCAGCCGCAGGGGCACATGCAGATGGTGGTCAACCTGGTGGACCACGGCCTCAACCCGCAGGCCAGCCTGGACGCCCCGCGCTGGCAGTGGGTGAAGGGCCGCACCGTGCAGGTCGAGTCGAACGCCGACCCGGCTGTCATAGAGGGTCTGCGGCAGCGGGGGCACGATGTGGAGGTAGCCGAGCCGTCTGGGGGGTTCGGGCGCGGGCAGATTATCTGGCGGCTGCCCTCAGGTGCCTACGCGGCAGGCAGTGACAAGCGGGCGGATGGGTACGCGGCAGGAATTTAACTTTACTGCCCGCTCCCAACAAGAGGTGGTCACTTCAGGAGCGACCACCTCTTGCCTGTTCAACGCGCTCGCCCACTAATTCCCCTGCGACACCAGGCTCTCGATCCAACCCTGATGCTCCTCGAAGTGGCCTGCTGTGTTGCTGTAGATCATGCCCGCGATGGGCCTCTCGTCGCGCTCTCCCGTGACTGCGGGCTGGAAGTCGCTGTTGGCTTTGTAGAGGTCATCGTCAGTCATAGGCTCCAGCAGACTCAATAGCTGGCTGTGCACGGAGTGTAAGTCGGCAAGTGCCTGTGAGAGCGAGGCGTCTTTCGCCTGCTCCTGTATAGCGGCGTTGATCTCCTCATAGTCGCCCCTACCGTACACCTGCTCCTCTACGCCAAGCCCCTCGTAGCGCGGCCTGCCCTGCAGGAACACGACTACCGAGCGCTCCCAGGCGGCTATGTGCGTCAGGTGGTCCTTCACCGTCCAGCCCTCATGATCGCGAATCTGCGTCATTTGCTGCTCAGTCAGGCGGCCCAGCGCATCGTTCAGCTTTGTCCAGGACTCTTCTATCGCGCTCAGAAGGTCTGCTTTGGTAAAGCGTCTTTCCATCAAGTTAACTTCTCCCTCCGTCTGTAGGTTTGAAAGTACAATGTTAGATAGCGCCACGAAAAGGGCTGGAGCTACACGCCACGGTCTGAAGGTCAAGACTCGAACAGTATCCGGTCGAGGCCCCTTACCAGGCCGGTAACCTCCATGACGCGTTGCGCCGCCAGCAGGGTGCCGCCGACGTACGGCTCAGCCCCGGCCCCGGCGTCGTGCCGTATGGTAAGGCGCTCATCGGGCAGGCCGAAGATGGTCTCGAAGGCGATGACGTAGCCGTGCAGGCGCACCGAATGGACCTGCGTGCCTGCTATGTCCGCGCCCCGCGCTTCCCTGGCTCCCTGGGTCTGGTCAATGGGTAGTTCCAGCCGGTTCTGCGCGATCTCAGCCAGCGCCTCAGCCAACTCGCGCGTGGTGCCGCTGGGTGCGTCAACTTTATCGGCGTGGGCGTAGTCGATGATCTCCCACGAGGGCAGATATTTGGCCGCAAGCTGCGCAAAGTGTTTCGCCAGAGCAGCGGTGATCGAAAAGTTGCCGGCGGCGATCACACCCAGGTTCAGCCGCCGGGCAAGGGTATCAATCTCTTGGTAGTCGTCCGCTGTCAAGCCGGAAGTACCGATGACTACACGTATGCCATGCTCCAGCGCCGCGAGGGTACGCGCCTTCACCGAGTCCGGTTTGGTGTAATCAATGAGCACATCGGGCAGCTCGGATAGCATTTCTTCCAATGAAGCCACTATAGGGACGCCTGCTGCCTGCACGCCAAGCACCTCGCCAATGTCCCGGCCTACGCCCTGGCGCGCAATCACTCCGGCCAGTTGGAACTCGCTGGATTGCAGGATGTGGCGCGTGACGGCGCTGCCCGCCCAGCCAGTCGCCCCGGCGACACAGACCCTAAGCGGCATGCTTTTGCTCCTTATGCCAGTTCCTTATAAGAAAGACTGCAAAAAGAATGAAAGAGGAAGCTGGAAGACACCCCCGCACCCCCTTCACGTGGGCCTGACATCACGAGTACTTCTCACTATCTGCCAGCCGCGCTTCTTAGCTTCGGCCTCCAGGGCCGCATCAGGGTCCACGGCGTGTGGGTGCCCGAAGGCTTCCAGGAAGGGGATGTCGGCTGCGGTGTCTCCGTAGGCGTAGCATATGTTGGGATCGCAGCCTAGCTCGCGGGCGATGGAGAGGGCGCGGTCGCGCTTGCCGGTGCCTTCGCAGA
>JAXDKH010000421.1:0-11958 GCA_034667185.1 Chloroflexia bacterium | reverse complement strand
TCGTAATCACTCAGCTTCCACTGGCGGTGAAGGAAGAACTGGGCGAGCCGGATGTGACGGTGTCTATCAGCGAAAGCTACCTCAACAAGGCAGCGGCCGCGCGCATGGCGAGTTTCAGCACCGGCCTGGACGCGCTCACCCTCACCGCGTTGAGGCTTGACTTGCAGCCAGGACATCGCATGGACATACAGCCCGTTTTCCACGCTGATCTTGGCTTCTTCAACTTCGACACCAGCGCAATCGTAAGCAACGAATTGGCGGTGGAAAACGGCAAGCTGGTAGTCAGGATGGTGGGAGAGCCGCAGTTGGGCAACATGGATGTGCCGCTTGACGCCCTGCCCCTCGACCTGAAAGGCACCATAGCCTCCGCCGTGGACCGCATCAACAACGAGCTGCTGATCTCCGAGATCAACGCATCGCTCATCTCCAGCTTCGGCGGCTCCGACTTCACCATCTACGGCCTCAGCACCGAGAACGACAGGCTGACTGTGCGTCTGCGCGAGAAGTAATCTCACGTCATACCTGCCTGGTTCGCCTACTCATATGGTCAGGTCGCGGGACCCCCTTTCACTCTTGTCATTCCGAGCGCAGTGAGGAATCAGGTGGCAGTCGTACTCTGTTGCAAGGGAGGAGTAAGCGGGCCCGCTGACATTGATACTGCAATGCGTTTTCTTCCCTACCCACCTGATTCCTCGCTACGCTCGGAATGACAAGAGTGGAAGCGTGGCTGCTCATAACCAACGGGGTGCCTATGTGACCTAGAATACCTCTTCCGGCCAGTCCAGCATAAGTGCCTTGAGAGTATCGCCCGGTTCTACCCTGCTTACCGACTCAGGAATGATTAGCAGGGAGTTGGCGCGGGACATGGAGGTGAGAAGGTTGGAGCCCTGGCCCCCGGTGGGGCGGCAGACGTACTCTTCTCCCTCGCGGGTGACGATGCCACGCACGTAATGCGCCCGTCCGGAGCCGTAATCCATCGCTTCGAGAGCGCGGGCGGTGACGACGGGGCGGTGCAGACGCGACTTGCCGAGCATCTTCATGATGGCGGGCCGGGCGAATAGCTCCATCGTCACCATGCTCGACACGGGGTTGCCGGGCAGACCGAGCACGGGCACTTCGCGCTCGCCTAGTCTGCCGAAAAGTAGCGGCTTGCCCGGCCTGACCCGCACGCGCCACATCTGCACACGACCCATCGACAGGAGCACGTCTTTCACGAAGTCGTGGTCGCCTACCGACACCCCCGCCGAGGAAATGACGAGGTCAGGCTCCAAAGCAAGGGCTTCCCGCAGCTTGGCCTCAAGGTGCTCGCGGCTGTCGCGGGCCACTCCCAGGTTGAGGGGCACCGCACCCCATGACTGTAGCTGGGCGGCGACGGCGTAGTTGTTGGTGTTGCGTATCTGGCCGGGGCCGGGCATCTGGTCCACCTCCACAAGCTCGTCGCCGGTAGCCAGCACCGCCACCCTGGGCCTGCGGTGAACCCTGACGCGGGCCTTACCCACAGAGGCGAGCACCCCTATCTCGGCTGGCCGGAGTGTGACACCGGGACTGAGCACCAGGTCTCCCTCCCGCATGTCTTCGCCCGCCCTGCGTATGCTGTCGCCTGGTTTCACGCTCCTGTAGAGGAGCACGTCCTCGCCAATGTGCGAGGCTTGGGCCCTTGCGTGTTCAGGCAAAAGGCGGGCGTTATCCAGGGCGCGACCCTCGCTGGTGTCCTCGAAGCGTATGACGGCATCGGCACCCGGAGGCACAGGTGCGCCGGTCATGATGCGGTAAGTGGTGCCGGGCTCCACTCTATCAGTGGGCTGCGGGAAGGCTCCCGCGGGCATGTGACCTGTGACCCGTAGTGCAACAGGGCTGTTATCACCCGCACCTGTGGTATCCTCGGCACAAACGGCGTACCCGTCCATCGAGGAGTTGTCGAAGGGCGGGTTGTCCATGTCGCTACGCACCTCTTCGGCCAGTACGATGCCCAGCGCCTCCATGAGAGGCACCTCAATCGCCCGCAAAGGCTCGAACTGGGCAAGTATGTTTTCCAGGGCTTCGGCCACGCTCAGGCTGGTGAGCGTTACCTCTTGGGCTTCTTCTTTCATGGAACGCCTCATTTGTGAGTACATAGCACAGCAGATTATAGCACGAGCAGACATTTGCCCGACCACTTAGGAGTAGAGAATACACCTCGGTAACCTGTGGCCTGAAAAGTGCAAATCTCCTTGCGACAGAACTAAGTTCCGCGTATGTGAGGACTCGCTCTCGTGATGCAAGCTCAGACTGATGAGGATAGCCCGGCGAAGAACGCGCAGCTTTTGCGGGGTCTTACCACCTGTGGCGTCCTCCTCGTGGTGGGCTATATTGGCTTCTTCGCGGTGATGGAGTCCGGGGTCTTTTACTACGCTAACAAGCCCGACCCAATACAGACTCGCCTGCACACCGCGTTCGATCCCATCACCAACCTGTTCCCGTGGCTCTGGCTGAACGTCAATCGGCGCGATAGTGCGGCGCTGGTGCTGGTGCCTCCCTTCCTCGCGGTGATAGGTATCATCGTCGGCGTGCCCATCTACGCTTTCAGGCAGGTGTCGAAGGCAAACGCCTGGAGGCAAGAGTACATCCGGCCCGCCGTCACCAAGATATTCGCTTTTACTGTTGTCATCCTGCTGGTACTGCTCTGCGTGCGCGGGCTCCTCACCACCGACATTTACTCCTATGTCTGGTACTCGCGGGTATGGGTGGAGCACGGCGCATCGCCCTACACGCACTTCCCAGCCGAGTTCGCGGCACAGGACACGGGGCACTGGCTCGACTGGGTTTATTGGAAGAACGAGCCCGCCGTCTATGGCCCGGTGTGGCTCTACATATCGGGAGCGTTGTACAAGCTAGGGCAGCTTGGAAACGGGCAGTTCGCCACGCAGCTATTGGTGCTGAGGGCGCTGGCCGACGCTGCCCACCTGGTGAATGCCTGGCTGGTGTGGCGCATAGCAGGGCTCATGGTAAAGAGGCGGGAGCCCGCGGCCAGGGGCACAGCAAAGCCAATCTTCCGACCACGTGCCTTGAGCCGGGGCAGATGGCACAGGCTTGCCCACGTTGCTCAAGCATCACGGACCTCGACCACGGCTACTACAGCGGAAGACAACGGCCTGGGGTTCCAAATCGGGGCCCTGATCTTCTACATATGGAACCCTCTGCTCCTGGTAGAGTTTGGCGGCAACGGGCACAACGACGCGGTAATGCTTACCTTCGTGCTACTGGCCTTCTGGCTGCATCTGCTGGGCAAGTGGAGGCTGGCTGCACTGGCCCTGGGACTCGCGACGCTGGTGAAACTGGTCGCGATACTCTTCTTGCCCGGCTACCTGTGGCTGCTGCTGTGGGAGGGCTACCGCGCTGCCGGTGGGCAGAACCTGCTAGGGCGCTTCGCTAAGGGCATCTGGCGGGGAGCTCAGGCGGTCATTATCATCGCGCTCGCCTGGGTGGTCCTCTACATACCCTTTTGGGAAGGCCCGCAGACCCTCGCAGTGCTGCTATCCGGCCCCGCGAACAGGTGGTACTTGCACTCTCTAGGAGAATTGGGGCTACAGCACGTCCCCAGCTTCGTTGCGAACGTCGCACCATCGTTCGGCGTGCAGGACACCGGCCCCGCGTTCACAGACCAGGTGCGGATCTTTTTGGACGCAAACCTGAAAGTAGGGATGATGTTCGTGGCGGTCATTGTAGCCGGCATTGTGACGTGGAAAGCCCGTACCTTTGAGCGAGCGGTGACGGCCTGGGGCTGGGTAGTATTCGTGGCAATCGTAATGCAGGCGTGGTTCTGGCCATGGTACACCTCGTGGATGGTAGCGCCCGCTACACTTTCCTCAGCCAGGCGACTGCGCATAGCGACGCTGGTATTTTGCACGTCGTCCCTGCTCCACTACATAGAAGAGTCGGTGCTCCAGGTCCACTTCAAGATTTTCCGCGACCTGAGTGGCGCTTTTGTCATGGGCCCACCTCTTATCTACCTGCTCTGCTCCTGGCTGGTGCAAGTGACCCGGAACAGGAGCTCGACCAAACAAGCCAGCCGCGAAGTAGTCCGAGAACAATCCGTTGTGGCTCATGCGGGTTAAGTAGTAGAAGGATGAAGCAGCCCTAGTTTGCTCATGTGCCCTACCTCTTACAGTCCTCACTCGATTCTAGCGTGCCTTCAAGTGCTCCACGAACCAGCGCGTGATGGCTATCGTTGAGTGGATGCGGTTGGGTATCTTGCGGAAGCCGTGTCCCTCGTCGGGGTAGAGCACGTACTCCACAGGCACATTGCGCCGCCGGAGGTTCTCCACCACCTGCTCGGCCTCAACCACAGGCACGTTCGTGTCGTTCGCGCCATGCAGCACGATGGTAGCGCCCTGGACCCGGTCAATCCGGTGTATGGGTGACAACTCGCGCAACATGTCCGCCTCAGTATCGGGGTCGCCGTACTCGGTCTTGGAGATGGCGGCCATCCAGGTCTCGGTCTGGGCGAAGAACGTCTCGAAGTTGACCACGCCGCAGATGATGGCACCGGCGGCAAAGGTATCTGGGTACTGAGTGAGGCCCGACAACGTCATGTAGCCCCCGTAGGAGCCGCCCATGATGCCGATGCGGCCAGGGTCAGCTACGCCCGCCTCCACAACGTAGCGCACGCAGGCTTCTATGTCACGCACGGCGTTTACCCGTAGCGCCCCATTATCCAGGTTCACGAAGGTCTTGCCGAAGCCATCGGAGCCACGCACGTTAGGCGCAAACACGGCGATGCCCTGGGAGAGTAACGCCTGGTAGTTGGTGTTGAAGAAGGGACGCTCCTGGGCTTCCGGGCCGCCGTGAAAACTCAGCACAGTAGGCACCGGAACGCCGTCATTGGTGGGTCTGTAGAGCCAGCCGCTTAGCTCAAGCCCGTCGTGCGCCTGGAATTGCACCAGTTCGGGCCGCGTAAGAGAGTCTAGCTCAACCCCGGCGTGCGGGCTGAATGTCACCTGACGCAACTTGCCCGAATGGCGGTCGAGCACCCAGATGTCGGTGGGCGAAGCCGCGCCCGTGAGCGTCAGGGCCAGGTAACGGCCGTCGCGAGAGAAGGTGAGGCTGATTACCACCTCGGCGGGCAGTTCCGGTCCGGGCGTCTCCGTCAACGTGTCCAGGTCTAAGAAGGCTAGTTTGCTACGGCCCCCGACGTTCCAGACGAGCGCGGCGGTCGTGCCGTCTTCGGTTATCTCCAGGTGCTCCAGTTCGGCGTCGTCGCGTTCTGCAAGTAGTTCTATCTCGCCTGCACGCCCATCTCCGCCAATACTTACCCTGGCGAAAGCGCGGCGCTCGCGGTCCTTGTTGGAGGAGAGGTATACGGTGCTGCCGTCGGGCGAGAAGCTGCCGTAGTCGAAGCTGCCGGGGCCAGTGTGCTCGGTCAGCAGGGTCTCACGGCCGCTTTCGAGGTCTACGAGGTACAGGTCGTCGTCGCCACGGTTCTTCATCCTGTAGAGCACGGCGCGGCGACCATCTCGGCTAACGTCGGTGAGCTGGCCTATGCCGCCTGTGTCGGCCACGAAACGCCATTCGCCGGAACGCGGGTCGAGCAAATATGCGTCCATAGTGTCGGGGGTGCGGCGGTTCGAGGCCACATCCAGCCACTTGCCGTCGTGCGTCCACCTGCCGAGCCAGTTGTTGACCAGCCCGCCCTCTGTGAGCTTGCGCAGGTCCATGCCGTTGGGCCGCACCACGTATATCTGTTGGTTCAGCCCGCCGCCCGGAGCGAGCCAGAAGGCCAGCCACTCTCCGTCAGGCGACCACTCCACCTTCAACACCTGGTCGTCAAGCGCGGTCACCAGCTCCGGCCAGCCGCCCTCGGTGGCGACAGTCCAGACCTGGGGCACCCCACTGAGGTTGGACACGAAAGTAATACGCTCCCCGTCCGGCGAGAAGCTGGGCAGCATGCAACTGCCAATCTTGCCCATCCTGGCTACGGCGGCGGCAACGACGTTGCCAGCATCAGGAGAACGAGCATCGTCCGTGACACTTACATTCGAATCAAGGGCCATAATAGTCTCCTAACAGTTTGTGCCTGCATTATAGAGCAGCAAATTGCGAGGAACCACCTCAATTAGGGACAAGCCGCAAGTGCTCCAACCACAGGTCCAAAGGTAGCATTGTCATTCCGAACGTAGTGAGGAATCAGGCGGCTAAGGAAGAAGTTGTATTGAGGCACAAGAGCGGTCTTGTCTCCATTGTTCACAGATTGCGACAAAGCACGACGTCCACCTGATTCCTCACTACGTTCGGAATGACAAACAAGGAGCTTTGTGCTCTATAATGAGGAACTTAAACCATGCTCACGCCCGGTATAAACCAGCGATAACCTACAAAATCCCCCAGCCCTCCTGTATAATTCTAACAGGCGCAGTGGCGCGCTACGCGCTTCCCCATTTCTCGTAACCTTGCGCCCTCTTACAATTTTGGATTTTAAGTTTTGAATTTTGGATCCTGAGGTGCGTATAAATCCGAAATTCGAAATTCCAATTCCGAAATTCCCAGCCCCGGAGGGCGTCCTATGAAGGCAGTTATCATGGCAGGCGGCGAAGGGTCTCGCCTGCGTCCACTCACGATCCGGCGGCCCAAGCCGATGGTGCCCGTGGTGGACCGCCCTGCCATCGTGCACATCCTGGAGCTGCTCAAGCGGCACGGTATCACCGATGTGGTGATCACCCTGCAATACATGGCGTCCACAATACAGGAGTACCTGGGCGACGGCTCCAGCATGGGCATGAGGGTAAGCTACACGGTGGAGGAAAGCCCCCTGGGCACCGCGGGCTCGGTCCGCCTCGGCGAGCCGCACCTCAACGAGACCTTCATGGTCATCTCAGGCGACGCGCTCACGGACTTCGACCTTAGTGCCGCGCTCGCCTTCCACAAGCAGAAGAAGTCGATCGCCTCTATTATCCTCAAGCGCATACCCAACCCGCTGGAGTACGGGGTGGTTATCATAGACGAGGACGGGCGGGTGCAGCAGTTCCAGGAGAAGCCAAGCTGGGGTGAGGTCTTCTCGGACACGGTGAACACGGGCATATACATCCTGGAGCCGCAGGTCTTCAAGCACTACGAGGCCGGGCAGGCATACGACTTCAGCAGTCAATTATTCCCTTTGCTGCTGGAGAAGGGAGAGCCCATCTTCGGCTACGTGGCCGATGGCTACTGGTGCGACATAGGTTCCATACCCGACTACATACGCGCCTCCGCCGACTACCTGGAGGGCCGCCTGGACATGCAACGCATGGGCAAGGAGACGGCTCCAGGCTCCGGCATTTGGGTCGAGAAAGAGGTGGAGATTGCCCGCGACGCCAGCATAACGGGTCCTGTTTACCTCGGCACCGGCGTCAAGATCAACTCGGGCGCGGAGATAAGAGGCCCGGCGGTGATACGTGACTTCACGATTGTGGACAACCACGCCACCATAGACCGCGCTATCATCTGGCGCAATTGCTACATAGGCCAGCGAGCCGAGGTGCGCGGGGCTATCTTGCAGACCCAGGTGAACGTCAAAGCCCGTGCGATGATCTTCGAGGGCGCGGTGGTAGGCGATGGCACTATCATCGGCAACGGCGCGGTGATCCAGCCCAACGTCAAAATCTGGCCCTCCAAGGAGGTAGAGAGTGGCGCTACCGTCACCTCTTCTATCATCTGGGGGGCGCAAGGGCGACGCTCGCTCTTTGGGCGGTGGGGCGTCACTGGCCTGGTGAACGTAGACCTCACGCCGGAGTTCGCGGCCAAGCTGGGGGCGGCCTACGGCGGCGTGCTGGCGAGAGGCTCCACCGTGACGGTGAACCGCGATAGCCACTACACCCCACGCATGATAAAGCGCGCCCTCATTGCCGGGCTACCATCGGCGGGCGTGAACGTGCTCGACATACGCAACGTGCCTATCCCCGTGGCGAGGCATTACACGCGGGCGGCGGGCGCTGCGGGGGGCGTGCACGTGAGGCTATCACCGTTCGATGCCCGCATAGTGGACATCAAGTTCTTCGATAAACGCGGCCTCGACCTGGACAAGCCAACAGAGCGCAAGATAGAAGGGCTATTCTTCCGCGAGGACTTCCGCCGGGTGTACCTCGACGACATAGGCCGCATCAACTACGCACAGGACGTGGAGAACCGCTACGCCAGCGACTACATGCGCAACCTCAACGTGGACGCCATCACCAACAGCGGCGACGGGTACAATCGCATCGCGGTGGACTACGCCAATTCCTCCGCCAGCCTGGTGCTGCCCAATCTGCTCGGCAGGCTGAACGCGGACGTGGTCGCCATCAACGCGGTGGTGCACGAAGAGTCACTATACCAGACGCCGGAGCAATTTGAGCAAGCGGTGGAAAGGCTGGGGGCTATCACCGCCACCCTCAAGGCCGGATTCGGGGTGAGGCTCGACACAGGTGGGGAGCGCATCTATTTCGTGGACGGCACCGGCAAAGAAGTAGACCGCATGCGGGCGCTGGCGGTGGTCGTGGACCTGGCGCTGGCCCAGCACGCGGCGGAGCACGGCAAGGGGGGCACTGCGGTAGTGCCCGTGAACGCGCCCTCGATCATGGAAGATATAGGAGCCAGGCACGGCGCGGAGATCGTGCGCACCCGGTTCAACGCGTATGCGCTCATGACGGCAGCGCTCCGTCAGGGGGTGGTGGTCGCGGGCGACTGGCAAGGCTCGTTCATCTTCCCCGCCTTCCAGCCCGCGGCAGACGGCCTGTTCACAGTAGCCAAGGTCATGGAGCTTACGATCTTGCAAAAGAGGCGCTTCACGGAGGTGCTCCACAGCTTGCCGGCCTACGCCATGCACTCCAGGCGAGTGCCCTGCCGCTGGGAGGACAAGGGCCGGGTCATGCGCATCCTCAACGAGCGCTACCGCGACAGCGCCAGCAGGCAGGTGGATGGCGTGAAGATCGACCTCGGTCACGGCAGATGGGCGCTCATCCTCCCCGACTCCGACCGCCCCATCTTCCACGTGATAGCGGAGGCGGGCAACGACGGCCACGCCAGGGAGCTTGTGGACGAGTACGCGGGCATAGTGCAGGGGTTACAGTAGCCAATTGCTTTGAGTTTCAAGTAGTGAGCTTCCCATAGCGCAGCAGTTGCCCCAAATCACCCCAACCTCAAACCGCCTGTGATAGCCACGAACCATAGGCTGAACCAATCACTCTAAACTACCTGTATAGTGGGTAGCGGGGTGTTTCCGCTGCGCAGAGAGTGGCACCTGAGGGGAAGCTCATGTTCGAGCGCGATTCCTATACCGAGGCGCACCGCAAAGGGCCAGGCTGGGGCCTCTTTATAGCCTGGGTGATTACTTGTGTGCTGACAGCGGCGGCAGGTGAGACAATCAGCGGTATCATTGGGGCCTACGTTCCACGAGAGGGTGCGGGCGCGTGGCTTAACTACCTGCTCACCGGAACGGCTATCGGCGCGGTCATCGGGCTGGGACAGGGGCTTCTACTCAAGCCCTTTCTTGGGTCGAGGGGCATGGCCGAATGGGTGCTGATGACTGTTGTGGGGCGGGTAGGGCGCATCTTCGTGCTTGCAGTACTGGTGGACCTCATGTCAGGCACGAGCCTAAGCGGGAACTTCTTCCTTATAGTGCTGACTTCCACGCTCATTTACGCTACGATAGGCGCATCAGGGGGATTCCTGGTCGGCATCACGCAAAGCCTCGTGCTCGAACGATGGGTCACGCACGCGAGGTGGTGGGTCGTAGCGAATATGGGGGCTTCAGCAGTGGCGATTGGGGCCGGTTACTGGCTGCCCGACTCTACGCCGGGAGGTGCGACGCTGCGATTATTCAGTGGCCTGGTGATAGGCGTAATCACGGGTATCGCTCTGAACGACCTGCTCAGGGACCCTCTTCCGGGGCAAGGCCGGTGGCTCACATGGAAGCGAGAGCGCCCGGTGAGTCCCGGCTTCGACCCAGGCACTCAACCCTCCCCTGAGGCGCTGCTGGAGGAAATGAGGTCGGGCAGACAGCCATAGGCTCAATGGCAACAGGTGCTATTTCTTATGGAGCAAAAGGTAGAAGCCTGACTCTTGAGGTGCTTTCATCCACAGTTATCAGTGCACCTCTCCGCAAGGCTTCTTCATATTGACTTAGCACTCCCACCACAATATTTTCCAGGTGGGAAGGCAAGACGTCTTGGGCTCGTACTTGAATTACGCTGGGCCCTTGTGCCTGCGTTAAAGCCAAGATAGTGCCGAAGTCAAGATCGTGAGTGAATACTGTATAACCGTTGGTCCGAGCCCACTCCATAATTTCCTGGTCCGTGGCGTGGGTATCTCCTACATTAGACCAGTGACGAGTCTCCCATCCGTACTGCCCTAGTACAGCCTCCCACAAGGGGCTAAGGTTCATATCCAGCACTAATTTTATTAGCATGGAGGCAAGATTAGAAGTTCAACCTCCTCTGACCTCCAGGCCGCATATGCGAGGGCCTCCTTGATGTCTGCAGCCTCCAGATAGGGATATGCTGCTAATATGGCTTCCTGGGAGTGATCGGCAGCCAGCAAGCCTACAATAGTACCCACAGTTATGCGCATGCCCCGAATACAAGGTTTACCGCCCATTACGTTCGGGTCCAGTGTTATCCTCGTAAGCTGTTTCATGTCAAATCCTTTGTGAAATGTCACTATCAGATGCATTTTACCACAGGAGAAGACAGCAAGAATCTTGATCGCACGTCACCAATGTGCCCCTTGCTATCCGACACATCTTCTGCAAGAATGTGGTAGAAATCGGGGCGCATAGGGTAAGCAGGAGGTGTTAGCTTTGCACGGCGAGCATACCCACACCGAGGCAGACCATCAAGAACACAACGGGCACGCAAACTCGCATGACGAGCACGGTCATAGCCCCAACGCGCATGACCACAGCGACCATACGCACAAACATGATGAGCACGACCACGCACACAAAGAAGGCCCTCTCGCTTTCCTGCTGGAGTTGCTACCGTTCGGGCACGGGCATAGCCACGCCGAAGCCAACGTAGACGCGGCTATGGAGACGAGCGCGCGGGGCATCCGTGCGCTCAAGGTATCGCTGCTTGGGCTGGGGGCGACGGCCATATTCCAGGTGTTCGTATTCTTGATAAGCGGTAGCGTGGGCCTGCTGGCCGACACGATACACAACGCCTCCGACGCGCTTACCGCTGTGCCCCTGTGGATAGCCTTCTCATTGGGCAGGCGTCCCGCTAACGAGCGCTACACCTACGGCTATGGGCGGGCCGAGGACCTCGCGGGCGTGGTGGTCGTGCTGATGATAGCACTGAGCGCGGTCCTTGCCGCATATGAGTCGGTGCAGAAGCTACTTAACCCCAGCGCGCCCAGCAATCTTATCTGGGTTGCGGCAGCTTCTATCGTGGGCTTCATCGGCAACGAGGCGGTGGCGGCCTTCAGGATACGCGTGGGCAACGAGATTGGCAGCGCGGCCCTGGTGGCTGACGGGCAGCACGCGCGCGTGGACGGGCTGACTTCGCTGGCCGTTATGCTGGGCGTAATCGGCGTCTGGCTTGGTTTCCCCATAGCCGACCCCATCGTCGGCCTGCTCATCACGGTGGCGATCCTGTTCATCCTGAAGGACACAGCCGTGACGATGTGGCACCGGATGATGGACGCCGTTGACCCGGAGCTGGTGCGGGACATACGAGGGACGGCCCAGGCAGTACCTGGGGTGGAGGACGATAGCGTGCACAACGTGAGGGTGCGGTGGTTGGGACACAAGCTACACGCCGACCTGCACATATCGGTGGACGAAGACCTGCCAACCTGGGAAAGCCACCGCATCGGGGAGGAAGTGCACCACGCCCTGCTCCACGCGCAGCCGAAGCTATCGGTGGTCTCGGTGCACATCGACCCGTGCGAGCATGGTGGCAAGGACGCCCACGATCTCGTGGACCATCACTTCAAAGCCGCCCCCGAAAACAGCGCTAGCCGTTAGAGCGA
>JAXDKH010000420.1:0-15972 GCA_034667185.1 Chloroflexia bacterium | reverse complement strand
ATTCTCCAAACCACGCAAGGAGTAACATGAAAGTAATCATCCCCGCTGCCGGGTACGGCACCCGCATGCGCCCTCACACCCACACTCGGCCAAAGCCGCTCGTGCCCGTAGCGGGCCGCCCTTCCCTCGCGCTCGTGCTAGACGCACTGGGCACGCTCAAGATTGACGAGATTATTATCATCGTCGGCAAGATGGGCGAGCAGATGGAGGAGTACGCCACCAAGCACTACCCGCAGTACAAGTTCCGCTTCGTCGAGCAGAAGGTGATGCGCGGGCAGGCGGACGCTATCGCCCTCACCGAGCCGTACATCGAGGGCGACGTGCTTACCCTCTTCGTGGACACGCTCTTCGAGGCCGACCTGACCGTGGTGAACAACCTGCCGGACGCCGACGGGGCGATTTTCGTGTCGGAGGTGGAGGACCCCTCACGCTTCGGTATAGCCGTGTTGGATGACGAGGGGCACGTGCGCAAGATGGTGGAGAAACCCGCCAAACCGGAGAGCAACCTGGCGCTGGTCGGCCTCTACTACTTCAAGGACTCTACCGCCCTCTTCCGGGGCATCCACCGGCTGATGGCGTCAGGACGCAGCCTCAAGGGCGAGTATTACCTGGCCGACGCGGTGCAGGAGATGATCGATTCGGGCGCGAAGTTCCGCACCTTCCCGGTTGAGGTGTGGGAGGACACCGGCACCTGGGACGCCACGCTGCACACCAACCGCTACTTCCTGCGCAAGATGGACCCCAACACCGAGCCATATATGCGCGGTAGCTCCCTCGTGATCCCGCCCTGCTTCATAGCCGAGGACGCCACGGTGGAGAACTCGGTGATCGGCCCGTTTGCTTCTATTTCCGAGGGGGCGACGGTGCGCGACTCGGTGGTGAAGAACAGCATCATCAGCCCGGACGCCACGGTATCGGCCATGAACCTGTTCGGCGCGATGATAGGCGAGCGCGCCACCGTGGAAGGCTCATACAGCGCCATCAACGTGGGCGATGACTCGGTGCTCCACACAGTGAGCAAGGGCGACGCCACTATTGACGAGACCTTCAAATAGCCATGTCAGACTGGCTTGAGCTAAGCGTAGAGGTAGACCCCGAAGCGGTAGAGCCCGTCAGCGAGTTGTTCGCGCGGCTCGGCTATAACGGCGGGGTGGTTGTGGAGCAGCCGTTGGTGGTACCCGACGGCGAGTACCCCGATTGGTCGGCCCTCCAACAACCGGAGATAGACCCCAACAGGCCTATTAGCGTGCGCACCTACCTGCCCGACGACGCCGAAGCCCCCGCGAAGAGGCAGGAAATAGAGCAGGCGCTGTGGTACCTGGGCAGGATGCGAGAGATCGGCACACTCAACGTGAAGCCGTGCAAGGAGGAGGACTGGGCCAATGCCTGGAAGGACTACTACGGCATCCAGCGCATGGGCGAGCGCATCGTAATCAAGCCCTCCTGGCTCGAATACACCCCCAGGGAGGGTGACGTGGTGCTCGACCTCGACCCAGGTATGGCATTCGGCACCGGCCTGCACCCCACCACCCGCCTGTGCCTCGCCGCGCTTGAGGAGTTCGTGCAGCCCGGCACACCCGCCAACATCCTCGACCTGGGCACCGGCTCCGGCATACTGGCGATCGCGGCGGCCAAGCTGGGCGGGCATACGGCGCGGGTGCTGGCCCTCGACATCGATCAGATAGCTGTCGATGCCACGCGGGAGAACGTGGAGCGCAATGGCCTGTCGCAGCAAATCACGGTAGGGCAGGGTTCCGCCTCGGCAGCCACCAACGCTGCTCCTTACGACCTCATTGTCGCCAACATCCTCGCCACGGTCATCATCGACCTGGCGAAGTCGCTGCACGACCTGCTGGACGTGGGCGGCACGCTGATAACATCCGGCATCTTCCACGAACGGGGCGACAGCGTGGCGGAGGCGTTGGAGCGGGTTGGGCTGCGCACCAGGGAGAAGCGGCAGGAGGGCGACTGGATTTGCCTGGTGTCAGGTCGGGCATGGTAGGCACGGCTGCGCAAATAGCCGGGCTACCGTGGCGGCTGCGGCCCGGTCGAGGCAGGCCCATACCCACCGACAGCCCCTACCTGAAGCGCGTGGTGTTCGTCAAACCCTGCTGCATGGGCGACCTGCTCATGGCTACACCTGCAGTCGCCGCCCTGCGCAAAGCCCTCCCGGACGCGCACATCGCCCTCTCCGTAGGTGATTACTCGCTGCCCGCCGTGCGCAACAACCCCAACCTCGACGCCTTAGTGGACGCCGGGGTGCCGGACACCGACCACTCGCTAGGTGCCTACATGCGACTGGGACGCTACCTGCGCCGCGACCAGTACGGCACAGCACTCGTGCTCGACCGCTCGCCCATGCTCAACATGGCGGCCTACCTCTCCCGCGCCCACTTCCGCGCCGGG
The DNA here is from genome assembly GCA_034667185.1 of Chloroflexia bacterium. Classification (GTDB taxonomy): domain Bacteria; phylum Chloroflexota; class Chloroflexia; order QHBQ01; family JADMIH01; genus JADMIH01. The sequence continues at coordinate 13,566 of JAXDKH010000420.1, read as the reverse complement.
TTGGACAGCGATGGCCGGGGCGTGGCCCTCACCCACCCAGTGCCATGCCCTCCCCATCTCGCCCGGCACGAGGTAGAGTGGTACCTGGACGTGGTGCGCGCTATCGGTATCAAAGTGCCCTCCGACACAGCATACCTGGAGTTTTACCCAACCGAGGAGGACAAGCAGCGGGCAACGCAGGTGCTCTCCGAGGCGCTGGGCGAGGAAGGCGAGAGCGAATCCGGCCTGGTGGCGCTGCACCTGGGAGGGGGAGCCAACCCCGGCATGAATTTGCCCGCCAAACGCTGGCAGCCCGAACGCTGGGCACGCGTGGCCGACTGGATAGCCGAGACCTACGAGGCCAACATCCTTATATTAGGCGGCCCCGGCGAGCAGGACAGGGAAGCCACCGAAGCCTTCAAGTCGGCTCTCTTCCCGGCAACCCGTCCTTACGTGGACAACCTGGTAGGCAAGCTACAGTGGGGCGAGATGGGCGCACTGTTGCAGCAGTGCGGCATCTTCCTGGGGCACGACACCGGGGCCATGCACCTTGCTACTGCCGTCCGCACTCCCGTAGTAGCCGTGTTCGGCCCCAGCGACCCCGCGCGATACGGGCCTTGGGACCCTTCCGGGCGCAGCGTCGTAGTGGCACCCCCTGGCGTCGTGTCAGGGGCCGACTCGTTGCGCAAGGCCGCAGCCGCGGGTGGGAAGTACCACGATTTGGTCTCCACGGACGAAGTGTGGGCTGCCGTGCAGAAGGTGTTCAGGCCGGGGCGCGTGGGGTAAGATAGAGCATCATGTACGACACCGGCTCCACAGCGCCCACCGGGCAGACGGCTATAGTGATTGTGCCGCCGCCCGATATACGGGGCTTCGCCGACCACTACCGCCAGAAGTACGCCGCTGAGCAGATCTGGCGCATAGAGGCGCACATCACGGTGGACTACCCCTTTGTGCCGTTCGAGCGGATAGAGGAAGCCGAGGAGAAGCTGCGGCAGATCTTCGCCAAAGTCCCGCCCAGGGCCGTGGCAATACGCGGCTTCGGCATCTTCCCCGACGACGGCGTGCTCTATCTGCGTCTCGCCAAGCCGGAGCGGGTGATTTCCCTCTACGAAGCGGTGCTGGCCGAGTTCCCCGAGTACCCGGCGTACGGTGGGCAGTTCGAGGAGTTCGTACCCCACATGACTGTGGGCCTCTTCACCGATCCTGAGGAGCTTGAGCGCGTTTACAACGAGCTTGCACCCCTGCACCTCTTCATCGCGTGGGACGTGGAAAGCGTCTACCTTATCTACAAGACGGCAGACGGCACCTGGCACCCCTGGTCCGAAATCCCCCTTGGTGAGGGCTAACACCGATGCCACGCATGCCAGACCCGAAGATGCTGGCGCGCGAGCTGTTGGTGCGCATCTTCTGCACGCCCGACGCCCTGCGCAACAAGCTGGTGCGTACTGAGGGCAAGACCGCCCCAATCAGACGCATCCTGGTCATGCGCCCCGACCACCTGGGCGACCTGCTATTCGCCACCCCTACCCTGGACCTCCTCAGGCAAGCCTTTCCCACTGCTCACATTACAGGCATAGTGGGGCCGTGGGGCCGGGCCATGTGGGAGGGCAATCCCAACCTGGATGCTCTGGAGGTGGTACCCTTCCCCGGCATCGTGGAGAGGGTGGGTGGCGTCGAACCATACAGGTTGCTGTCTCGTTCGGCGGCGCAGATAGCGAGGGGCAAATACGACCTCGGCATTACGCTCCGCTTCGACCATTGGTGGGGGGCGGCCCTGATGTGGGCGGCAGGGGTGCCCCGGCGGTGGGGATACGGCACTCCAGGCATGCAAAGCTGGCTCACCAACCTGGTGCCGCACATTCCCGGCAGGCACGAAGTCGAGCAGGGCTTGCGGCTGGTACAGGCTATGATCGAGGCCGTGGGCGAACAACGCTCTGTTCCACCACAGATAAGCCGCAACATAGGCGAACCTCCCCTGACGCCTCCCAACATGAGCGCACCACCACAGGACCTGCTTGACACCTGGCTGAATGCGGCTGCGGACAGGTGTGTGGTGATTCACCCCGGCACCGCAGGGGCTAACAAGCTCTGGACGATCAGGGGCTGGGCTGAGGTTGCGGATAGGCTGGCAGCCCAGGGCTACAGCATCGTCCTGACCGGCGCTCCTAACGAGCAGACCTTATGCGCCCGCATCGCAGAGGCCACCACGAGCAAACCGCGGGACCTGTCGGGCCAAACCGCCAGCATCGCGGAGCTAACCTGGATATTGGACAAGGCCCATATCGCGCTGGGCGTGGACAGCGGCCCCCTGCACATAGCCGACGCCCTGGGCAAGCGTACCCTCCACCTCTACGGCCCCAGCGACGAGCGTAGCTGGGCACCCTGGGGCGACCCACAGTTGCACAGAGCCTTTCGTGCGCCGGGCAGCCACCCTACCGAGATACTAGGCGTAGACGTGCGCCAGCTCGAAGGCGGCCCAGAGATGCGGGCTATCACGGTAGAGATGGTGATGAAGGAGTTTGGTGAGTTGCGTAACTCGTAACTCGTAAAGCGCAGTAGCTGGTGTCTGAGAAGGAGTAGCATCGGAAAAATGACGCCAGGAAAATGAGCACTAAGACGGGCCTTTGTCATACTGAACGCACTGAAGAATCTCGTCCTCTACCGGGATGTTTCACCTTTCTTGTGAAATTGTGTGGCTGAAAGAATGATGCCGCTTTGGGTGCTGGAGGACGAGATTTCTCACTGCGTTCGAAATGACAAGGTCTAACTCTGCTGCCAGATACGGCACTGCGTACCCTTGGCGGCTTCTAGTTACGTGTTACGTGTTACTTCCCCTAAACATGAAAAACCGCCCCCTGACCATCGGAATAGACGCCAGCCGCGCCGTAATAGCCCAGCGCACCGGCACCGAGCACTACTCGGCCAGCCTGCTCGCTGCCCTCGCGCAACTGCCGGAGGTCGAGCTATACAGCTTTCGGCTTTATGTCAACATGGCGGCTGCTGGTGAAGCGCAGGAGAGGTTAGGGTTCGACTTGCCGCCGAAGTGGCGGATAGTGGCGGCACCTTTCCCTCGCATGTGGACGCACCTGAGGCTGTCGTGGGAGATGCTGAGCAGGCCGCCGCGCGTGCTGTTCGTGCCCTCTCACGTTGTGCCGCCATGCCACCCAAGGCGAACGGTGGTGACGGTACACGACCTGGGCTACCTCCAGTACCCACAGGCCCATACCCGCGCCTCTCGCCTCTACCTGCACCTGTCCACCTTCTTCAGCGCCAGATCCGCCCGCCGGGTGATTGCCATATCCGAGGCGACCAAGCGTGACCTGGTCAGGCACTACCGCGTGCCACCACGCAAGATCAGCGTCATATATCATGGCCGCGACCCTATCTTTGCGCCCGTGGAAGATCAAGCGCGTGTAGCAGAGGTAGCAGCCAGGTACGGCGTGCAGGCCCCATACTGCCTCCATGTCGGCACGCTGCAACCGCGCAAGAACCTGGGCCTGCTGATAGAAGCCTGGGACATCCTGAGGGGCAGCATGGAGCAGCCACCGCAATTGCTCCTGGCAGGCAAGCGCGGCTGGCTGTATGACAATCTGTTCGAGATGGTACAGGCCAGGGGTCTAACTGACCTCGTGCGCTTTGCCGACTACGTGGAGCGCGACGACCTGCCCGCCCTCTACTCCGGCGCGCTGGCCCTCACCTTCCCTTCGCTCTACGAAGGGTTCGGCCTGCCGCCGCTGGAGGCCATGTCCTGCGGCACGCCCGTGATTGCCTCCACCGCCACCTCCCTGCCCGAAGTAGTAGGCGACGCGGGCATCCTGCTCGACCCTCACGACCCGCGCCCCTGGGCCGAAGCCGTGCAGCGTCTCATACGCGACACAGGTCTGCAATCGGAGTTACGCCGCAGGGGCCTGGAACGCGCCTCCCGCTTCACCTGGGAGCGTTGCGCCCACGAGACGCTACAGGTGCTGACCAGTTAGACGGAACCGCATCACGCCAGGACGCCAAGGACTACGACAAGGTTAATGCGCGGCACGGGCACAACGCGTTGTACTACATTCCCAAATCCTTTATTCTCTTTGCGCGTTCTTTGCGTCTTTGCGTTTCCGTCTTTCCTCTGTTACCTCCCTCGCCAGGACACCCTGTAGATGAACCCTGCTTTGTCGTCCGAGATGCACAGGCTGCCGTCCTTGCCCACTGCCACACCCGCGGGGCGGCCCGTGACCAGGTCTTCGGGGCTGAGGAACCCGGTCGCAAAGTCTACTGCTTCTCCGGCCACGCGTCCAGCCTTCAGAGGCACCCGCATGACCTTGTAGCCGACCTTTGAGCTGCGGTTCCAGGAGCCGTGCAGGGCGACGTACAGGCTGTCGTTGTAGGGGGCGGGGAAGTTGCCGTCCTGGTAGAAGGCAATGCCTAGCGGGGCCATGTGGGCCTGCATCTCCACAGCCGGGGCCTCCACGCCGTCACAGGCATTCGCGCTCTTGCCCAGATCGGGGTCCGGTAAGCGCCCGGCGTAGCAGCGGGGCCAGCCGTAATCGCCGCCTTGCTTCAGCGCGTACACCGTCTCCGGTGGTACGTCGTCGCCCATGAGGTCACGCCCGTTGTTGGAGGCCCACACCTCCCCGGTCCAGGGATTGACGGCCAGACCCACAGCGTTGCGCAGGCCCCTTGCGAAAACGTCCCCTACCGAACCGTTCAGGCCGTACACCGACACCGCCGCCCTCCGCTTGTCGTTCTCCTCACACACGTTGCAGGTAGAACCCATAGCCACGTACAGGCGGCCATCGGAGCCTACAACGGCGGTCTTGCTGTTGTGTATGCCCCCACTCGGCAAGTCGGGCACCAACACCTTCCGCTCGGTAGCTTTGTAATCGGCACCCAGCGTCGCCTGCGAAATCTGCCCCTGCTCGCCCACTATCACTGTGCCGGAATACACGAAGACGCTGTTTGGCCTCGTCAGGCTATCGACGACGGTAATGCTGGCATCCGCCCTGCCATCGCTGTTCTTGTCCGGCAGGGCCACCACGCGCCCGCCATCCCTCTCAGCCACGAAGAGCGTACCATCCGGCCCCACGTCCATCAGGCGCGGACCACGCAGCCCACTGGCGTAGATATTCACCTCGAACCCGTCCGGCACCGTGATGGAAGCCGCGTTGCCCGCGCTCACGTCCAGCGAAATGCCAAAGGGACGCGTCAGCAGCCCCAGCACACTGTTAGGCCTCCAGAGCACTAACCCCAACACCACCAGAAGCACCGCCAGCATCACCAACCGGCGATTGCGCCTGCTCTTCATAACCAGGAACCCCCAGATATTTACCTCAACGCATTATCAACCACGTATATAGTACGTTCCAAGTATCACCCCAGGATGAAAATAGGGGCGGTCACATGGCCGCCCCTTCTCATACTGATGCCTTATGAAAAGCTAGTGAAACGAATTAAAGAGGAAACTGGGGGACACCCACAGAACCCCGTCAGGGGGAGCCCCTGCACCCCTAACCCTTCAGCTTGGCTATCAGCGCGTCCGCCACCTCGGAGGTAGACTTGGCGGTAGGGTCGTCACGGCGCTGCTTGAGGTCGTAGGTCACGTCCACGCCGGCGGCAATCGTCTCGTCCAGGGCGCGCTCCAGGCGCATGCCGGCCTCGCGCTCGCCTATCCAGTTGAGCATCATCACGCCGGAGTACATCATCGCCATCGGGTTGACCTTGTTCTGCCCGGTGTACTTGGGCGCGCTGCCGTGGATCGGTTCGAACAGGGCCACTTCCTCTCCTATGTTCGCGCCGGGGGCCACTCCCAGACCGCCCACCAGCCCCGCGCACAGGTCGGACACGATGTCGCCGTACAGGTTGGGCAGCACCAGCACGTCGTACAGATCCGGCTTCTGCACCAACTGCATGCACATATTGTCGACTATCACGTTCTCGAACTGGATGTTGGGGTGTTGCGCGGCCTCTTCCTCGGCGGTGCGCAGGTACAGGCCGTCGGTGGCCTTCATGATGTTGGCCTTGTGCACCGCTGACACTTTCCTGCGCCCGTTCTCCTCGGCGTACTTGAAGGCGAACTCCACGATGCGGCGGCTGCCCGATATGGATATGGGCTTGATGCTTATGGCCGAGTCGGGGCGGATAGTAGCGCCGTTGCGCTCCTTGATCCAGGCAATCAGGTCGTTGGCTTCCTGGCTGCCCTCGAAGAACTCAATGCCGGCGTACAGGTCCTCGGTGTTCTCGCGCACGATCACCAAATCGACGTTGTCGAAGCGAGAGCGAACGCCCTTGCGTGTCTTGGTGGGCCTGATATTGGCGTACAGGTCGAGCGCCTTGCGCAGCCCCACGTTCACCGAGCGAAAGCCCTTGCCCACGGGCGTGGTAATGGGCCCCTTGATAGCCACCTTGTTGCGGCGCACCGACTCCAGCACCTCTTCGGGCAGCGGGTTGCCGCCCCTGGCAATCGCCGCCTCCCCGGCCTCCATCACGTCCCATTCGATAGCGACGCCCAGCGCGTCAATCACTCTTTGCGTGGCCTGCGAGATCTCCGGCCCAATCCCATCACCCGGAATCAGCGTAATCCGATACGTCATCGTACCCTCCGTTCTGAGCTATGAAACGTGGTTCTGAAACGAGAAACGTGAAACGTGATGGGAGCAATGGTAACATGGTACTACATCACCACCATTGGTACTCAAACCGCATCACGTTTCACGTTTCTCGTTTCAGAATCAGAACTCAGCATCATTTTGGCTATAATATAGTAGGCCTATTGTACCATAGGTACTAGTTGACACCCCATTAGGCGGGTGCTATACTCGCACAAAAGGGGTCATAGTACCCCTGCACGATTGGTACCATCATGCCCATTTCGGATTTGGGATTTCGGATTGCGAATTTCGAATTTGCTCCGAATCCAATAAATTCGAAATTCGCAATCCGAAATCCCAAATGCCTTTACGAATACTACATCTAGCCGATATCCACCTGGGGATGGAGAACTATGGCCGGATCGATCCGGCCACGGGTCTCTCTACCCGCCTTGGCGACTTCCTGAAGACCCTGAATGAGGCGCTCGACTGGGCGCTGAACAACGACGTGCACCTCGTCCTGATCGCGGGCGACATTTTCAAGAACCGCGACCCTACCCCAACGGTGCAGCGAGAGTTCGCCAGGTGCGTGCACAAGATCTCGGCGGCGGGCCTGCCTACCTTCATCCTGGTGGGTAATCACGACGTGCCTAACGCCCTTTCCCGCGCCAACACGGTTGAGATTTACAGCACGCTCGCTGTGCCCGGCGTGAAGATAGCCCAGAAACCCAGCTTTCACGTGGTAGACACCATGTCCGGGCCGGTGCAGATTATAGCCATACCCTGGCTGTCGCGCAGCTACATGCTGAGCAACAAGGACTTCCGCAACCTCGACCCCGACTCTCTGAACCGCGAGATGATAAACCTTGTGGAGGGCTTCATCGACCAGTCGCTTGAGAAGGTCGATACCTCGCTGCCCGTCATACTGACTGCCCACGCCTCCGTGCAGGGAGCAGTCTTCTCCACCGAGAAGGAGATCATGCTGGGGCAGGACGTGGTCTACCCCAAGGCGATGCTGATGGACAGCCGCATCGACTACGTGGCGATGGGCCACATCCACAAGCACCAGGTGCTCAGCCAGCAGAAGCCGCCGATTGTATACCCCGGCTCGCTGGAGCGTATCGACTTCGGGGAGGAGCGCGACGCCAAGGGCTTCGTCTCGGTTGATATAAGCGATCCAGGTCCCGACGGCCAGCGTCAGGTGACCCACACCTTCCACGAAGTGGGGGCGCGGCCCTTCCGCACGATAAAGGTGAACGCCGACTGCGACTTCCCCACTGATGAGGTGCTACGTCGCATTGAGGAGCGTGCAGTCGATATCGAAGGGGCGATAGTGCGCCTCGTGATAGACACCTCGCCCGAACACCAGCGCGACCTGCGCCAGGACGAAATTCGCATGGCGCTCAACTCGCACAGGCCGGCTTTCATGTCGGTCACTACCAATTACACGAGGGCACACCGCATGCGGCTAGGCGACCAGGTAATCGAGCAGATGACCCCGCGGGACGCGCTCACAATATACCTGCAGACCCGTGAAACGCCGCCCGACAGGGTACAAAACCTGCTTAGCTACTACGAGAAGCTGAGCGCCACCGTAGCGGAAGCAGAAAAAACGAGCGATTGATTTGGGATTTCGGATTTGTTCCGTTATCTACTAAATCCGAAATCCGCATTCCGAAATCCCAAATGGAGGAAAACATGGCTCAGGATGATAGTCGCTGGCAGGACTTGATGAAGATGCAGGAGACGGCGAACTCGGCCACGAACCCGGCGGACGACCAGCCTTCGGGCCAATTCAACGCGGACGACATCGAGTTCGAGGCGTTCATGTTCGATCCGGGGACCGGGCCTCTGCCCACACTCGGCAGCTTGAACACCGACCCCAATATGGGCGTGGTGACCGCCGTGAACCCCCTCGCCGCCAACCTGGCAGCGCACACCGGTGGGACGGGGCCGCTGACCTCAGTAGGCCAGACCGCCCTGCAAGAGCCCACCCAGCCTGCTATGCCCGCCCCTACTGCTCCTGGCTTCGATTTCATGGGGCAAGACGTGCCGCTACCGCCGTTCCTGGCCGGCATGGAGTCGCAAGACCAGCAGCAAGCCCAGCCTGAGCCTCTATTCCAGCCATACCAGTCAACACTGCAGGGGGAACAAGGCAGTGCTGAGCAGCAAACCCCCGCCACGCCACGAGGTACCGGACCGCTTGGCCTCGGTGCCCAGCACTCCGGCACTAACCTGGCCGCGCGCCTCTCCCAGTTGCAGGGGCAGCAGGGCGGCGAGGCTCCCCGCGGCACAGGACCGCTAGGAATGCGCCGGGGTACAGGCCCCCTTGGTGGAGTACCGAGTAGTGGCACCGGGCCGCTTGGCACCCCCGCAGCTGCATCTACAGCAGGCACGCAGGTCGGAAGCCAGGGCACCTCTACCGCGCAGCCCACCCCCGCCGGCCCCATCAACCCTGCCTATTTCAAGACACCTACCGGGCCGCTGGGCCAGCGCCTTCGCACAGGGCCGCTGAATCCGGCCATCATGCGCCCGGAGCCCGAGGAGGCACCTGCCCCGCCTGACGCGCCGATCGCTGCTACACTTTCCACTCAGGCTACTTACACCGAGCAAGTGCAGAACGACCCTACTACCTGGAATGACACCACCCTCTCATCGGTGGACGATTTCAGCCAGGTGTTGCTGGCGCTGTACGGTCTGCCCGCCAATCTGCCGCCCATCATGGCGGAAGCCCCTGCCGAGATGGCATCGATGAGCACGGCGGTGCAGGATCGCACAGAGACCACCCAGGAGTGGGCAGGCCTGCCGTTTGAGAATGCCTACGCCGCGTCGACCGGCCCCGCGCTCGCCGAACCCGACATGGCCCAGGAAGAAGCACCTGTGCCCGGCTGGGGCGACATGACGGGTGCTCCTCCTCAGAACAGCTACACCACTACCTATAACGAAGTCGCGGCCCCCGGCTACGATGGCCCCCAGATGGACTATGCGGTCCCGCTGGAAGAGGCTGAAGTCCATGCCGAGGTTGCCGAGACGGCACCCGGCGCAACGGCGGGCGATGCAATGGAGTTCGACAGCTTCATGTTCGACTCGGGACACCCCAGTCAACTGCTGGACCCCTCCGTGCTCGAAAGCCAGCAGCCCGCACCAAGTACGTCCGGCACCGAATCGTACTTGCAGCCGCCGGACGAGTTCGACATGGAGCCTCTACAGTATGGGACCCCGCCTGTAGATACGCAGGCTGAGGTTGCCCAGGCTGAAGAGCCGCAAGCTCAGGCAGAAGCCGAGACGGAGCCTGCCGCCGAAGATGCCGACCGTGGGCCGCTGCCCTTCTGGCTCCAGGATACTACCGACCTCGAAGTGCTGGCCAGGCAGGGTCATGTTGAGATGGACCTTGGCACCGCCACCGAGGACGAGCCTGAGCTGGAGACTCCGGTGATGCAGGCTGTTGAGCCACTTGTGGCCGCTGAGCCTGAGTACGTCGAGCAGGAAACCTTCGTAGAAGCGTTCGAAGACGTTACCCCTGTATCTACGGAGGAAACCCCCCAGCCCACGTTCGCCGCGCCCGCCGAAATGGAGGCTCCCGCCGAGGAAGGCTTCACCCAGGCTGAGGAATTCGACGTAACCCCGTTTGATGTGAGTATGGTGGCACCTGAGGCCGAACTGGAAGCGCCGCAGGCGCAGGATGAGATTGACCTTGCACCCACCTTCCAGGCAGAGACCTACGTTGAGTCGCAGGATGAGCTTGAAGCCACCCCAGTGATGGAGTTGGAGGCAGAGCCCGCGGTGGAAGTCGAAGTAGCGGCCCAGGTAGAAGAGCCTGTGACCGACGCTGACTACGAGGACCTTCCACCGATAGAGCCGTTCGACTTCACTTCGCTCGGCGTGACCGCTGAGGAGGACTCCTACGGCTTCAACACCCAGGAACTGCTTGGTGTGCTGCCGTCCCAACACGACCCGATGCGCGCCACGGCCAACCTCGACGTGCTGGCCGATATATTCGACGGTGCGCCGGTGGGCAGCCCCGAGGACATGAGCGCCGCGTTCAGTCCGGCGGCCTCACTCGACACCCCGCAACGCACGCCCACCTCCCCTGCCCTGTCGCAGCTTACTTCGCCTATCGCCTCCTTCCTGGAGCCGGAAGCAGAAGAGGTAGAGCAAACGGCAACTCAGTCGCAGTTGCAGGCGCAGTTGCGGGCCCAAATGGAGGCGCAAACCCAGGCCCCAACCCTGCCCGAACCCCAGGCAGAAGTCGAGCCTGTAGAGCCTGTTGCTCCACAGCCCCCGCGCAGGGAGACCGGCCGACTCGGCGGTGGGTGGACCTCTGCTGTGACGACCACCCTCGGCATGGGTGGCATAGATGACGACCTGGACGTGCGGCCTGCTGAGGCGCAAGAGACCGGCCTGCTGGTCGAGCCTTACCAGGTCGAGCCCGCCTCTGCTCAGCAGGCGGCTCCCGAGCCGCTAATACCGGAACCCGTAGCCGAAGCGGCACCCGAACCTGTAGAAGCCTCCCAGGGACCAACCGCAGAGCACGACTTTGAAATAGAGCCGTTCGATTACTCGCAACTCAGGCTGGAGGAAGAGCAGGAGATACCTACGGGTATGCTCGATCCCAGGAAGGCGAGGCGGCCCGGCACCACGGGCGAGTTGATCTCACCGGAAGTGGGCGGATCGCTGTGGAGTGAGCGCCCGGCTGCGCCCGCCGAGGAGCCCGAAGACGATGAAGAGTCGTGGCAAGGCACCGAGCGCGACACCTCCCTGTTCATGAGCACCTCGCGTCCCACCGCAGACCGTGGCAAGTCTACCGGCTGGCTGACGGACGACACCGCAATGGTGGAAGAGCCTGCGTCTATTGCACCAGTGGCTGCCACGCCTGCCACGCCCACCCCAGAACCTGAGCCTGCGCCCGAACCGGCAGCCGAAGCACCGTCAGAGACCACCACCGGCAGGGGCAGAAGGAAGGGCGCGGCGGACGACAGCGCCGTGAAAGCACGCGTGTCGTGGGCCGACGCCACTTCTCCCGGCCTGCCCACCCTACCCGACACTGTGGACCCGCGTAGCATGGCTACCGGCCCTCTCGGACAGGAAGAACCCGAGGTAGAGGACATAGAAGCGACCGTGCCAGAGCGTAGCAAGCAGACTCAGAGTCTGTCGCTCGCTGAGGAGGCTGCACCCGAACCCGCAACAGGACCCCAACCGAGGAAGTCGCGCGGCAAGGGTTCCACCACAACACCTGCCCCAGAGCCCGCCCCGGTGGAGACACCTGTCGAGGCATACGAGGAGATGGAGACCGTCGAGCAGGCTTCACCTACTGCTGCGCCCGCCCCGGTGACGGCACCAGCCCCCGCCCCTACAACTACGCCCTCGGCTACCCCAACATCTACACCCGTCCCCGCCGAGGTGCCCGAATACACTTACCAGCCGATGCAAGGCCAGCAAACAGACCAGAATGTGGAGATGCCGAAGGTCGGTGAAGGCCGCAACATGTACACCTCCGGCCCGCTGCCCGAGCTTGAGGGTTTCGAGGCGCTCCGCCAGGTTGTCGAGGCCAACCCCGACGACATCGGCGCGCACATGGCCCTGGCGGCAGGCTACAGCCAGCTTGGCGACCTCAACACCACGCTCCGCGTCTACCGGCGGGTGCTGCGCAAGCGCAACATCCCCCCCATGTTCCTCAGCCTCATCGCCGAGGAGCTAAACGACTACGAGGGCGAGATGCAGGGCAACGCCCACTACCACCAGGCCCGCGCCGACCTCTACATGAAACAGGGCCGCCACCAAGAAGCGATACTGGAGTACAACAAGATCAAGTAGGTTGTTCTTTGGAAGAAAAAGGCGCTGGTGTGGATGCCAGCGCCTTTTTCTTCTCCATTGGAGTGCCCGTTATGGCTATACCCTGTCGAACTTTATCTCTTGCTTCGGAACATCCAGTAGCTGATGTGCTTGTGCCTATTCAGCAATAACTCTTATGATACTTTGCCCAAAGTGCCATTCACCCTTCAGGGGTACTCCGCGCAGGCCCTACTGTAACTGCATGAGGGACAATGACGGCGAAACAAAGCGGCGAAGACGCAGGGTACCAACTATGCAACTCCCCAACCTGGATACCGATGCTCCTGATGAATGGCAAGTAGCTCAACAGGCAGTGGAAGACCATCTGGCCGACAGTGATGTAGTGGCAGCATTCCAGCTATGTCGAACCGTTGAGGTATACACGGATGGCTCAGCTCCAATAGCTAATCCCGGTGGGCCGATTGGCTTTGCTGTTGTAGCAGTAGGATATAGAGAACCAATAGATACTGCTCAACTGGACAGACCAAAACCCTGCGCCCGAATCGACTTAGGAGATTTCATAGCCGCGCGTGCTTTAGAACCGCAAACCAGCAACAACCGAGCGGAAGTTGCAGGCGTGTTAGCTGCGTTCGAGTTGATACGCAAGCTTGGTGAAAACCAGATAACACTCGAGCACGTTTATGTCTGGGGCGACAGCAACTACACGGTAAATTGCGGCAACGGTACGTGGCGACGTAAGAAGAATACTGATCTATGGGCCATCTATGACATAGTGCTAGACGGAGCAAAGCAAGCAACCGGTGCGGCCATTGAGCTAAGCTGGATAAAAGGCCACGCCAGCAATCAGTACAACAGCGCAGCAGATGAGCTTGCCACGCGTGCCGCTTTCAACTTCGATGAGGCAGCTTATAAACGCTTCAGGGCAGCCCAGGCCGCAAGCGGACGTGAAATGCCCGGCACCAAAACGCTGGCACAATATGGTGTCAGGATTGAGACAAAGGAAGTTACCCCGCCAGTAACACAGTCCAACGAGGACAACCCGACACAGGTAGAAACAACCGGCCCGAGCGAATGGCAAACTGATACTGACTATGTCATTCTACTTTTGACTCATTTTGATGGTGGCAACCAGGCCACCATGCGATCCGGCGCATCTACAGGCATATATAGGCTCACCACGAGCAAGGGACGCAGCTACCAAACCAAGGTGAACCACCCA
>JAXDKH010000419.1:0-3577 GCA_034667185.1 Chloroflexia bacterium | reverse complement strand
AGATGTCCTGTACCCATTGGTCGCCTTGGGCACCATTAGAAACGCTGAACTGCTTCCCCGTCTTGAGGTCCATAGCCCAGATATCGCCGGTACCAGGCACGAGAGTAGACCAGCCCGGCACAATAGTAGCCTCGTTCCAGACCAGGTACTGCGCCGAGAGCATCGGGTTGCGTTGCTGCCGGTTGATCGGGATCGTGCGAAACGGAGCAGGGTCAAGATATCGGTCTCTGAAGTGGAACGTGCCCAACTGGCTCAATAGCACTTCGTACCGGGTGCCCGCGTTCTCGGGGTGGTGTTCAAAGACGGCACGCTCGAAGTACTGCACGCGGTACTCTTTGCCGTCCAGGTCGCTCTTCTCCATAAACTCGTTCGATATAGGGTAACCCTGTTGCGACAAACCGCCATGCGTCTGCCAGTACCCGAGGAACCTGCCGCCCAACCGCTTACCCGTCTCAGGGAAGAGCACACTGTCGGGCGCGTTGTTGGGCACCTCGCCTGGCGCGCCACCTGGGTACTTGCGCTGGAAATCGAAGACGCCAAGCAAGCTAAGCAGCACATCATAGGGCGGACGGTTCTCAGGGTGCAACTCGAACACGGCCCGCTCGAAGTACTGCACCGTGTATGACTTACCATCTGTGGAGGAGACTTCCTTCATCTCCGCGCTGATGGGATAGCCCTGCTGCGACAGCCCGCCGTTCTGCTCCCAGTACTCGAGGAACCGGCCCTGGACCGTGTAGCCTGTCTCGGGAAACTGCCGGGAATTGGCTTGCGCGTAAGCAAAAGGGTTGCCGCGGGCGGAGCCGCTAATAAGCAGCAGAGTGCAAAGCGCTATCGCGGAAATGCGCGACCAAAGGTTGAGACTCACTGACTTTCTCCCCATCATAGGATGCAACCCGCCACTCTGGTGAGCATGCACATAGAACGTGCTACTATTGTCCGGGTTGCACCAGTGACCGCTTACCAGGACCCTGCTCCCCTCCTGTCATCCTGAGAGGGTGTCTAATAACTGCAGAGGGTAGAATTAGGCACAAAAACAAGGCAATACAGGTTGGAAACAAGCCACATCAGAGGGCTTGTGGTGTTCACAAGTGGGGCTTTGTGGATCTTATGCCTCATCATCTCCCTGAATTTCCCTGGCCTTCTCTTCTCACTCTTTGACTACTTCCAAGTTATTAGACACCCTCTGAGTGGATCATCTTGCAAGTAAATATCAGCAACAGGACCAAAGAGACCCTTGTCATCCTGAGCGTAGCGAAGGATCAGGTGGGTAGGGAAGAAGAGGCATTAGAGCACCCATAGGAACGTGCCCCCGCTACTCCTCAATTGCCACAGAGAACGACGTCCACCTGATTCCTCACTGCGTTCGGAATGACAATTTCTCTCTTGGTCCTGGCATTGGGAATAGAGGAATAGCGGGGGCACGTTCCTATGGTGCAGCTATGGGTTCGTGGAGGTGCCAAGCTGCTGCGTTTCACTCAGCTCCAATTTGGTGGGCATGACACCTGCCTTCAGGACCGCTACAACCTGCCGTGCCTGGACGTCACTAAGGCCCGTGATTACCAGCTCTACGGTTGGGAATGCACCTTGAATCTGGGGAGAGCTAAGCACTTGCTTGTCCAGTACCACCGGTGCGTACTTGCCGATGTTGGCGCTCGTAAAGTCGAGGAACTTTCGCGTACCCTCATCATTCAAGGCAAGAGCGACTTCCGGCTGGCCTGTTGTCTCGCTAGTCTTGTAGCTCACTTTGTCGGGCAGTATCTCCCTGCTTGTGACTATGGCCCGGTACGGATTCAGGCTCTGCGGCTCGCCCTCCTGGAAAGTAGGCCCTCCTTCGCTGGTGACCACTATAGTGCCATCCTGCAGGGGCGTGTCACCAGTCTCGATGATCTCTAGGAAGCCGTTGCGTGAAAGGGCGTGCCGCGTCTCCTCCGCGCTGTCTTTGCCGCGCAACTCCACGATGAGCAGGTCAGGCTCCTCCGAGCGCACGGCCACGCTGGTAACGCCCATCTCGCGGGCGCGGGCTTCCATCACGCGGCGGGCCCGCTCCTGCACGTCCGGGGTTACAGCCTGTTCGCCGTCAAACGGCACCATTTTGAGGATGAGGGCGACACCAGGCTCAAGAGGGGCGGTTGAAGTGGCACTAGGGGCAGCAGGCACAGGCAAACCACCTGTATCGCACCCGGCCAGCAGCGTGCCGGCCAGGAGAACAACCAACATAAGGTAGCCGGGCAACTTCGATCTCACGAGAGGCTCCTTTGGGATTTGGGAATTCGGATTTCCGATTTCGGATTTGTTGAGGGTTTCTATGACAGGACAACAGGCATACCAAGAAACGCGCCATATCGGGTGGCTGAGGTGGAGATAGCTGCGGCTTGGGCTTGGGTGAGTCTGGCATGTGTTTGGGTTGCGATTACTATCGCGCCTTTGCTGAACGTGCGCCTCCAGGAGCCAACAGCTTTGCCGTCTATGACTATCAGATTGCCGAGGTAAAAACTGTCCCGCGGGTCCTGCTTTTCGGAGGAGGGGTGCACCAGCGCGCTACGGTCACGGTAGGCAACGCCGTACTCATCGAAGTTGGGCAGCAAGTGTGCGGTTGGGGAAGGCTCCTTCGCTAATGGCGCAGAGTCGGTAAACCAGTAGGTTTGGCCCTCTATCACTTCTGACAACAATCTGTCCTTGACCATCTCTATGCCTGCCCTGGCGTCGCCCGTTGTCAGCCCGGACCACCAGACGAAGTCTTTCACTTGGGCGGGGCCGTGGCCGGTGAAATAGCGGCGGGTTAGCTCGGCCAACGCTTCGTCACGGGTGAGCGTACTGACCTGTGGGGCGCGCTCGTCCACGAGGGCATAGGTGAACTGCTTTCCCCGCAGTCCGCCGCTGCATACAACGCCGTCCAATTCGGCCCGCATCATTATATGGGTCAGACGCCGAAGATCGTGGGTATCGATACCGGCTTGCTGCAAAATGGCCACAATCTCAGGCCGCGTAAGCTGCTTCCCGCCTTCAAGGGACTTTGCCATCACAGCGTGGCTGCGAGCAAAGAGGTCTTCGTCCAGTTGGAGCGTGCGGTAATTGGAGGCATCAAGCGCATTCACGCGCGGGCCGGTGAGAGCAAGCAACCACCGGATGTCGGCGGGCGTGACGAAATGCCAGGTAGGCCGCATAACGTGAGTGCGCAGTATCTTGCCCTCCACGAACGCCTGCTCCACATCAGCGTCTACCGCCCCACCCAGGCGTAACCCAAGCGCCCACTTAGCAGCCGGGTAGTCCTGGGCCTGCACCGCCCCCATCCAGCTCACAACCTCTTCCGGCCTCTCAAACTGCGCACCCACCAGCCGCTGACTATGCAGCCTTCGTTGCGCTATATCCAAGGCTACCATCAATCCAGCTCTTCCCCTCTAAATTCGCAATTCGCAATCCGAAATTCCAAATCAGTGTCCATCCGGCACCATCTCGCCCGCCTCCACCCGGACGCGAAGTGTGTTCTGCGCAGGCGGATAGGGGCAATTGTAGCGCGGGCTGTAGGCGCAGGATGGATTGTAAGCCTCGTTGAAGTCTAGGACGTAGCTGTTGTCGT
>JAXDKH010000418.1:0-8944 GCA_034667185.1 Chloroflexia bacterium | reverse complement strand
ATGTGCGACCCCGGTGAGCTTGCCGTTGTTGTTGTCGAAACCTGCCGCAACGTACCAGGTCGCAGGATGAGTGGCGCCGCGTATATTCAAATCGCCGGTCATCTTGCACGTGAAGTTGAACGCGTCCGAGGAATTCTCGACCACGTGCACCTCGCTGATTTTGGCGTTCTTGAAGCTGGCTACCGGGTATAAGTCGGTAGAAAGCAGGCCAAGCCGGACGATTTCGTCGCGGTCGGGGGTGTCCGACTGCAACTGGCTCAGGTCCACCAGTATCTCCCCTACCCGCGAGTTGGACACGTTGGAGCGATCGAAGAGGATTTCACCGGCTATGCCGTGGGTTATGCCCACCGCTATCGTTGAGCCGGTCGGGCTGAAGGCCGTTTCCCTTACCTGGTACGAAGCCTGAGACAAGGTCGGGTTTATCCGGAATACTTTTGCCTCACTCGAGGCTGAAGCAGCTACAGTGGGGGCCACGAGGGGTTGAACAGCAGAGGGCAACGCCGTTTGGGCTGCTTGCGCAACCACCCCGGAAGCGGGCACCCGTGGCTCCAGGCTCATGGCATAGAGGGTCGCGCCTACGCTTACCAGCGACGTAAGTAGGATCAATGTGACCCCCAGGATCATTAGCTGCACTTTTCTCATCGGTCTGATCTCCTGCTCTAGATCAAGGGAGCCTGCGCTTGCCGGCACCCGGCGTAACATTCGTACTCTGGGACTATACAACGCTATCTTGCCTGGCCGTTTTGGGATTAATTTCGCTACATCCGTGAGCTTATTGTCGCCGCAAGCTGTTTTAGAACAATGTGAGAACTATGACGAATCCGTGATGTTTCACGCCACGCCTGTGCACCCAGGCCCAATAATCACATCCAGGCACCGGGGCGCAAGCATTCAGCGGCCGCCGGACCCAATCGTAGCGCAGGCGGGATAGGTGTGCATCGCGCAAATGAGGTATATCCCGCAAAGGTGGGACCGGCTTCACAAATATTTCACACTTTCATCCACCTGGCGTCATACCTCCACGCTACATTGGGAGCATAGGACGTAAGAGTACGGAAGGGATAAAGGAGGAAAGGGAATGGAAATCTTGGGGAAAGGGAACGGAAGTCGAGCCTACGCTCGGGCCAGGTACAACAACCCGGCCCGGCACTATCGCAGGGTGGCTGTAGTGTCTATCCTCGCTCTGGTCGCTGTGTCGCTGCTTGCCGGGTGCCAGGTGGGAGACTCAGCACCGGCGGCCCAGCAGGCAACGACTTCCTGGGTAGCACCTGCGCCGGGGTACTGGCCCACGGGAGGGTGGCGCACCAGCACACCGGAGCAGCAAGGACTTGACTCCGATAAGCTGGCTGATACGCTGGGCTATGTCCGTCAGAAGGAAATCAATTTGCATAGTCTCCTGGTAGTCAGGAATGGCTACCTGGTACTGGACGCCTACTTCTACCCCTTCAACCAGGAGTCGGTGCACGACCTTGCGTCGGTAACTAAGAGCGTGACGTCGTTGCTTGTGGGTGTCGCCATCCAGGAGGGCAAGATCAGCTCGGTCCATCAACCTCTGCTACAGCTTTTCGGGAACAGCTCCGCTGGCGGTAATACTGCCAACAACGACCTGCGTAAGGACAAGATCACAATCGAGCATTTGCTCACCATGACTTCCGGCCTCGACTGCAAGAAAGGGGCGGACGAGCAGACGCTGAACGAGATGAGGCAGAGCGGCGACTGGGTGCGGTTCATGTTAGATCGCCCCATGTCGGCAGAGCCAGGCACGAGCTTCAACTATTGTAGCGGAGGTATGCATCTGCTCTCAGGTGCCGTCTCGCGAGCTACGGGAGCGAACGAGTTGGACCTGGCGCGCCGCGCTCTCTTCCAGCCGCTCGGCATACGCGACGCCGTCTGGCCCTCCGATCCGCAAGGCGTGAGCTACGGCTGGGGCGACCTACATTTGCACCCTGTAGATATGGCAAAGATCGGTTATCTGTACCTCAATAAGGGCGTCTGGGACGGCAAGCGCATAGTGGCTGAAAGTTGGGTGGACGCCTCAACAGCGGCGCACGTTGCCACCGACGAGGAGAGCGACTATGGCTATGGCTGGTGGGTGAAATCTCACGACGAGCCGTTCGTGTTTGAGGCGCGCGGCCGCGGCGGGCAACGCATCAGCGTTATGCCCTCAAAGAATATAGTTGTAGTGATGACCGGAGGCGGGTTTGAGCCGGGCGATGTCGGCGCTCTCCTCGGCGCGGCCCTCAAGTCGGACGCGCCACTCCCAGAGAACCCCGACGGGGTGGCTCGCCTGCAAGCCACCGTCGATGCCTCAGCCAAGCCGCCCGCACCACTGGCTATCCAGCCCCTACCGCCGCTTGCAAGCGCAATCTCGGGAAGCACATACCGGCTAGGCACAAACCCTCTCGGCCTCGAAACTCTCTCCTTACGGTTCCGCACCGAGGGTGAGGCCCTGGTAACACTGGGGTTCAAGGATAACCGTAGCGAAGAGCGCCCCGTCGGGCTTGACGGAGTTGCGCGTCTCTCCCCCGGCGGGAAGTTGGGCCTGGACGTTGGCCTCAAAGGGCATTGGGAGAGCGAGCAGGTGTTCGTGTTCGACTACGACGAAATATCCAACATCAACTCCTACCGCATCGGCTTCAACTTCGACGGGGCCCATGCTGAGCGCCTGGATGTGGAAGTGACGGAGAGGACATCAGGCTCACAGGTGAAATTTGAGGGCCGAAGCGACGGCAAGTGAGCACACGAGAGGGTGACTCCATCAGGAATAGCAAAGATTAGGAGAAAGGCTATGGACGGGGGAGTAAGCGAGGGTCTGCTCGGGGTGCCCTGGGTTGCCTGCGGTATGGCTGCTTTGGTACCGGCGCTTCTATTCTGACTGATGGCGCGCCGGCCCCGAAACGCACCCACAGCCACCGGCCGGCAAGGCTTCATCCTGAGGTGGTTCCACCCCCTGGTATGGCTGCTTCTGGCGGCATCGTTTTTCGTGAGGGGAAGCGCGCTCCCGGCGGCATCCGGCATGGGCGACCTGCTCGGCCTGGCGGCGCTGCTGACCTATGTCCTCTATATCGTGACACTTTTGAGCCGCCGAGGGTGACTGCCATATGCGGCGAGCGCACCAACTTCACAGATTTCGCACACTTTTCTCCAACTACCGTCACACGATATAGCTAGACTGAAAGTAGCAACAGTGGAGCAACGCACAGGCGGGGCCTTGACGCCGTTGAGGCACCGAGGCTGTGAAGGTAAGGGTACGAGTTAGGGAGGAGGGGAAGATGATCCAGATAGAGGCTTTGAAAAAACACTACGGCGATGTAAAGGCAGTGGACGGGGTCAGCTTCGTCTGCCCGGACGGCCAGGTCACCGGCCTGCTGGGGGCTAACGGTGCGGGTAAGACCACCACCCTGCGCATGATAGCGGGGCTAATCAGACCCCAGCACGGCACGGTCCTGGTAGATGGGCGCGACATCATCAAAGACCCGCAGGGTGTCCGCGCGTCACTGGGCGTCCAGTCGGACATGAATGGCGTGTACCCACGCCTGACGCCCCGCGAGCAGCTACGCTACTATGGCCGCTTCTACGGTCTTAAGGGCGCGCGGCTTCAGGAGCGAGTGCAGGCGGTAATCGACCTGCTGGAGATGCAGGAGATAGCGGACCGGCGGGCGGAGGGCTTCAGCCGGGGGCAGCGCCAGAAGATCGTGATTGGACGCGCCCTCGTGCACGACCCGCACAACATCATCATGGACGAACCGACTAACGGCCTCGACGTCATGAGCGTGCGCGAGACCCGTGACACGATACGCTCTTTCGCCGAGCAGGGTAGGTGCGTGCTCTTCAGCACCCACTACATGGACGAAGCCGAGCGGCTATGCGATCAGGTAGCGATCATTGCCCAGGGCAAGATCGTGGCCTTTGGCACCCCCGCATCTCTTATATCCCAGACCGGTAAGGCCAACCTGGAGGACGCGTTCGTGGAGCTCGCTGGCAGCGAGCATGGGCTGCTCCACAGCGACCACAATACCCAGTTCGCCTTGATTTAGAGGGCCGGCAAGGTCGAACCTGGCCCAATCCAGACCAGGTGCTTGCAGGCACCGGTAAATACACTATTCGAAAAGGAGTTTTGACATGTGGTCGCGCATTTCCAACATCTGGAGCAAGGAGATCACGGACAACCTGCGGGACAAGAAGGCGCTGCGGCAAGCGATCCTGGTCCCGCTGATAGTGGGCATCTTCTACGCGGTGTTCAACCCCTGGATTTCGTCCATCATCAGCGATAAAGCAAGGTCGCCCCTGGTTATCCCCGCGCAAGGTATAGAGAACGCAGGGCAATCCTTCCTGGACGCGCTCAAGGGGCAACAGATAACGCTGGAGCCGTTCAGTGGAGACTTGCGAGGGGCTGTTGCGAGGGGTGAAAAGGCCGCAGGGCTCATCATCCCGGCGGGTTTCGGCGGCAACATCGCGGCTGAGCGCCTCGCCACCCTCACCCTGCTGACCAACCGTACCTCAGGAGGCGTGTTCGGTGGCGGTTTCTCGGCGGATCGCCTCAACCTGGCAATTAGCAGCTACAGCGAGACGGTCGTCAGGGGCCGGGTAGAGGCGCGCAACATCAGTCCCGGCCTGCTCTCGCCCGTCACCGTCGATTCGCGCGACCTGGCGTCGCCGGGGCAACTCGCGGGACTCTTCGCGGCCTTTACCCTGCCCTTGCTGTTCGCTTCCATCATCGGGCAGGGCGGGCTGTTCGTGGCAATCGACACGACAGCGGGCGAGAAGGAGCGCGGTACGCTGGAGTCGTTGCTGGTTACGCCCGCCACCGACGTGGAGGTGCTCACCGGGAAGCTGGCGGCTGTGTTTACCATCAGTTGCATACCGGTCGTGCTCACCTTCACCGGATTCTGGGCCGCAAGCAACTTCCTGCCGGAGTCTATGACCGGGGGTAGGCTGCCGCTCAACGTCCCGGTTGGTGCGGTGCTGATGAGCATACCGCTGGTGCTGTTCGTGGATGTAGTGCTCATGATCGTAAGTATACGCACCAAAGCTTTCAAAGAGGCGCAATCGGCGGCCATGCCGGTCGGTCTATTTACGCTCGTGCCGGCTATGATCGCGGCATTTGTGGCACCTACGAACGTTTTCATGTACCTGATCCCCGTGTACGGCCCTTCCGCGCTCGTCAGCGGGATCGCCACAGGCACGCAACTACCCGCCATCTCCTACTTCTTCGCGGTGCTGGGCAGCCTTATCGCCGGAGCCATCAGCTATGCCGTAGCTCTGCGCTTCTTTAACCGGGAGCGGTTGCTGTATAGCGCATAGAGCCAACTGGCAATCAAAAGGCGCGATCGTGCAGGTGCCCTGAAAGGGGACATACCAATAACCTATTTGCGTGATGCAACACCTGGGATGGAGCGGTTAGACTGCGGCACAGTGGGGTGTGGAGGCCAGACTCTTCGCCCCGCTGACCATATCATCCAGGCACCCATCAATGCGCGAAGTCGAGTGCGACTCGCAGTATAGGAGGACCTTAGTGTCGAAGCGTAAAACACCCTTGCCGGTAGCCTGTTTGGTCCTGGCGCTCCTGGCTCTGCCGCCAACCGGGGGCCACGCGCTCGCTCAATCTGACGCTCAATATTTTTCCGCGACCGACCAGACGGTGAGGGGCCGCTTCCTTGAGTACTGGGAGGCCCATGGCAGTCTGCAACAGCAGGGCTATCCCATATCTGGCGAGCTACGCGAAAAGAGCGAAATTGACGGGAAGGTGTACAAGGCGCAGTACTTCGAGCGAGCGGTATTTGAGCTACACCCTGAGAACCCGGCACCCAATGACGTGCTGCTGTCACTACTTGGTGTCTTTGAGTACCAGCACAAGTACCCCTCTCCCTCCGGAGCCCCAGGCCAGCAGCCCAATACAAGCTCAGGCTCTACGCTATTCAAAGAGACAGGCAAACGAGTGGGTGGTGTGTTCCTGGATTACTGGCAGACACACGGTGGATTGGCTCAGCAAGGCTACCCCATCTCAGAAGAGTTCCAGGAGAAGTCGGACTTAGATGGTAAGACATACACAGTGCAATACTTCGAGCGAGCAGTGTTCGAGATGCACCCTGAGAACCAACCACCATTCAACGTCCTCCTGAGCCAACTTGGCACTTTTGCACACAAACCAAAGACTGGCTCTCCAGTCACTTTTGTAACACAGGATGGACTTACCCTCGGAGGACTCGTGTACGGGCGCGGCACTACGGCTGTAGTGCTTTCGCACAGTTGCGTGCGCCGCGGCAAAGCTGTGTGGAACGAAATCGCGCAATCCCTCGCCAGCGTCGGCTATATGGTGCTCACCTATGACTTCAGGGGGTTTGGAGACTCCAAGAGCGGCACCCGCACTGCGAGCAACGACCCCCATACTTATATCCTGGACTTACAGGCGGCAGTCGCCTTTGCCCGCAAGCAGGGAGCAACCAGGCTGGTGCTCGGCGGAGGTAGTTGTGGCGGAGCAGCCACGCTCAAGGTGGCTGTATCGGCCAAGCCCGACGCAGTCATTGTGCTGGCGGCCCCGGTCCAATTCTACGACATGGTTATCAGCGATGATGAATTGCGCTCCATTACGGCACTGAAGCTATTCGTCAGCAGCGAGGACGACCCTCTGGCAAAGGACATACTACACATGTACGACGTGGCGAGCGAGCCCAAGCAGAAAAGGATATACCCCGGCGCTGCCCACGCCACTTCAATTCTCGACACCGACTCGGGCGACGATCTGATGAATCTCTTAATGACCTTCGTCCAGGCAAGCGCCCCTGTAGCTGCGTTGCGCTGAGCAATACCATCTGAGGTAACACCGCATCGCGCCACGGCTGCCCGGAACCTCACCATCTTCAATCCCAACGTGTGGGATACCAACAAGGAACCCGTATACCAGACGTCAGGGTGACGCGATACCCTGTGTGCCTGGAACTCGCAGACAGGCTCCAAATAATCACTGCTAACAGGAGAAGGATACGATTATGAATAAGAGGGCTATACTCGGAGCAGCGGCACTAACCATGCTGGTCGTTGTGGGCGTCGTGGTGTGGCTCGCCAATCGCCAGGAGGGGTTCGATAGGTCCAAGGCGGTACCCGGCACCGCAACACCCCTTGCGAGTGTGGTTGCGGTCGCCAGCCCCACACCACAGGTTGCCCCTGCCAGCACACCAGAAGGGGGCACGACTATCACTTTCGCCGTCTGGGAAGAAGATCGCTCGGTCTACGGGCCGCTGAAGGACGCCTTCGAAGCAGAGCACCCCGGCCTACACGTACGCCTACTATCACTTGAGGACGTGGTGCAGAAGCGAACCCTCACAAACAACGGGCAGACCATCGCGGTGCAGGACCCCCTCTACTCGATACCTGAGATCGCCAGCGCTGCGGACGCGGCTGCTGTGGCTCTTCCGGCAGAAGCCATGTCGAAGGGCTATATGCGCGACTTGAAGCCCCTGATGGATGCAGACCCGCAGTTCGACCGCACGGATTTCTACACGGGCACCCTGGAGTCTCTTACCAGAGGCCGGTCTACCTATCTGCTGCCCAGTTATGTCAATGTTCCGCTGCTCAACTACAACAAGGATCTCTGGACGGCGGCCCAGGTTGGGGGACCGAATACCGGTTGGAAGTGGGCAGACCTGCTGGGAGCAGCGGACAAGCTGGCTCTGACAAACGGCAACAAGATCGAGCGATACGGGACGATGGGGTGGGGAAATGGAGTCGACTCTCTGCTTGCCGAGTTGCACGTCGCGGGAGTAGACCTGGACCCGGCCGGCGAAACGCGCCTGGACACGCCCGAGGTAGCGGCAGCGTTCAATCGCGTGGTTGCCTGGGCGCAATCGGGTATGGTCTATGTCCTGCTACCAACGGCTGCGGATGCCGGGGGAGCAACACCAGGCTCAGACGAGACGAGTACATTGATCATGGGTGGTAAGGTAGGTCTGTGGTCTCCCAACCTGCTTGATGAAACGCAGGCAGACCTCCCGTTCGCGACCGGTGTGCTACCCTCGCCCTCCGCACCGTCGTTCGCCGAGGGCTACGTAATGAGCAGCGGCACGCAACACCCGCAGGAAACCTGGCAGTGGCTCTCCTTCCTCAGCAAGCAGGAGATACCGTGGACGCATGGCGGCCCCTTCCCTGTTGAGCGGGTGCCCGCGCGGAAGTCGGTTGCTCTTAGCAGTGGCTACTGGACGAAGCTCGATGCAGGTACCAGGGCAGCCGTAGAGGCTATCCTTGAGGGCGCAGCCACCCAGCCCCTCACCCTCGTCAACAGCCGGGTGTTCGACTCCGATACTTTGGCGTTCGCGCTGCGTGAGGTGGCGAGCGGCAAGACGACCGCCGAACAGGCGCTCCGAGACGTGCAGGCGGAAATCGACAGCCACGCATTGCCGCCGGTTAGTGCCTCCAACCCGGTCGTAGTGGCTGGACCTGCAACTACCGCCACCCTCACCCTCACCCTCAGCCCGCAAAGCACGGCTGCTACAGGCACAAGCACAGCCACAGCGGGCACACAGGTCCCCCTCTCAACGCCCGTCATAGACCCTTCCCTCAGCCTGGACCAGTTCTACGAGAAGGCGTTTATGGACCTGGCGCTCCGTAGTCCCGAGCTTTATACGGAGCTAGGGCTGCCCGCTTCGTACAAACCCGACTTCCGGCATGACTCCCTCACGGACGTGTCGGACGCTTACACCCGCGAAACATACGAGTGGGCCAAAACTTACCTGGCCGGGCTGCGCAAGTACGACCGCGCCAAACAGACCGCGCAGCAGCTAATCTCTACCGGCATTCTCGACTGGTACCTCGATGATATGGTGCGAGGCGAGGAGTTCATGTACGACGACTACATCGTCAACCCGCTGTTCGGGGTCCAGAACAACGTGCAAGACCTCATGACCAACCTCCACCCCCTCACCAACAAAGAGCAAGCCGAGGATTACGT
>JAXDKH010000417.1:0-8770 GCA_034667185.1 Chloroflexia bacterium | reverse complement strand
TTGCCCACACCCCAGGCGTCGATGCGGATGCGGGCGTTGGCAAGCTCGTTGGCGGCCTGGTAGGCATCGTTAATGGGTACCGGCCCCTCTTGCTTGCCGTCGGTGATCATCAGCACTCGGCGCTCGTACTCAGGGTACCGCCTGGAAGCCTCCAACGCCACTCTCAGGCCGGAGCCGAGGGAGGTCTGCCCGCCCGCGTTGATACCCCGAATGCGGCTGGTGAGGCTGGCCATCTCACTCTGGATCTCGCGGCCGGTCCTCGGCGGAACCAGCTCTTCAGCGTAGTCGCTGAACAGGGTGATGTGCACCACGACGTTGTCCGTAGCGGGCACCTGGCGCAGCAGCTTGGTAAGAGCGTCCTTGGCTGACTCCAGCTTGCCGCCTTCCATGCTACCCGACTGGTCCATCACCACCCCGAGGAATACCGGCACGTTCTGCCTGCCCACCGGTCCACCACCGGCGTCTGCCCCAATGCTGTACATTGTGCGAGCCAGGTTTTGCCCTTGTAGCACCTGAGCCTCAGCCGGATGCGGAGCCACGCGAAATCTAACCATGAATTCCTCCATTTCGGATTTCGGAATGCGGATTTCGGATTTTGCTGGAGATCGGAGCTAAATCCGAAATCCGAAATCTCAATTCCTAAATTCCGCTACTGCCACTCTTGTACGTCGAAGTAAATGCGCGCCAGGACTTCCTCTCTGTCTAGGGCATCAGGGGCACGCTGTAAGTAGCGGCGGTAGGCTGCCCGGCAGTCCTGGCCCACTTTGTCGGGTGAGTTGGCGTGGTCGGGGCGGCTGTCGGGCCAGCTTATGTCCTTGGGGAGCAAGGCCGCCTTTGAGAGCCGGTACGCGGCGTACCACCAGTCGGCTTGCAGGCGGTAGAAGTGGCGCGACTCGGTGCGGTCGTTGAGGGCGGCGATGGCCCGGCCCGCGAGGTCGAGGTCGCGTAGCAGACCCTGTACGTCGGGACTGCTAAGGCTGGCACCGTTGAGGCGGCCTGGGTTAGCCTTCATGTAGCCGTCGATGCGCACCAGGTACAACTCCACGAGGCGAAGCTGGGCGTCTACGTAGCGCAGCGCGTTCTCGTTGACCGCGTCCAGCACACCTATCGCCGCGTCGGTCCTGTTGAGCGCGACCAGGCTGTCGGCCCAGCCAAGCACGGCGTCGGCATTGGCGGGGTCGGCGGCCACTACGCGGCTGTAGAGGTCCGAGGCTTCATCGTAGCGGTGGGTCTCGCTGTAGAGATCGGCCAGGGCCTGCTTGGGCAAGACTTCACCGGGCACCAGCTTGATAAGCTCCTGGTACAGCTTCTCGGCTGAGCCGAAGTCGTTCTGGGTCTCGGCTGCCTGTGCCTGCACCAACAGCGTGCGCCAGCGGGTGGCCGGCGTGCCGAGACGGTTGGCCTGGTCCAGGGCGGCTTTGGCTTCGCCGGTCTGCCCCAGGTTGTTGAGGGCAGTGGCTCTGAGCAGGTGCCCGTCGATGCTGGCGGGGTGCGCTCTCAGCACCACGTCCAGTTGGCTGAGGGCTTCGACGTAGCGCCCGGCGTCGATGAGGTCGCGGGCGGGCTGCAGCAGTTGCTGGGCGGGGTCGGTGACACTCAGCACGGGCAGCGCGCCGATCTTGCCCGTCACCTGGTTGAACAGCTTGCCCGTGATGAGGGTGCTCTGCACCGGTACGAGCACCTGCGCGAGGGTGTGTGTGCTCCGCCCGCCGCTCACCTGCGGAGAGCCCACCACGCGGGCGCGCTCCTGGCCCTGTATGAAGCGGTTGATGCCCTCTAGCTGGTTGAAAAGCTCCTCCACCGTCTGGAAGCGCACGCGTGGGTCGGGGTCCCGCCCGCGCATCACCAGGTCGTAAATCTCCTCGGACACGGGCCACTCGCGGCGGGGTGGGGCCAGTATCGGCTGCTTGTCGACCGCAACGCCCAGCAGCGCGGCCAATGTGCTCACAATGCCGAACAGGTCCATTGTGGGCGGTTGCTCGATGATGCCGCCGATTTCCGGGGGCGCGAAACCCACCGTGCCCCAGGCCTGTCGCTTCTGGCCGGGGAAATACTCCATCGCGGTGCCCAGGTCGATCAGCACCTGGCGCTTCTCGCCGTTGGGATCGGTTACCTCAATGGCCTGGCCCGGCTTGAAGTCGCGGTATACAACCGGAGGTACGCGGTGGTGCAGGTACTCGAACGCACCCCTTATGCCCAGGATGAGACGCAATGCCTCGCTTTCGGGCAGCGGGCCGCCGTTGTCTTCGTAAAGGTCCTTCCAACCCTTACCCTTTACGTACGCCATCACGATATACGGCACGCCCTGCTCGTTCACGATGTCGTAAATGCGCACGATGTTAGGGTGGTCGAGGCGCACAAGCATTTCGCGCTCTTCCACCGCGGCGGCCAGCAGTTCGGGGTCCGTGGTATCGAGGATTGCCTTGACCGCGACCTGTCTCCCCTCCGGCTCTGCGCGGCTGGTGAGGTTCATGTCGACGCCCTTGAACACGGCGCCCATGCCACCACCGCCGATCACCGACTGTATCTTGTAGCGTCCCGCGAGCACTTGTCCCGGCTTTAGCTGGCTGAGTCCGCCCGCGCCCTTCTGGTCGCTGGCTATGGTGTCGAAGCGGGTGCCACACTCGCGGCAGAACTTAGCCCCAGGCCGCAGCTTAGCGCCACAATTGGGGCAGATGGTGGGTCCCGGCGCGGGTTCCTCGTCGCTGCCTGGGGCAGGTAGCTGGACGGATGCGCTACGTGGAGCGCCGCAGTTGGGGCAGTAGTCTTCGCCCGGTGGGATATCGTGGCCGCAAACGCTACACTTGGTCGCGGTGGCGACTCCATCTCCGGTTGGTGCAGCCGCCGAGCCAGTCACCTGACCTAATGGAGCGCCGCAGTTGGAGCAATATTCGGTGCCGGGCGGGTTGGTGGTGTTACAGACCGGGCATACGATGGGGGAAGCGGAAGTGGCGGTGGTGCTGGTGCTTCCGGTCGTCGGTTGCGCGGCTGCCTGGTTCATGGGAGAGCCACAGTTGGGGCAATATCCGTTATCGGGCACTACCGACTTACCGCACGTTGGGCACACCTGAGTAGCCGCGTGTTTAGTGCGTTGTGCTTTAGCCAATCCGAACAACCTCTTTCTACGCGTCTTGCTCTTGCGAGCGAAGCAGGCCCGCGTTTATACTGTGACGGCACCGGCAGTGGAGATAGTATACCTTCATTTGCCACTATTGCATAGCGCGCAAGCCGGGCGTGCGCCGCTGTAACATCGTCCGTGTGATGTACGTAATTGGAGTGGGTTAGGGTTGCACGGAAGACGATGGACGATGGACGATGGACGACAGGAGAAGAGACGTAACGCATCACGCCAAGGATGTTATGGTCTGGCCCTACTAACCACTAACCACTAACCACTAACCACTAACCACTCGCTCGTCCATCGTCCATTCAGGAGCTTACTATACAAATGCGTAACAGATCGTTCAACTTGGGGCCGCTGGAGGTGGTCGTGCCGGTCATCCTGGCGGCGGTGATTGGGTTGGTGCTGTTCGTGGCGCTGTCACCGGGGTTGGGGTTCGGGGCCGCCTCGAACTCTAACGTGGTGCGGATATATACCAGCGTGCCGATGAACAGTTTTGCCAGCATCGTGCATGGTGTGGAGATGGCGCTGGACGAGGCGGACCACCGGGCCGGTAACTTCCAGGTGGAGCTTCTCGCGCTCAACGGTGCGCCCACTATCGGCGGTAACTGGGACGCAGGGGTCGAACTCGCTAACGCCCGGCGCGCCGTCGAAGACCCCGACGCCATGGTATACATCGGCACCTACAACAGCGGCGCTGCCAAGATCAGCATCCCCATCCTCAACCGTGTGAACATGGCGATGATAAGCCCCGGCAACACCTACCCCGGCCTCACCAAGCCGGGCACTGGAAACGCAGGCGAACCCTGGGCCTACTACCCGCTGGGAGTGCGCAACTACTTCCGCGTGGTGCCCGCCGACGACCTGCAAGGCTCTGCCGCCGTGGCCTTCGCCCAGCAGCAGGGGGTGAAATCGGTCTACGTGCTCGACGACACCGAGCTTTACGGCAAGGGCATCGCGACTATAGTGGCGCAGGCCGCGAAGGACGCCGGGCTGGAGGTGAAGGGCGGGCCGGAAAGCATTGACGTGCGGGCCACAGACTACACGCAACTTGCGCAGAAAATACTGGACGCCAGTCCCGATCTGGTGTACTTCGGTGGCTATTCTTATAACCACGCAGGTATCGTGCTCAGCACCCTGCGCGATTTAGGGTACGAGGGACTATTCATGGGAGCGGACGGCATCCAGGACGACCAGTTCATCAAGGACGCCAATGCCGCCGGCCAGTCTCCAGGTGAGGTGTTTTCGACCCTCGTGGGTCTACCGGCGTCTAAACTGAGCGGCCAAGGCAACTACTGGTACCTTCGCTACAAGGCTTTCTACCCGAACGACCAGAACGAGGACTTCGCTCCCTTCGGCTATGAGGCCGCGCGCGTGGCCCTGCACGCTATCGAAAAGGCCGGTACGAAGGACCGCGAAGCGATACGCGCCGCCGTGGCGACCACGTCCTCCGCTGACCTCCCGGAGCCTCGCATCCTGGGCGACTGGCGGTTCGACGCCAACGGCGACACCTCCCTGGTCAGCATCAGCGTGCAGGACCTGCAGGACAAGTGGACCTACAGGGGCCTGCTGGTCTACAATCCCGAAACGAAGTCATGGGCATACACCGAAGGGCAGTAGGATTCTGAAGCGTGGTTCAGAAACGTGAAACGTGAAACGTGATGGTACATGAAGCACCAGTCTCGGCTCACATAGGACCAAATAGCACAGACCTCATCACGTTTCTGAACCACGTTTCACGCTTCAGCAACGGAGGGCGTACATGGAAGTAATCTGTCCGAATTGCGGCGCTACGGGCCAGGAGGCCGGGAAGTTCTGCGAGAATTGCGGGTTTGCCATCCCTGCCGATGCTGGAGCCTCTCCACAGACGCAGCAGCCTCAGGTTGTGGCTGGCACTCAGCCCGCCTTGAGTGGTGTGGCGAGTGGCGTTGCCGGGCAGCCGGTGGCCGCCGCTTCTACCGGGGCGGCGGGCGCGGGAGATTCGGGGGTTGGTGGTCCCGATGTAGTTGGCGCGCAGTTCGTGGTGGTGCGGGACGGACACCCCAGCCTGGGTGAGGGGTTCACGATTACGCGGATAGGCGAGTTCCTGGTGGGGCGCATGGACCCGGAGTCGGGCACCCAGGTGGACGTTGACGTGCGCCAATGGGTGCAACCCTTCGACGTGCAGGGCCAGAAGCAGTACCTTATCCACCGCAAACAGTGCTACATCGGCCTCACCGCCGACGACGTAGTTACTATACGCGCATTCCCTGGTTACGAGGCCGACACGCTGGTAAAGGCCCCAGGCGAGAACACCTTCACCTCGCTCCAGAACCTCGGCACCAAGCGCACCGTCCGCCCCGACGGCTCGTTCGAGTTACAGCTCAACGACCAGCTATACATGGGCGACCCAGACGCCGTGATGTACTACCTATCTGGCGACCCCACCGCGCAAGGCAGCTACCTGGTCCTGGAACTAATAAACAAATCGTGATTTGGGAATTGGGATTTCGGAATGCGGATTTCGTTCAGTATCAGCTAAATCCGCATTCCGAAATTCCAGTTTCTAAATTCCTCCCGGGGGTTTTGTGCCGCAGAGCTTTCATATCCGTACCTGGTCTAAGACCTTGCCCAGCAGGGAGCACCTTGACCATAACGAGGACCTCATATGGTCGTCCCGCAACGGTATCGCGCATGTCGTGATTGACGGCATGGGTGGCGCGCGGCGCATTGTGGACGGCAAGCCCGTGGGGGGAGAGCACGCTGCCGCCAAGATCGCGGAGGTGCTGGACGCCCGGTTGCAGGACCTGCCCGATACGCTGTCGGTGACTGCCGCCCGCGAGTTGCTGTCGGTGGTCGTGGCTGAGGCCGGGCCCAGGGTATTCCAGGAGGTGAACGCTTCCGGGCAGATCCCACCTTCCGAGGTCCCTGAAGGTAAAACCGTGATGGAGGCGATGGCTGCCGCGGTTATGACCGGGCTGGTCTTTTGCGAGGGCGGGCGCAGGGCCGTGCTCGGGCAGAACGGAGATACGCGCGGCTACCTCTTTTCGGGTGGCGAATTGCTCTTGCTGACCCAGGACCAGGACGCCGTCACCCTGGATGTCATGGAGGGCAAGCTGAGCGACGCTGATGCCGAGGCGGTACAGGAGGAGATGGACGCCTTTGACGGCCGCGACATAGGCAAGCTGAGCGAGAAGGCACTGTACTACTTCGTGCGGCGCTACGCGGCGTTCGGGCAGATTGGCGACTCGATGGACCCGCCGGCCCCGGTGTTTTCTACCATCCAGCTGAGAACGGGTGATGTTATCCTGCTGTGCAGCGATGGGGTGTACGCCAATCTCACCACCACCGAGATCCGTGACGGCCTCACAGCCCTGGACCCTGCCGCCGCCCTGGTCGACAAGGCCGACGAGCGTACCGCCGAGCGCAGCCTGCCCGACCCCAAGGACCTATCCGCCCCTTATAACTATCGCTCCCACGTGGACGACACAACTGCCCTGGTGATACTGGTTGAATGGTGAGGCTCGCTACCTCGTGTGTAGAGAGTAATAGAGTAATCAAGAGTAACTTTGTCATTCCGAGCATAGCGAGGAATCAGCTGGGCAGGGAAGACGCCGAATTGGAGCACAGTAGTGGCCTTGTTTCCTCTGTACCACGTTGCGACAGGGAACGACTACCACATGTCCTCGCTATGCTCGGAATGACAAGAGTCACTGAAGTATTAGAGCTAAGAAGGAGACAACCATGAGCGATACCAATTCTGCCCCTGTCAGTGGGAAGGGGCCCGTCACCAACTGCGTGCGTTGCGATAGCTGGACTGCCGGTCCCGGACCCGCGTTGTGCGCCAACTGCCAGTCGGAGGGCTACCGCCTCTGCCAGAACTGCGGCCAACGCGTGGCGAATGAGACCACCCCATACTGCGACCAGTGCGCCGAAGAGATTGTCGGGGCAGGGTAGGGCGGACGATGGACGATAGGAGTATCGAGCTTTGAGGGCTGAGTAGACGGAGGAATGTAGGGGCACTATGCATCGTGCTCGTCGTGGTGGATAGCTCTCATGCCTCTTCGATAGGACCAAACTCCCCTCTGTCATCCTGAGCGTAGCGAAGGATCAGGTGGGTAGACAAGAGTCCTCAACATTAGGAATGATGGTGGCAAGAGGAGCATTGTTGCAGCAATAGGGAGAGTCAAGAACGGGCTGCTGATCCTTCGCTACGCTCAGGATGACATATGGGGCTATTAGTTCTCGTGTTAAGCAGAGGGTATTGGTCCATCGTCCGTCGTCCACCTACTAGTCGAATGGCAGATGTACCGGGGCAGCGCTATAGATATAGTTTCAGGGTGGTGGCAGAGAAGTAGCATGGGGGCAGGGTACGATGGGCCAGCGGGAAGCACAGAATGTTCAGACTCCTTCCAAAGGGGCTGATATTGGCGTGCCTGCAGGTGAGAATGCGGGCGGGGGCCTGTGGGTGCTCGCGGCCACCATACTCGGATCGAGCATGGTGTTCATTGACGGGGCCGTGGTGAACGTAGCTCTGCCTCGCATGCAGACCGACCTCAACGGCTCTGTTACCGACATGCAGTGGGTGGTCGAAGGTTACACCCTGTTCTTGGCAGCGTTGCTGCTCGTGGGCGGGTCGCTTGGGGACCATTACGGGCGCAAGCGCATCTACGGTATCGGCATCGTCGCCTTCACGCTGGCCTCTATCTGGTGCGGCCTCGCGCCTGATGCACTGCAACTGAATATCGCGCGGTCGTTCCAGGGCATAGGCGGTGCGCTGCTGGTACCGGGCAGCCTGGCGATCATCAGCGCCTACTTCAGAGGGGTCGAGCGAGGTCGGGCGATTGGCACCTGGTCGGCATTCACGTCGGTAACGACGGCGCTGGGGCCGGTGCTGGGCGGCTTCCTGGTGGAGAACGCTTCCTGGCGGTGGGTCTTCTTCCTCAACGTGCCGCTCTCGGTGGCCGTGCTCTTACTGCTCTATATCCACGTGCCGGAGAGTAGCGACCCCGGTGCGAGTGGGCACCTCGACTGGGCCGGGGCTACGCTGGCGACACTTGGGCTTGGCGGTCTGGTTTACGGCCTGGTGGAGGCCTCCAGGCAGGGCTTTGACAGCCCGGTCATTATTGCGGCGCTCGCAATCGGCGTGGTCTCGCTGGGGCTGTTCGTCCTGGTCGAGGGCAGGGTGTCACAGCCGATGATGCCTCTCAACCTGTTCCGTTCGTCCACGTTTACCGGCGCGAACCTCCTTACGCTGTTGCTTTACGGGGCGTTGGCCGGGGCCTTCTTCTTCCTGCCGTTCAACCTGTTGCAGGTGCAGGGCTATTCCGCTACGGCCACCGGTTTCGCCTTCCTGCCGTTCATTGTGCTCCTGTCCACCCTGTCGCGCTGGTCGGGTGGGCTGATAAGCAGGTACGGCGCGAAGTTGCCTTTGGTGGTGGGGCCTCTCATTTCGGGCGTGGGCTTCGCGTTGTTTGCGTGGCCGGGCATTGGTGGCAGCTACTGGACCACGTTCTTTCCGGCGACAGTGGTGCTTGGCCTCGGCATGGCAATAACGGTCGCGCCCCTCACAACAGCCGTGATGAACGCAGTGGAAGTGAGCCACTCCGGCATCGCGTCGGGCATCAACAACGCCGTTTCGCGCACGGCAGGGCTTATCGCCATTGCGGT
>JAXDKH010000416.1:0-4310 GCA_034667185.1 Chloroflexia bacterium | reverse complement strand
ACCTCCTGGGTCCAGGTGAACGGCGGCATGCTGACGCTCGAAGACTTGCAAGGCTACCGCTTCCTGCACCCGAGCAAGGCAAAATCGAGGGAGAATGCGTGAGTTCCTCCTGATAGGACTGGGGGCGGTGTTCGGGGCCAACGCCCGGTGCTGGCTGACACAGCTATTCGCCGACCGCTTCGGCCTGGCCTTCCCCTCCGGCACGCTCTTCATAAACGTCAGCGGCAGCCTGCTCCTGGGCTTCCTGCTCACGCTCATCGGCCAGCGCTTTGTAGCCGACCCTGGTCTGCGGCTGTTGTTGGGCACTGGCTTTATGGGCGCATATACCACTTTCTCCACCTTCAGCTACGACACCGTCACGTTGTTGGAGCGTGGCGACTGGCTGCTCGCCGTCCTCTACGGCGGGGCCAGCCTCTTCGGCTCGGTGTTCGCTGCCTATATCGGTATAGTGCTGGCGAGATTAGTAGGTTGACGCTGGGTAATAGGATAAGAGACGGAACCGCCAAGACGCCAAGGACACCAAGAACCCGCCAAGGATGTTTTGGTTGGGGTTAGTAGGGGCACGATGCATCGTGCCCCTACAATATCCCCTTCTTCTACTCAGCCCTCAGTCCTCGTCCTCGTCCCCTTCTGGCATCACACAGGCAAATGTGGGACAATACGCCGGTAAGACTAAGCGGCTCCGGCTGTAAGGCTGGTAGCAGATAGGAGAAGCGCTTTGAGTAGTGTTCCAGTTGGCAAGGTGGTCAAGGCTAGAAGCACTCAGCAAGTGGAGCGCCAGCGAGGTGTGTCCCCGCTGACGAGGGTGGTGATCATGCTGCTCCTGCCGGTGATTGTAGGGGCTTTGATCGCCTGCGACAACGGCTCCGGTGGCACGCAGCAGGGGCAGGGCTCATCAGCTACGAGTGCTGCCCGCGCACCATATGAGGGGGTACCGGAGGGCAAGCCAAAGGGTCTCAACGGCTCGGTGCCCAATCCCAAGGAAGTGCTTGAGACCAAGCCCGTAGGCCAGATACCCGACTTCCTCAATAACGTACTCGGCTCCAACAAAGAGGCCGTCAAGACCCTCTACCAGGGCGCGGCCGCGCACTACGACGAGTTCGGCTACATCCCCTGCTACTGCGGCTGCGCGATCTACGAGCACCCGCACCACGATTTGAGTGAGTGCTTCATCAAGTCGATGTCCGACACTTCGGTGGAGTTTACAGATCATAGCACCACCTGCAGCCAGTGCCAGGAAGCCGCCCAGATGACGATAGACGGCCTGGCGCAAGGCACCCCCCTCAAGGATATACGCGCCGCCGTCTTCAAGAAGCTGAACTACACTCAAATCTGGACCGACACGCCGGCTCCGTGATTTGGAAATTGGAATTTCGGATTTCGGATTCAGCTGAAATAGAAGCAAATCCGAAATCCGTAATCCGAAATCCCAAATGCGTCTACTCCACATCATCCAACGTTATCACCCTTACGTCGGGGGCTCCGAACTGTATTTCCAGGAGCTATCCGAGCGATTGGCGCGAGCAGGGCATTCGGTGGAGGTGTGGACTACTGACGCCTGGGACCTCGACTACTTCTGGTCGAAGCGGGCGAGGCGCGTAGCTTCGGTTAGAGACAGGCACAACGGGGTGTCGATACGGCGCTTCCCGGTGCGACATTTGCCGCTGCCGCCCATTTACTACCGGGCGTGGCGCAGGGGTATGGCTGTCCTTAGCGACTTGCCTTTCCCTCCTACTTCGACCCTCTACCGCTTCTCGCGCATCACGCCGTGGGTGCCTTCTTTGCGTAAGGCGTTGAAGGCGCTGTCCCCCGGCGCTTTCGACCTGGTGCACACCACCAACATCCCCTTCGAGTCGATGATAGCGGCGGCTACGGATTACTCGGAGCGAGTGGGCATACCACACGTGATTACCCCCTTCACGCACCTGGGTGAGCCGGGAGACCGGAGTATCAGCCGCTACTACAGCATGCGCCACCAACTGGACCTGGAGCGCCGGGCCACCCGCCTGATAGTGCAGACGCGGCTGGAGAGGGACTTCCTGGGCGAACTGGGCGTGGATACGGGCAAGATGCACCGGGTAGGCGTGGGGGTCAACCCCTACGAGGTGGTGGGGGGCAACGGGGAGCGCTTCAGGAAGAAGTACGGGGTGCGGGGGCCAATCGTCTACTACCTGGGGGCGGCGGCTTACGACAAGGGCACCACTCACACGATTGAGGCGATGCGTCACGTCATGTCGCGTGGGGTGAACGCTACCTTTATCATGGCAGGTTCCACCATGCTCGACAAGTTCCGCGACTACTACGAAAACCTGCCCGAGGAGGTGCGCGAGCGGTGCCGCTGGCTAGGCTTCATCTCGGACGAGGACAAGCGCGACTTGCTGGCCGCAGGGCAGGTCTTTTGCATGCCCTCGCGCACCGACTCGTTCGGCATCGTCTACCTGGAGGCGTGGCTGAACGGCGCGCCCGTGATAGGTGCCAATGCGGGTGGAGTGCCGGAAGTCATTTCGGACGGCGTGGACGGCTACCTGGTGGAGTTTGGGGACGTTACCGCGCTCGCCAATATGATACAGTTCCTTCTGCAACGCCCCGACATCGCCCGTGAGATGGGCAAAGCGGGCCGCCGCAAAGTGCTGTCCGAGCACACCTGGGACCACAAGATCGCTCGCATCGCGGAGATATACGAAGAAGCAATAAGGGAGAAGGTGCACCGCTAGAAAGTGGTTAATAGCCGCACCCTGTCATCCTGAGACTCCCCCTTTGTCATCCTGAGCGTAGCGAAGGATCAGGTAGCATGCTAGACTTCTTCAACTTAAAGGATGATGGTGGCCCTAGGAACCATGTGCTGCAATAGGAAGAGTCAAGAAGCGGCTACTGATCCTTCGCTGCGCTCAGGATGACAGGGGTGTTGCTATTGACCAGGTATCCTATAGTGGTCGAAGATTAGAGAGGGCACCTATTCTGGCGTCTAGCGCCTCTATGATGTTCGCGGGGAGTGCTATTCCATGCTTCTCGGCCTGCCTCGACATTAGCTCTTTGCCCCATTCCCAGGCGTTCGTATATGCCTGCCACAGTTGGTGTTCGTCCAGGGAAGCGGTGCAGGTCTTGAAGCGGGCGTAAGTGGCAGGGGAGATGTCGGGTTCCAGGCTCTTTGAGGGGGTGGGCCAGTGCGTGGTCGTTCCTTCCGAGAGGCGGGCGAACCATAGCAGGTAGCGGTGGACCCAGCCCAGCAGGTCAAGCGCGCGGGCGTATTCTCCACGTGACATGACGTTGGTGCCGAACATCACCCAGTTGATGAAGCGCTCACACAGGGTTTGCACCTGCTCAGGCGTGTCATGTTCGGGCGGGAGGGCATAGGGCTGTAATAGTCTGGTTAGCTCGCCGGTGCGGTCCACCAGGATGGTTGTCTCCAATGAGGGGAACCAGGCGGCGGCTTTCCAGCCCTCTACCTGGCGCATGTCGGAAGCTTTGTCGAAGTGGAACTCGCCGCGCACGAGGTTGCTGAAAATAGCCGTGCCGTTGCCGAACTCGTTGATGAAGTACATCTCGACCGGAGCGATTTGGCCCACCCACTCGCGAGGGTTGACCTCGTGATGGACATCATCGAGGAAGAAGAGCACGAACTCTATGTCTGAGTAGGTATCTCCCTCGTCTCTGGTGAACGAGCCGTACATCAGCGCTGCTACCAGTCGCTCGTCGTCCCGGCAAATCTGCCTTACCCGCGCTATCATCTTCTGCTGCTCTATCATGTTTGGCTTTCTCACAGGATTATTGGTATCTAAGCTGCCGTTATTTGATAATACCCCTTTCGGGCAATGGTATACTGCCGGTAGAGATAGTATTATCATGTAGGCGGGCATCAAGAGTAGCAGCTATCTGGCACCCATCTTGCATCCGGTCTAACTACAACATTTACGATCATGAGGTTCTCAACGATGAGCAATCCGGTCTGGCAGTTAGCGAGAGCAATTGTTTGGGCGTCTTCGCAAGAGGAGATAGCCGAGGCGCAGGCGCGCTTGTGGGCAGCGGTCGCGCCCGATGTTGATTTGTACCATCACGCCATCTGGCAGGCCTCCCTCGAAAAGGCCGACTACCTGCGCTGGGAGCGCCAGCACCGCCCTCAAGCTGTAGCGCAAAGCTGGGCGTATTAACTCAGTCTGGCAAGCCCAGGTCCACTGCATCTAAAGAGACCAAAGCCGGTCCTTGTAATCCACAGCCCCGCCTGTCATCCTGAGCGTAGCGAAGGATCAGGCGGCATGCTAGACTCCCTCAACGTTGGGGATGCTAGCCGCAAGAAGAACCTTTTGCTTCCC
>JAXDKH010000415.1:0-5940 GCA_034667185.1 Chloroflexia bacterium | reverse complement strand
AGCAGTTCTTCAGTACCTCTACCGCCTCGGGGGTGTCTACTCCCTTTACCTTGAGGAGCATCTGGCCCTTGTGGACGCGGGTGGTCTCTACCTGGAACGGGGTAGGTTTGCGGGGCGCTACAACGCCCTGTGGGCCATGAGCGCGGGGACGTAGCACGGGACGGCGGCTTGTGGGATCGCCTAAATCAGCATACTCATACGGGGCAAGAATGACCTCGTCCATCTTTGCGAGGCGTTCGGGGAATTCGGTGAGGATGTTCACCTTCATCTCCCCGCGCACGCCGAACGGGGCGACTACCTGGCCTACGATGAGGTGGTCGGGGACTTCTGGGGCGGGAACTGCGGGCTCAGGTTGCGAGTCGTCGGGGGTAGCGGGAACACCGGCAGCGGCGTTTCCAGCCTCGGCAGCCTTGCCTTTACGCGCAACAGATTGCTCGCCGGACGGATCGACGCTCATAGCAGCCGTGAAGGGGAAGTTACTCTATTTCCAGCACGCCGCGCTTGCCCTCGCGGGAGGCGGCTGCGTTGACCACGGTGCGCAGGGCCCGGGCGATCTTGCCTTCGCGGCCAATCACTTTGCCCTTGTCCTCGTCGCTCACGTGCAACTGCACGCGCACGATGTACTGCCCCTTGTGCTCGCGCACCTGCACCTCGTCGGGGTTATCTACCAGGTTCCGGGCGATGTACTCTACCAGGGTCTTCATGGCAATTCTCTTTGGGAGTAACACGTAGCGCGTAAGTAGAATAATGGGCGTTACGTGTTACTCACTAGCTGGTGTGGGTGGTGTTGCTGGCGGTATCGCCGGTCTGGCCGCCAGGGCCTGTGCCGGTGATTACGGGATCGGAGAGAGTTTCACCGGGCACGCTGGGGGCCATCGCTTCGGCAAGGCTGATATCCTCGCCCTCAACGCCGGAAGGTGCAACGCTGGCACCTACGCCGGTCACTCCACCCGTGCCCGCCTCGATAGGCTCGTCACCACCACCGGGTGATTGAGCAGCCATCTCGTCGGGGCTGCCGAGGGGTGCCTGCTGGGCAGCTAGAGCCTGGGCACGCTGGGCCTTCTTGGTGAGGGGCGTGGCTGCTTGGGTGCCCTGGCGAACTGCCCGGTTGTACTGCCTCACGAGGCTAACCACGGCTTCGGTCGGCTGCGCGCCCTTCTGCCTCCACTCCTCATAGCGCGTAACGTCGATATTGATGGTAGCGGGGTCGGTGAGCGGGTTGTAGCTACCGAGCGTGTCGATAAAGGCACCATCGCGCGGGGCCCGAGCATCGGCGACTACGATGCGGTAATGCGGTTGCCTGATAGCGCCCATTCGGCGCAGCCTGATCTTGAGCATCTGTCTGTATGACTCCTCTGTTTGTGCGTGCAAATTGGGGCAGTGTTACAAAAGCCCATCTTTAGCAAAGTACCGGCGGAAAGCCTGCCTGTTATTATACGGGATTTGCGGGTGAGCGTCAAACACAACGCTGCCATTGCTAAGGCTTCGTCACTCCACAGCCCCAGGTACGTTGCGCCACGTCGAACGAATAATCCGTACCATCAGCTGAAACGGCGGATAGGCAGTTGCCATTTGCAACTACCAGGTGCAGCCTGCCGTGTCTGCTCGGCGCCAGGTATTCAGCCTCGGGTTTGTCACTCATCATGCCACAGATCAGCACGCCTTGCTCCGGCTCATTCCATACATCGAAGTCGTCTGCTTTTGACCCTGCATACAGGCTGACCCGCGTGCCGTCCACGGCACCAGACCACATATTCTCGATGTGGTACCTGTGGTGCCATCCACTACTCGGCGATTGCACAATGCCTATGCCACCCGGAGGCGTGGGCATGGTCATCGCCTCTACAGTTGCGATACTCATCGGTATAGAGGTAGGAATGTACTGCGGGTCTTTGGGCAGTGGTGACGGAACTTTGCCCGTGCGCACGTCCTCCACATACTGGCTGTGGGCCTGCTCTTGTGCCTCTGTGGTAGCAACCGCGTTGGGGACAGGCTCCGACTGAGCGGGAACGGTTAGCAGAGATGAGCTTGCCGGTGCCTGCTCTCTCGATGGGAAGAACGTAGCAGTCGCCAAGACTATTCCAAGGAAAAGGAATATCACCGTTCCGGCTATAAGCACCTTTACGCTGGGCTGGCGCATGATAGTGTCTCCAAAGAGGAATAGCCTACTGCCACCATAGTGTACCGGACAGTGCAATTAATATGAAGAAAACACCTCTCCTGGAAACAGAGGAGGTGTTTTCTTCATTTTCTTTCGGATGAGCCAGTTAGTCCAGGTACTCCTTCAGCTTCTTAGTATCTGCGACCCGCGAAGCTTGGTGAGGGCCTCGGCCTCGATCTGGCGGACGCACTCCCGGCTTACGCGAAGATCATCGCCCAACTCGGCCAGGGTGCGTCTGATGCCAGGTGGAACCTCATGAAACCCTGTCGCTTACCTACCGTTCAGCACACATATCAAGGGTCGCACAGGCCGTTGAAGCGCCGCGGGTCCCAACCTATGTAGCGACTCCAAGGATTTGGCTTCCACACCACGCGGTCCACCGCACCGTCCAACGTGGATTCCCAGGCCCATGGCCTGCCGTCGCTGGGATCGCGGTGGGAGAAGAGCACAACGTGTCTGCCTGCCAGGTTGATGATATCGCCCTTTTTGAGCGCACCAAAGGACGGGAGCCTGTTGGACACCGTGTATATGGTAGCCGTGCCCTGCTTGGATTTCAGGCCCCAGCACCGGCTCACAAACCCCGAGCAGTCCACACCTTTGGAACACTTCTCGACGCCGCCCGAAGACGCAGGGCTATCGACGTTGATATCGCCAGCCTGGAAGCCCTGGGCCATGAACTGGTTATATTCGTCAACGCTATCGAAGCCACCCCAGTCGTAGGCGACGCTACGACTACCGAACTGTCCGTCGAAATAGCGAGGCTTACCCCGCCCCGCGCAGGCCCCGGACTTGTTTTGCTCCGACAATTGTATTTGATTGTTGCGGAACCTGAACGCGTTTGCCTCTATCGTGGCGCGGTCTATGCACCCATCAGCGGCGGCTGCGGCTAACCCGGGAATCATTTGAGTGCCGCGAGTGCTACCGGAAGGCTTCGCAAGGATGCGCGGGAGGGACGAATCGCTGAATTCAAGGGGTTGTATCTCTACACGGTCTGCGTATGTGATCAATGTATATACGTTGCCGTCCGGGCCGATTGCCTGGCCGTTAGGCACGTAGGTATAACGGTCCCTCAGCGGCACACGGGCCACACCTCGTGGATTACCATCCGCGTCGAAGCGCCAGACTGTGAGGTCAACGTCTAGCCTGTCAGCCGACATGGAGAGTTCTTCTACCTCCGCGTACACACTCCCATCGGCAGGGCTGACGCCGAGCAAACGCACGCTGCCCAGCGTGTTGTTCACTTTGATGGGAACGGTGTTGCCATCGACCCATAGAGAGGCGGTAGCAG
Source organism: Chloroflexia bacterium (assembly GCA_034667185.1). GTDB lineage: Bacteria > Chloroflexota > Chloroflexia > QHBQ01 > JADMIH01 > JADMIH01. Next base: position 2,491 of record JAXDKH010000415.1, on the reverse strand, counting down.
GAGCACCGTCCTCCACAGCGTCAAGTTGGACGCGGTAGGAGCGGCCGCCGGAAGGGAGAGCTTCTAAGGGCCCCGCGAAGGCTGCCGCGGGTTGAACAGGCTCGAATCCTGCTCCCCCTGAGTACTCAATCAGCACCTGCTGGTCCTCTGTTACGCGAAGGGCGGTAGCTACCCGTTCCTGTCCCTCGTTTCCTGCCGCGGCTGCCATGTTCTGGGCAGGGGGAACGGCGAAGCTTTCTAATACCTGCCCATCCGAGGCAAACTGGAGAACCACAGGCGCATCGCCACTTGCATCCAGCGCGAAGAGGCTACTCTCCGTTGCTTTCACATCGTCAAGCCCCACGGCATGCCCTTTGAGGCTGACAGCGGCACTCTGGTTGCCTACTGCGTCATAACCGAGCACGCGGATGCCAACGGTGTCAGCTACCCAGAACGTGCCGTCCGGTCCCACCGTGAGGGCTTTCGGTCCCCAACGGTAGATTTCCCGGTGGAGATTGTTTGATTCGAGTTCCCCTTCGTACCTAGGCCCATACTCGCCAACTTCAATTACAACTCCCCTGGACATGGCGACCCTCCTGGCTCTTATCTTACGGATAGGCCAACGACTATGCGGCAGTTCGTCGGGGTATCTACGTTAGGATGCCATCCGTTGGAAGAACCGTTACTTCGTAGGTGCCGGCTTTGCTTCTGTATGCCATCAGGCACTCAGGAAGATTCAACACCCACTTGTGGTTCCCTGCCTAGATTATACATACCGTTTTGCCCGGGTGAGTGTCACAAAAAGCGTCACAAAACAACCTGGGCATAGCCGGTGTGGATTTCTTCCTTTCACTCGCAATTGGCCTCCAAGCGATGCATATAGTCACTAGATGAGGTGTCGAACTGTAGCCGAACCGGGATGTTCTTACTTTTTCACATGAAAAACCACCCTGGCACATCTCAAGTGGCAGGGTGGTTTTTCATGCTAAGATTATGGAACCTTAATCGAGGTACTCCTTCAGCTTCTTGGTGTCCTGCGACCCGCGAAGCTTCGTAAGGGCCTCGGCCTCGATCTGGCGGACGCGCTCCCGGCTTACGCCAAGCTCGTCGCCCAACTCGGCCAGGGTGCGGTTGTAACCGTCCTCCAGACCGTAGCGTAGCTCGATCACGCGGCGCTCGCGGGGGGTCAGGCCCTCGAGCATGTTGATGACCTCCTCCTTGAGCAGCTGCTGCGAAGCCGCCTCCGAGGGCGCAAGCGTGTTGCGGTCCTCGATGATGTCTCCCAGCGAGGCGTCTTCCTCCTCGCCGATGGGCATCTCCAGCGACACCGTCTGCTGAGCCGCACCCACGATCTGGCGCACCTTGTCGGGCGTGATGTTCATCTCGGCGGCTATCTCGTCCGCCAAAGGTTCGCGCCCAAGCCGCTGCTGCAGCCTGTGCGACACCTGGGTCAGACGGCCCACCGCCTCCACCATGTGCACGGGCAGACGGATCGTGCGGCTCTGGTCCGCGATGGCGCGGGTGATAGCCTGGCGTATCCACCAGGTTGCATAGGTCGAGAACCTGTGCCCCTTGCGATAGTCGAAGCGGTCCACCGCGCGCAGCAGACCGAAGTTGCCTTCCTGTATCAGGTCAAGCAACGAGATGCCACGCCCGGCGTACTTGCGCGCAACGCTCACCACCAGACGGAGGTTGGCCTCAATCAGGCGGCGGCGGCTGGCACGACCGCGAGCGTCCTCGGAGCGCAGCTTGCTGATCTCTTCGTATGTAAGCGGCTCATCGCCGTCCAGGCGCTCCTGCGCCCTCTTACCCTTTTGCATGCTTATAGCCAGCGCGATCTCTTCGGTGGCCGACAGCAGGGACACGCGTCCGATCTCGTGCAGGTACATCCCCACCGAGTCTTCCGCGCTCTTGTGCTCGACACCCGCCGCACCTTCGTAGTGCAGCAAATCGTCCTCTTCAACCCCACCAATGATGGCCGACTGTCCTGTATCTAAATTCATAATATCGCTCCCCTCTACAGCTAAACCTATTTCCGCCATTTCAGGTTCGTCGCCGTCGAAATCGCGAATATCAAGCTCTAGCTCTCCGAATCCAAGCATCTCGAAATCGACATGCTCGTCGGAGTCGCCATGCTGGGCATCACCGTGCAACTCACTATCTCCGTGGAGGTGACGCCATATATCACGGTTATTTAGTTGCCATCCTTTCTCCTTCTCTCGCGAGAAAGATCGTATAGTTTGCACCGAAATCTCCAAAGCTCTACTCTACCTCCAAGCAAGTGCTTCCAAGTAATTGTCAGTCCTGAATCGCGAGTTACGCACGCGGAAAGCCGCCAAAGCCCATATTTATCATGACTGGGCCAATCAAAATAACTCGTAATTCGTAGTTAGTAATTCGTAATTGTTAACCGCACCGGCTGTGCAGGGGTAGGGACGGCATACGAACCTACCTAATATATATGACGATCCGGCGTCACGTTTAGTTTCACAGCCTAGAGCTTGCATTGCGT
>JAXDKH010000414.1:0-9918 GCA_034667185.1 Chloroflexia bacterium | reverse complement strand
GCGTAGCGAAGGATCAGGTAGGCAGGTGAGAGACTTCAACGTTGGGGATGATGACGGCAAGGGGAACAATATGCCGAGGTATCAGGTGCCAAGAGCGGGCGGCTGATCCTTCGCTACGCTCAGGATGACAGGGGGAGGCTCAGGATGACAGGGTGGGGCTTAGCGCTCTACGACTTTGACGCCGTCCGAGGAGGCTGTTACTACCCGCCTAGCGATGCCCACAAACAGGCCGTGCTCCACGACGCCGCTTATGCCCTTGACCTTCTGGGCTAGAGTCGCGGGATCGGGGATGCCCTGGAAGCGACAATCTATGAGGTAGTTGCCGGAGTCGGTGATGTAAGGTTCGCCGTCGCGGGTGCGGCGTTCGGTGGTGCAGCCGAGGGCGTGCAGGGCGGAGCAGGTGCGGCTCCAGCCGAAAGGCACCACTTCGACGGGCAGGGGGGCATGGTCGCCAAGCTGGGGCACCACCTTGCTTTCGTCCACGATCAGTACCACCTCGGCGGTAGCCAGCGCCACCAGCTTCTCCCGCAGTAACGCCCCACCCAGCCCCTTGATGACGTTCAGCGTGGAAAGGTCCACTTCGTCGGCCCCATCAATAGTGAGGTCTATCCCCTCAACATCATCCAGCGTGACGAGCGGTATCCCCAGCTCTGTAGCAAGCGTGGCGGTCCTCTCCGAAGTCGGCACGCCCCTGATGCGCAGGCCCTCTCCCACCCGCCTGCCAATCTCCCGCACTGCGAACGTGGCCGTAGAGCCGGTCCCCAACCCCAGAACCATCCCATCACGCACGTACTCCACCGCGCGCAAGGCCGCTTCGTGTTTTAGCTGCTGAACATCTGACATGATTTGGAAATTGGAATTTCGAATTTCGGATTTGCCGGATATCTTCTAAATTCGAAATTCGCAATCCGAAATTCCAAATCTCCTCTAGCTCTTGGGCATTGTAATGATGCCGAGTTGCAACGCCAATGTGGTGGCTTGTAGCTTGGAGTGGACGCCCATCTTCTTGAGGACATTCTGGATGTGGGTTCGCACTGTGTTGGGGCTGAGGACGAACGTTTCGCTTATCTCGTCATTGCTCGCGCCCCTGGCTAGCTGCTCAAGTATCTGGATTTCGCGGGCCGAAAGCTTTTCGCGCAGCATGTCGGCCTGCTGTTCGCGTTGCTGCTGCTTGTGGAAGTGCGACAGGATGCGGGGGATCATGAACGCGGGCACCACTGGCTCGCCTTCAGACGCCGTGCGCACCGCCTGCTCCACCTCGACCAGCGCCTGCTGCTTGGTGATGTAGCCTGCCGCGCCCGCTGCGATTGCCTCGGCCATAATCGCTTCGTCGGTGTCGGCGGTGAGTACTACCACGGTGGTGTTCTCGCCCGCCGCCCGGAGGTGCTGGATTACCTCCAGGCCCGTCAGGCCGGGCATGTGGTAGTCCACTAGCAGCACGTCGGGCCGGGTCTCCAGCGCGAGCTTGAGGCCCTCGTCGCCGGTGAACGCCATGCCCACGACCGCGATGCCCTCCTTCGTGTCTAGCACGTGCGCCAACATCTCGGTGAACACCGGCTGGTCGTCCACCACCACTACGCGAATAGGGCCCTCTCTGGACGACTTTTCATCCGCGCCGTCCGGGCTCCCTTCCACAACTGCTTCTTCCCAACCTGATGGTTTGTTCATCCAGTAGATTCCTTATCTAGGCTTTGGTAGTTGTAACTTCCTCGGCCTCGACTAACGATTGCGTTGTACGGTCTTTGTCAACGGTGATGATGGTATGGGTGCCCGTGTCGCTGCTGGTGATCCTGACATTCTTACGGCCATTACCGTCGCCATCGCCGTTGCCGTTCGACTCGTAGCTACCGTCGCCGTTGTTGCGCTGCACCCCGTTGTTCTCTACCCTGTGCGCCCTGCCGTTCTTCCTCGGTTCGTGCGCCACGGCCACCGCTACTTCTACCTCTTCGGGCTCCGGCGCGTCTTCCTGGGCGGTGTTTATAAGGGGCACCGTGACCTGGGCAATGGTGCCGCTGCCTGGGGCGGGCTCAATGGTGAGGATGCCGCCATGCGCCTGCACAATATGGTGCGCTATGTACAGGCCGAGACCGCTACCCGGTATCGCCATTGTCTCCTTGCGCTGGATGCGCATGAAGCGGTCGAACAGCTTGGGCACGTCCTGCGGGTCGATACCGATGCCGTGGTCGCGCACGTACACGGTGGCGGTGTCGTCGGCTGTGTTAGCCCGCAGCCGCACCTCGATAGGCCCACCCTGCGGCGAGTACTTGATGGCATTGGAAAGGAGGTTGTTCATCACCTGCTTCAGGCGGGTCGGGTCGGCGCGCACGGGCAGTTTCTCAGGGCCCTTCACCGTGATGGTGTGCCTGCGGGTGGTAAGCTGTTGGTCTTTCACCACCGAGTCGGTCAGCTTGCGCAGGTCGGTCTCGACGAAGCGGTGCGTGAGGCCCACCGACTCCAGCAGCGAGATAGCCATGATGTCGTCTACTAGCGTGAGCAGGTGCTGCGCTTCGCCCTGTATGGCGGTGAGGAACTCGGTGCGCTGGCCGTCGTTGAGGCTGTTGTTGTGCTCCTTGAGCGCGCCCGCGTAGTTGTAGACGTACGATACGGGGGTCTTCAGCTCGTGCGAGATCATGCTGGTGAACTCGGCCTTGAGCCGGTCGATCTCTTCTATACGCTTGCGGGCTTCCGACTCGACCGCCAGGGCTTCATGCAGCTCGGCGTTTGCGTGTTCGAGATCGTGCCTGGTCCTGGCTAGCTTTTCGGCCTCTTCACGCGCGCTGTTGAGCAGGTCCATATTCTCGCCTGCGGTGTGGGCCAGGCGTTGCCGCATCGTTTCGAGCACCCCCGCAAGCTCGCCTATCTCGTCGCGGGAGCGTACGGCCACGGCGGTGTGCAGGTCGCCTGAGGATATGCCCTGGATGTTGCGCATGAGCCGCCTCAGAGGGCTGGTGAAGCTTTCGGTGAGCAGCATGGCCCCTATTAGAGCGCCAAGCCCGCCCAGGAGCGACAGCAGCAGCACCTGGGTGGATACGTCTTGCACGCGCATGTCGAGTGCGGCGCTGGTCTCTTCGACCTCGCTCGTCTTCCTGACGATGAAGCCCTGCATGGCGTTCACCAGGTTATAGCGGGCGGTCTCGCTCTCCATTTGCTGCTTGAGGCTCAGCGCCTGGTTTGCCAGTGCTGAAGTAGCATTGGTAGTGGAGAAGGTGCCGGTAATCTCGACGCCGCCCGTGCCGCTGATGGTGGTGGTTGTTGAGAGTGGCGGGCTGGGGAAAGTCATCACCTGCTTGGCGATGCCGTCGTAGCGCTCGATGGCAACCTTGAGGTTGGTCATCGTTTCCTGGTCCTGCGGCTTAACCAGCAGCGGCTCGATCTGCTGGAGGGCGTCAGCCTGCTCCTTGCGAGCGTCCATGAACTCGTACTGCAGGGAAAGGTCGGGTATGACCTGGAACGTACGCACGGCGACAATCTGCCTCTGCACACCGGAGCGAAGGCTGTTGAGGAGGAGCAGGATACGCTGGTCGTTCTTCATCAGGTCGGCGTAGTGAGCGTTGATGTCGCCGAGATTGCTCAGGAAGAAGCCGATCAGGACGACGGCTGAGCCGATGAACGCCAGGTATCCGAGGAGTATCTTATGGCGTATACGCATAACTTGTGTGCGGTATCTGGGCTGCGTGTGCGGTAAAAGCTACCATCTTAGCCCACAATTAATAGCCCGCAATCATTCACCACGAGTGTACCAAAGGTTATGGTAACCCTGGCAAGTATAGCAACCGCCATAAGGGGTGTCAAGACAGCGCGCCTAGCCCATGTTGGCTACGCATGTTGAGGTAGCCGCGGGCTGCACCTGAGTTGGGTTGTTTTTACGCGCAAGAAAGCCGGGGTTGGCGCTCTGTTGGGCAGGTTCTGCGCTTGAATTGAATGACAGAGAGGAGCAGAGTTCTACGTGTTCGGCACAGGGGCCACAGGGGCACAAGGCTGCGCGTGCTCGTGCCATATAGGTCCCTATAGCATAGAATGTCAGCGATACTGCTCGTGCAGTTCGAGACGTCCCACTCGCAAAATGGGGTTGTAATGTCGCTGCATGTTTTGCCTGCCCTTCAGTCTGATAGTGACTGTACCTTTAGAGCGAAAGGACTTTCGCTCCGAAGATTCGCTTCTAAAGTCGAAAGTCCTGAGTGTATTGTTGGATTACTCCCGGAGCGCCCGGTTCCTATCTATCCTACCTGCAAGCTGCCTCTCCAACGATGGCGCGGCAGTCCCGCCCGCGCAACTATGGCAGTACTTTTAGGCTATAATTACTATAGTAACCGTAAAGTATAATTCCATTAAGTTAGATTCAGCATGATCATACTACTGGTTAGGTCAGCAAGGCTGTGCTTCATCAAACGTCATGTATGTATCTGTGACGCTATGAATGTAGCGTCTCTTTTTGCGATCACACGTGGGGCCCCATAATACCGGAACAGTGGTTGTCATAATTAGGGTCGGCGCATGATCGTCTCAGGAAGCATGTCTATATAATGGTGGAGCTCTTAGGATATGGTGGAGCTCTTAGGATAATGTGCCTTTGGTACACAATGATAAGGACTGTTAGCACGTAAATCAGGACTAATGGCACTTGGACAATGTGCCTTCGAGAGGCATAATTAGACTGGGGGGATTGTGTCTTGTTTTATGGGACACAGCGTGAAACATCATGTATGAGCAGAGAAGAAAATACAAAGACGCTCGCATCATCATTGCGGATAGCCACGCAGATAACATCCGTCTCTTGGAAGGCATTCTGGAGGAAGCAGGCTATAAAGGGTACATAAGTACCACTGACCCGCGTGAGGTGCTATCCGTTGCGGCTACTTACAAACCAGACTTGATCTTGCTGGACGTGATGATGCTGGACGTGATGATGCTGGATATAGATGGGTCTCACGTTATGGAGCTACTTAAGCCGCTGGTGCAGGAGAACGAGTATCTTCCCATCTTAGTGCTCACCGATAACACCAGTAAGGGAGCCAAAGAGCGAGCGCTTGCGGTAGGGGCGAAAGACTTCCTGACCAAACCCCTGGATCCTATGGAGGTGCTCGTGCGCACCAAGTACCTGCTTGAGACGCGGGTCCTTCACCTGGAGCTTCAAAATCATAACCAAGAGGTTGAGGCGGAAGTTGCCCAGCAAGAGATACTGGAGCGCCTGGCCAGCGCCGCAGAATACCGTGATGACCAGACGGGGGAGCATACACGAAGGGTGAGCGAGTTGAGTGCCCTGCTGGCCCGTGGCCTGGGATTGCCTGAAGGCTATGTTGAGCTACTCAGGCGAACAGCGTCCTTACACGACCTGGGCAAGATTGCTGTTCCCGATTGCATCCTCCTCAAGCCGGGCCGGCTCACCCCTGAAGAGTTTGAGATCATGAAGACCCATACCACCGTGGGTGCAAAGCTACTTTCGGAGGGGCGCTCCATGCTCACAAGAACCGCTGAATGTATTGCTCTAACGCACCACGAGCGGTGGGACGGTACTGGCTACCCTCAAGGTCTCAGAGGAGAGGAAATTCCAATAGAGGGAAGGATTGTGGCGGTGGTAGATGTCTTCGATGCCCTTACTCACGAACGGCCCTACAAACGAGCATGGAAGGTAGGCGAGGCGTTGGACGAGATCAAGCGGCAGAGTGGACTACAATTCGACCCGCGTGTGGTAGAGGCATTCCTGGTAGCTTTTGTGCAAATTGATCCCTACAATTACTCCAAGGATAATGGTGATCAGCTAGTAGCACCCTGGCCTGGGAGTGAGCGTACTCCTTCACAATGAAATAGCTCATCGGGCAGCAGATTTGAACAATATGGCATCTAAGCGTCACAATGAAAGTGAGGTAACAAAATGATAGTGCTAAACAAGAGCGAAGTTACTGTAAGAGACTTTCCTACTACAAGCCGCCGGGAACTGGAAGGCGAATGGCTAGAGGCTAAAGATGACTTCAACCAGGCTTTGGCCAACAAGACCGCAATGGACAGTATCTACGTGGTCGCTGCCACCCGATTGAACGCTCTTGAGCGTATAGTGAAAAGGGTGGCACAGCAAAAGGCAGCTGCCATACGGAAAGCTGCCCAATCTCTTCCAGAAATAGAGTAAGTGACGGTCTGTATTTATAGGGCTGAGGAACTTTCAGTAAGCGGTTGCGTTGCGTTTTTCCTGACCATGGCTAGTCATAGAGTGACGAGACTAGCTGGTGCCTTCCGCCCGGCGCTTGAGCCCCGCGACGAGCTGCTGGAAGGTGGAGGTCATGTCGGGGATTGAGCGACCGATTAGCCCAAGCAGCGGCCCGCTGAATTCCTCGCGGATTGTGAACTCCACCAAGCCGCCGCCCTGCGGCGACAGCGTGAAGGTGCGCACGCCCTTGAACAGACCCAGGGGCATGCCGCCACTCCACACCATCTTGCGTCCTGGCACGAACTCTGTGACTTTGGCGGGGAACGCCCTGTTTGGATTCTGCTTCGTGTAGGCCGTTACCGTCTCGCCCGGCGCGATGCGGCCCTCGAGCCTGTCCACCCCCGGCTCCCATTCCGGGTAGCCTGCGGCGTTGGTGAGGATCGACCAGATGGTTTCGGGAGTTGCCTCGATTGTTGTTGAAGCGCTGTAGGCTTTCACTGCATGTCCCTCCTCTTATGGGTTACACATCACAACATAAGCAGGAAGCACCGCCTCCCACGCCGAGTCGTACCGGGAGTTATTGCGCGTCCATAGCTCGCCGATCAGTTCGGGGCCACAGTGGGTGACCTCGACGCGCGTGCTACCCCCCAGGTGCCCTATAAAATTGACGTCTACTCGCGTCGGTTGTTTGGGGCCGCTGCCCAGGTACCAGTGGTAGGCGAAATGGTCCGGTGGTTCCCAGGCCAGGACCTCGCCCCAGTCGTGCTCCATGCCGCCTGGAGTGCGCTCGTATATCCTGCCGCCCACCCGGTTCTCGATAAAGATGGTGGTGCCGGGGTCTCCGCTTAGAGAATGCCCCTTGGGCCACCAGGCGTCGATGCGTTCTGTCCAGGTGCGAAAGGCCTTTTCCAGGCCGCACCGTACTACGATTGTTTTCTTGACGGCAGTTGGGTCCGGTGTGTTCATGGTGTAGCGCCCGGTCCCTCTTCCGCCAGCCGCACGAAATTCTGCATGGCCTCGTCCCAGAACCCTTCGACGTAAGCGCGAGCCGCTAGAAAGCCCCCCGCCCGCAGCCGGAAGATGTTGCGCGTGCCGTTCGTCGTGTACTCGACCAGGCCGGCATTCTCGAGTATGCGCAGGTGCTTCGAGACGGCGGGGCGGCTGATGGGTAGCCGCGCGGCAATATCACCGACAGGCAGCGACTCTGCTTTCAACATGCCCAGGATGTCGCGTCGTACTTGGTTGCCGAGGGCGTCCAGGACCAAGGCGGCATTTCTATCATTGGTAACCACATGGTTACTGTAACACAGAAGTTACCACTCTGTCAACGTCCGCGCAGGCAGATTCCCTCTATGACAAACACGTTCTATGCAGAAGAGTAGCGACCCTGCCCCCTCTGTCATCCTGAACGCAGTGAAGGATCAGCAGCCCGTTCCAGACCCCTGGTACTCAGGCGACAAGGTTCCTTTTGCCAGCATCACCCCCAATGTTGAGGACTCTAGCGTGTCGCCTGATCCTTCACTGCGTTCAGGATGACAGAGGGACGATGAAATAGTTATGTCCCCTTCCAACATTGATATGGATGTGGAAAACTCATACAAGCGGCTATTGACTCGCTTTCTGCTAGCAGCTATACTCAAACCACTTCGAGATGGACGGTTCGCCGAAAGTCTGGGAGAAACAGAAGCCCGGATGGTCCTCACGGATCGTACGGGTTTTCTGTTTAAACCCCTTCCCTTCCTCGCACGTTGCTTGCAACTCCTGTCTCCCTATGGTGTTTCTCTAGGGCCGCTAGATTCTGCGGTCATCCCTCGCTAACCCCTCTATCTGGCATGCACTTTGCACTCATGTACTGCGCCCGGACGCACCAAGTCACCAGGAGGGCACGGGCAATATGACTTACATTAGAACCCAGAACCGGATATCGAGAGGAGTTACAACGTGGCAAACATCAGTAACATCAACGAGCTTTTTCTACACGAATTGGGTGATATCTACGACGCTGAGCACCAGTTCCTGAAGGGCCAGGAGGAGATGCTGCAGGGCGCGAGCGACGCTACACTGCGCCAGATGATCAGCACCCACATCGAGGAGACCCGGCAACAGATCGCCAATATCGAGCAGGTGTACGGCATACTGGGCCAGAAGCCGGAGCGTATCATGTGCGACGGGGCCAAGGGCATCGTCAGCGAGGGGCAGAAGGGTCTGCGTGAGACTGCAGGTGCCAGCGGCGTGCGCGACGTAGCAATCGCCAACTCGGCGGCCCGCGTCGAGCACTACGAGATCTCGGCCTACCAGGGCCTACTCATGAGCGCACAGCTTATGGGCCAGCCGCAGATTGCCGGCCTTCTCCAGCAGAACCTGCAACAGGAAGAGCGTACCGCCCAACTGGTCGCACAAAGCCTGCCCGTGCTGCTCGAAACGGCCATGAACGCGGAAGGCATCTCCGGTGGCATCGGGCAGATTGCTCAGCAGCACACGAGCTATTAGCCTGTGACGATGGACAATAGACGATGGACAATAGACGATGGACGATGGAGAAGTCTCTTATTATCGTCTATCGTCTATCGTCTCCTTTCTGGGGGGGTGGAAATTATGGCGAAACCATTGGACCAGCAGGTGGTGGTGATTACGGGTGCCTCATCGGGCATTGGGAGGGAGACGGCGGCGCGTTTAGCCAAGCGAGGTGCTAAGGTCGTCGTGGCAGCCCGGCGCGACGAGGCACTTGATGACCTGGTAGAGCAGATACGTGGGGAGGGCGGCGAGGCAGTATCGGTGCCAACCGACGTATCGGTCTACAGTGAGGTGCAGGCCCTTGCGAGCGCAGCTGTCGAGCAGTATGGGCGCATAGATACATGGGTGAACAACGCCGGGGTGCTCATCGTTGGCGAGTTCGAGAAGATCGAGCTTGACGAGGCCCGCAGGCTGTTCGATATCAACTTCTGGGGCGAGTTGCACGGGATAAAGGCTGTGCTGCCCATCATGCGGGAGCAGGGCGGTGGGACTATCATCAACGTCACTTCGGTAACGGCGCAACGGCCCCTGCCCCTGATGTCGGTCTATTCCGCCTCCAAGTCGGCCTTGAACGGCTTGAGCCAGGCTGTGCGCGCCGAGTTGGAGGGCAGCGGCATAGAGCTATGCATCCTGATGCCCGCCAGCATCGACACGCCCCTCTACCAGAACGCACTCACCACTGAAGGGGTAATGCCCAAGCCCGCCCCGCCTATCTACCCGCCCTCCGAGGTGGCTAAAGCGATAGAGAAGACTGCAGAGTCGCCAAAGCGCGATGTTTACGCGGGGCCCGCAGGGGTCCTCTTCAACCTGAACAACATCCTCGCCCCGGCGCTCCTCGACAAGTTGCTGGGTGCCGTGCACAGGCCGGTAATGCTCACAGACATTCCGGAATCGGAACGGCATAACAACCTGGATACTCCCCTGTATGACACTCCCACGACTTCTTCAGGAGGCTGGCGCACCCCCAAGTACCGGGCAGCCGACAAACTGGCCCGCATCGGCCTGGGCGTGGTTGCCCTCGTGGTCGTGCGCAGGCTGACCCGCAAGCGTACCTAGCCTGCGCTTTCCTGTGGCAGCAGTTCCATAGTTATGTCCCCTTCCAACGGCCGCTTGGATGTGGAAAACTTTGCCGATTGAGGGATTGACTCGCTCAGGCACCGCCCCTATACTAACTCTACTTCTGGTACGTCGGTTCGCCCGGCGGACTGGGAGAAACAGAGACCCGGATGGTCCTCACGGATTGTCTGGGTTTTCTGTTTAAC
>JAXDKH010000413.1:0-6630 GCA_034667185.1 Chloroflexia bacterium | reverse complement strand
CGTCGTGTTCTGATTGGGGCGGAAGTAGGGCAGGTTGCTGCCACCGCACGCTTCGCCGGTGCCGCCACAGGGGTAGCCGCTGAGCGCGTTACGGCTCGCAAGCCTCTGCACCCAGTCGAAGAAGGGGCTGCCGGGCGCTACATCCTCGAACATCTGCGCGCCGGGTACGTCGTTGAAGCCCGCCGCATCCGAGACTATCTTGGCAATCTGGCCTCGAGTGGCGTTCTGGTTGGGGCGGAAGTACTTTGGGTTGCCTTCCAGGCAAGGCTCGCCGGGGCCACCGCACGTGTACCCGCCGATGATGCCCCGGAAGGCCAAACGCTGCACGTAGTCGAAGTAGGTGCTGCCGGGAGCAACGTCGGCGAACAGGGTGGGTCCAGATTGCTCGTTGAAGTCTGCCGCGTTGGCGACGATCTTGGCAAGCTGGCCGCGAGTGACGTTATTGCCCGGCTTGAACGTCCCGTTCGCATAGCCACCGAGCACACCCTGGCAGGCCAGGCACCGCACGTAGGGGTAGAAGGTGCTGCCAGTTGGGACGTCGCTGAACTGGAGATTGCAAGCGGGCTGGTTGGCGCAAGGGTCATTGTAGCGCTGTACCAGGGTATCTGACCACTCCTGGTCGAGGGCCGCATTGTAGCCGCCGGCAGTCCAGACGTCACTGTTGGCCGACACGATGGATATACCTTCAAGCACGGTGACGATCGGCCCAACTTCCTGCGCGGACATCGGCATCCACGTGTTGGCAACATGATGAAGTATGAGAGGTGTAACGCGATCACCCGCGTCCGTGGCAACGCGCTCATATCCGACTGCCAGACCGGTTCCTTGTTTCGTGTCGATGTCTTGTAGGGCTGTTTCGTGTCCCGCTGCCGAATAGCTTGGCTCGGCACTCCAACTGCTGCCGTTCCACCTCAGTACCAGCGTGTTGTTGTCGGCTCCGTCTCTATGGTAACCTGCAGCCCAGATCAGGTTGGAGGAGTCTACTGCTATGCTCCTGAGGCTCCCTACCAGGTTGCCGGCGTTCCCAAGGGGGCTTGACACCCATTGGTTGCCCTGTCTCTTCAGGACCAGCGGATGGAAATCGCTTCCATCGCTCATTTCCGACCTTCCCACCGCCCATACCTCGCTTGGTGAGCTTCCATCGACGCCATAGAGAGTGGTAATGTGCGCCCCAAGGTCGGCTACACTGTCAGTTGTCCAGGTGGCACCGTCCCACTTCAGGATTAGCGGCCTGGACCAGACCCCAGGCTCATCTCCGGGCCGGTACTCGCCCACCGCGAAAGCATTATTCGCTGAAAGGGCAACAACACCGTACAACCAGGATTCGGCGCCGGGGTGGGGGCTACTTACTTCGGCCCACGTCGTTCCGTTGTAATGCAAGATCAGGGTCTGTGCCCCCAACTGCGTGGTCCGGCTTCCGACCGCCCAAATGTCACTTGCAGAGGCAGCCGACACTTTTGTGAGGTAGCCTGGGCCGGTATCCGGGAGCGAAGCCTTGCTCCATGTCTCGCCGGCTCGGTGCAATGCCAGCGGATACCCCTTATCATTCAGCCATTCGTATCCAACGGTCCAAACGTTGTCTGCGCTCAAGGCCTCGATGTCTTCCAACTCGCTGTACATACTGTCGGTGGCGGGCGTGGTCACTGTCCTCCATGCCAACCCGCACGTCTCCGGCGCTTGAGGTGCGGTACCACCCGTATGCTTGCCGGGCGTCTGGGCGTAGGTGGGACTTGCCACTGCCAGGAGGCCTACGAGCAGCAGACCCATTGTTGATATAGCCAGCTTTATAGCCAGACCCTTCATTACCTTCTCCTTGTATTTTGCAATTCAGCCTATTTCACAGGACATTCCCTGCCGTGGACCCTCGCCACGGTACTATGATGCCCATTTCGCCGGTGCTCAACATCACTTAGATGAATTAATGTAGCTGCCCAGGTTAATTAATTTCTCCTGATTGAAGGTAACTGTGTAATGGCCCATAGTTGCCGGCAAGTGGCTAATGAGCACCCGATGGTACGAAAGTTGCAACCACTCACCACTTTGCTTCGGTCGCTCCCAACGGCGCTACGCCCTTACCGCTGCTCTAGAAGCACTAGTGCTGTTTTCATGTGCCCCTTTGCCGTTCGAAAACAGTAGAAGTCCGCCAAATCCCACTGCTTACACCGCGACCGAAATGAGGGCAAGCACAAGCCAGGAGGTCATGCAATGCCCAGTCTGGCCGCATAGGCCAGAGCTTTACTCAATCGCAAGGAAGGAGGATAGCTCATGCTCTCAACAAAGAGCAGGTTCACGAACCGTCAACTCCTGTTGGCGGTGCTACTTCTGGTTCTGGTGGTGTCAGTTTCAGCCACGGGGCTGCTAAAGCAGTCGCAGAACGCCACTACAGGCCAGGGGCAGGGTCCGCAACTGAACGGACCGATACTAGGCCAGAGCGCGGTGACACCCTCGTCGGCGCAGGCCACTGAGATAGCAAGACAGGCAGAGAGTACCCTCATTACCAAGCTACCGGACGGCGGTGAGGTGCACCGGACGGTCAAGAGAGCCCTTTCACCGGCTGCTCGTACTCTACCGTCCAGGACCACGGTGGAGCCTCCCACCAGGCAACTAGCCCCTGAGCCCAAGCTTCGCGGCAGTTCGCCCCGGGTGGAAAACGACCCGGCTCTTCAAACCATCTTTGGCCCCCTTGTGATGCCCCCTACCATCGCCAACTTCGATGGCATCTATAATTACTGGGGTGGTATTCCACCTGACACGGTGGGCGACGTTGGGCGCACGCAATACGTGCAGATGGTGAACGTCGGCTTCCAGGTGTACAGCAAGGCGACGGGTAGCCCCGTCACCGGTGTGATCGATTTCAACGAGCTTTACAAGGCAGTCAGCTTTGGCGGCGAGTGCGAGACGCAAAACGCGGGCGACCCGATCGTCGTCTACGACCAGCTTGCCGACCGCTGGCTGCTAAGCCAGTTCACTGCGCCGCTTGGTCTCCCCTCGGATCAAGTTCCCGTGGGAACCGGTCCCTACTTCGAGTGCATCGCGATCTCCGCGACCGGGGACGCTTCGGGCGCGTACTACCTGTACGCATTCCAGACCAGCGAGTCCAGCTTCGAGGACTACCCGCACTTCGGCGTATGGCCGGACGCGTACTACATGTCCACGAACGAGGCTCCTGGCGGCGCGGCTATCGTGAGCGCCGGTTTCTTCGCGTTTGAGCGCGACAAGATGCTGGTTGGCGACCCCACTGCCAGGATGATTTACGAGACCCGCACGTTCCCCGACGGTGGGTTCCTCCCCAGCGACCTAGACGGTTACAGGTTGCCGCCCGCGGGTAGCCCGAACTTCTATATGACTCCCAACCGCGTTCAAGGCAACAGCGTGCGGGAGTACAAATTCCAGATTACCACCTGGGACCCGACCCCCGTGGCCACGCTCCTCGGCCCGTTCGACATCACGGTCGACGACTTCGACAGCAGCGCCCCCGGCGTGCCCCAGCCCGGAAATGCGCCGGTCCTGGACAGCATCAGCGACCGCTTTATGAACAGGGTGGCCTACCGGAATATGGGCACCTACGAATCGCTGGTGGTGAATCATACCGTGAATGTGGTGCATAACGGCACCGATACAGCGGGTATACGCTGGTACGAGTTCCGCGACCCGAATAATGCCCTTGGAGCTACAGTCTTCCAGCAGGGCACGTTCTCGCCCCCAGACGGCTTGCACCGTTGGATGGGAAGCGCCGCTATGGACGGGGCGGGCAACATCGCCCTCGGCTACAGCGTGTCGAGTAGTAGCGTGTTCCCCTCTATCAGGTATACAGGACGTTTGTCTACTGACCCCCTGGGCGACCTGACTCAGGGCGAAGCGACGCTAAAGCAGGGCTCAGGCTCGCAGACCGAGACGATAGCCGGTCGCTGGGGTGACTACAGCAGCCTCAACGTAGACACCGATGATTGTACCTTCTGGTACACCCAGGAATACTACGCCCAGACCGGCTTGCGCAACTGGCGCACACGCATAGGCTCTTTCAAGATGCCCAACTGCGTCGCCGGTAGCACGCCTACGGCGGTTCCCAGCAGCACAGGTACCCCTCCGACGGCCACGCGCACGCCCAGCCCCTCGGCTACGTCTTGCCCGAATCCACAGGTGGTGCAGGGCTCCATCGATACGAATGATCCCATGGCGATTGGGCGCTTGAGCCGCGACGGCGTGCCTAGCAGCTGCGGTACGACCAAGACCTGCCCGGCCATTGCCGATCAGGTGGCACGGCACTACGAGACGAAGCGTTTCTACAACACCAGTCTCAACCCGCAGTGCATGACCGTGCACATCACGAGCAATTGCGGTGACAACGCCTTGCTCAGCGCGGCTTACGTAGACGACTTCAACCCGGACAACCAGTGCGAGAACTACCTGGGCGACATGGGTTCTGCCGGTCCTGACTTCAGCTACTCGTTCACCGTGCCCGCGGGCAGGTCGTTCGTAGTGGCCGTGCTTGAGAACTCGGCCAACGTGGGTTGCGCCAACTACACGATAAGCGTCAACCAGTGCAACGTAGGCACTGCCGTCCCAAGCGTCACTGGAACGCCACCCACGGCGACACCTTCACCCACGCGCACAGCTACCGCCACAGCTACATCCACACCATGTTCCACGAACATCCTCATGTCCGAGGACTTCGAGACCGGCACGCTGGGCGTGTTCACCTCGACCAAGGTGACAGGCGACCAGCCCTGGACGGTCAGTAACACCCAGTCGCACACTGGCACATGGTCGGCACACGTGCCGAACAACGACATAGCTGGCGATGAACAGCTTGTAATGAAGACTGCCGTCGCTGTTCCCAACACGACGAACCCCGTGCTGCTGCAGTTCTACCACACGTACGAGTTCGAGACGATTGGCGGACCCGCTTCGTTCGACGGCGGCGTGCTGGAGTACTCGACCGACAATGGCGGCACGTGGACTGACGCTCTGACCTTAATTACCGAGGGCGGTTATAACTCCGTGCTCGGTGGTCCGAGCAACCCGTTGACCGGTCGCCCCGGGTGGGGCAGCACGTCGGCCGGCTATCCCGCCTTCACCCGCGTGACAGTTGATCTTTCCTCTCTCCAGGGTATGAACGTGATGTTCCGCTGGCGGCACGGCAGCGACGAGAGTGGCAACGCGCCAGGCTGGTACGTTGACGACGTGCGCATCATCGAGCAGCTAACCTGCGGGACCGCTGTCCCAGGAGGCACAGGCACCCCCACCGTCACGGCTACCGTCTGCCCGATCCAGTTCCAGGACGTGCCGCAGAGCACCGACCCAAGCTCATTCTACCCATACGTGCGCTGCCTGGCGTGCCGCGGTATCGTAAGCGGCTACCCGTGCGGCAGCACCAACCCTGAAACGGGCCAGCAGGAGCCTTGCGGCAATTCCGGCAACCCGTACTACAGGCCATCTAACCAGATCACGAGAGGGCAGATCAGTAAGATCGTGGCTGGCGCTTCAGGTGCTTCCGGCGACCCCGGTCCTCAGAGGTACGAAGATGTACCACCTTCAAGCCCCTTCTACCAATGGATCAACAGGCTTTCCAACGAAGGCGTGATGGGAGGGTACCCGTGCGGTGGACCTGGCGAGCCGTGCCATAGTGGCAACAGGCCGTACTTCAGGCCCGGTGCCAACGCTAGCAGGGGGCAGATGTCCAAGATAGTATCTAACGCCGCTGGCTTCAACGAGGCAGTGAGCGGACAGAGCTTCGAGGACTTGCCGCCGAGCAACTCGCCCTCTTCTTACTACCAGTACGTAGAGCGTCTGTACGTGAGAGGAGTCGTCAGTGGCTATCCGTGCGGAGGTGCGGGCGAGCCATGCCGTGACGAATCGAGGCCATACTTCAGGCCGAACAACCCTGTGACAAGGGGACAGGCCGCGAAGATAGCCGCCAACACGTTCTATCCAAACTGCCAGACACCTGCCAGAAGGTAGCTCGTCTGACCGCTAGAACAAAGCCCCTCCCCATCTGGCGGAGGGGCTTTGTTCTTATGCATGAGCAGTGTCGGCATGGCAGGCAGCATAGACCATACCTGGCAAGTCAAGTTGCCTCGGCAGGCTGGACCAAACTTCCCTTTGTCATTCCGAACGCAGTGAGGAATCAGGTGGCAGTCGTTCTCTGCTGCAATGAAGGAAGATGAGCGCAACAGACTCCCGCCCTCACTCTAATGCAACTTCTTCCCTACCCACCTGATTCCTCACTGCGTTCGGAATGACAAAGGGGTACTTGGGTGCTGACCCCTAAACCTATACCAGTTACCTCGTACCTGTGGTGGTCAGCAGGCGAGCCAGTTTGCTATAGTGGTGGCTACTACCACACAGGAGAAACACAATTTCATGACCGACACTACATTGAGCCTGAACGGGAAGACCAGGGAAGAAGCCTGGCAACTGGTACAACAACACGTACAGAACGACGGCCTGCGAAAGCACATGCTCGCAGTGGAGGCCGCCATGCGCGCCTACGCTCGCGAATACGGAGGCGACGCGGAGTACTGGGGCACCCTGGGCCTGATCCACGACTGGGACTGGGAGATACACCCCACCGCGGAGGAGCACCCCTCCAAAGGCGTGGAGATACTCCTGGAGATGGGTTGGCCCCAG
>JAXDKH010000412.1:0-7828 GCA_034667185.1 Chloroflexia bacterium | reverse complement strand
TCTCCTCTACCGGCATGGATGACGCCGCCACCCTGGCCGCCCGCTTCGGCATCGACATCCGCACCCCCGACTTCTGGCGCTCCAGTCTCGCCATCATCCGTGCCGACATCGACCGCTTCGAATCGCTGGTTTAACAGACGGAGGGATGCGGAGAGGATAAAGGATAGCCGAGATTAAGATTAGTTGTGATACGCAAAAAGGCCGTGGGCGCGCCCACGGCCTTTTTGCGCTAGTTTGGCGAGGAAACGCTATTAGAAGACGCGAGATGCGACGTGCTGGGTCTGAAAAGAGACAACGTTGCCTTCAGGCGCTGCTGCCGTGTAGACAGCAACAATATCCAGTTCAACGTTGCACCTGATGACAATAAAACCTTTTAGAAACTCCTTGTCGTACCGAGCTACCTCACGCGCGCTCCTCATGATATAGTCACAGTCGATTTCCAACGCCTGCTCCGGCTTGAGAACGAGCTGCCCAGGCAGGTTGAAGGTGGAGCCTTGTGCGTGGGAGGTAGGACCCGGCGCGGCAGGCTCCGCGATGGCAAGACGTACATTCAGTGTCGCGGTGGCTGCATGGTTTAGATTGTATATGTTGACCGCGGTCCAATAACGGCCGGGTGCGAGTATATCCTCCCTCTTGGAGAATGTGCCGCACACCACCTTCACTACAAAATTCGCCATTTCGCCCTCCTTCGTTTCGCCCTCAACTGAGAACGACCTGATACGCCTCTACTCAGAGGCGAAGAAACATAGCTGCTCCCCAGACAGCTCCGCGTCCGGTGGAGCGCTACTCTCTCAGCGACCAAATCGCTTGCCCCAGGACCCTTCTACGAGCTGAGATAAAGAAGCATCTAACTGCCTGCCGCAATCCCTTCGCAAGGTCGAGGCGAGTTGGGAACTGCAAGTACCTACACTATAATGCTATTTTTGCTATAGAGGGCGTCACAAAAAGTGTCACAGAATGCACATTCTGGACAGGTAAAGAGGGTAAGCTGATGTAGTGGATATACTGGAAGTGAGGTGTCGACAACGCTCAGGCTTTGCCGTTTCGGCGACGCCTCGAAGAGACTAGCTTCTTTGTTTGCCGGGGCCTTCACGGCGTTTGCGGCGGGAGGTGTTGCGCTCGAAGCTGACCCAGGGCTCGTCGCTCCACTCTAGCTCCACTCGGCCTATGGTGACGGTGTCGCCGGGTTCTACGCCTGCCGCGCTCAGGGCTTCGCTCACGCCCATTTTGGCAAGCTCGCGCTGCAAACGCTCCAGGGAGAATGGGTTGCTCATGTCCGTGGAGGTAATGAGGCGCTCGATACGGTGTCCCGCGACCCTGTAGCGGCCCTTGCCGTCGGGCATCACCTCGAACTGACGCGACTCGGCGGCCCTGTACTGCGGGCGGACCACCTTCTCCTCTTCCTCCCCTTCCTCGCCCTCGGCAGCCTCTTCCTCGGCCCACTCGGGCTTGGGCAGTTCTTTCAGCTTGGCCGCCACTGCGCGTAGTAAGTCCTGCACGCCCTGCCCTGTCGCCGCCGAGATGGGGTAAGCGTCGTAGCCCATGTCCTTGAATTGGGACATCAACTGCGGCAATCGCTCCTGAACCTCCGGTATGTCGGTCTTGTTGATAGCGACAATCTGCGGGCGCTCTGCAAGGTCGGGGTCGTACTGCTCAAGCTCGGCGTTGATGCGCTTGAAGTCGGCTATAGGGTCGGTGGTCTGGGAGGGGTGCGCATCCCCACGGTCATCGCTGTTAGCACCGTCCTGGGCCGGGGCCATGTAGGCGTCCCACAGCCCCGCCGAGCCATCCACGACGTGTAGGAGCAGGCGGGTACGCTGTACGTGCCGCAGAAACTCAAGGCCCAGCCCGGTGCCCTGGCTTGCGCCCTCTATCAGGCCTGGTATGTCGGCCAGCACGAACGTATCGCCGTCTACCTCCACCACACCCAGCATCGGGGCCAGTGTGGTGAACGGGTAGTCGCCTATCTTGGGCTGAGCGGCGCTCACCACCGATAGCAGCGTAGACTTGCCCACATTCGGGTAGCCAAGCAGCCCCACGTCAGAGATGAGCCGTAGTTCCAGCACGAGGGTGCGCTCTTCGCCAGGCTCCCCCTTCTCCGCGTATCGGGGTGCCTGGTGCGTGGAGGTGGTGAAGTGCACGTTGCCCAGCCCACCGCGCCCGCCACGCGCTACAAGCATCGTCTGCCCAGGCTTGAGCAGGTCTTCCTCCAGCACCTCGGCGGCCGCCCCCGAAATCGGGCTTTCGTCCATCACCTCCACTGTGGTGCCGGGCGGCACGTCGATGTAGAGGTCTTGAGCCGCCTTGCCGTGCTTCTGATTGCTGCTGCCCGCGCCGCCGTGCTGCGCCTTGAAATGCTGCTTGTAGTGGAACGGCAGCAGGCTGTTGAGGTCGGGGCTGACGCGCAGGTATACGCTACCGCCGCGCCCGCCATCGCCACCGTCCGGCCCGCCCTTAGGTACAAACTTCTCGCGCCGAAACGAAGCGCTACCGTCGCCCCCGTTGCCGGCCTTTATGAAGATTTTCGCCTGATCGTAGAACATGGTGTCTGAAACGTGAAACGTAGTTCTGAAACGAGAAACGTGATGCGGTTTGCTATACAGGGTTCGTGAAAACCAGCTTGTTGAGCTTGCGGGACTAAAGATGCTCCTGTCATCCTGAGCGTAGCGAAGGATCAGGTGGCATGCTTGACTCTCCCTATCGAGGAATATGGTTCCTCTCGTCACCATTATGCTATAAGTTGGGGAGTCTAGCATGCCACCTGATCCTTCGCTACGCTCAGGATGACAGGGGGGAGCTTGGTCCCAACAAAGACGCGGCCCGGCATTCACGAACCAAATAACCCTTACCGCATCACGTTTCTCGTTTCAGAACTACGTTTCCTCTAGCCTCTCCTTTGCCTTTCTCACGATGCCCAGGTCGTTCTTGTAGGTGAACAGCGTGTGGGCCTGGTCAATATTGATCCAGCGGGCCTCGTCCACTTCCCAGTTGGGTGGGCCGAATTCGCCGCCCGTGTACTCCATCAGGAAGTGATGCACCACCTTACGGGTGAGGCCCCTCGGACGCCTGTAGAAGTAGACGACCTCGCCGAGCCTGTCCACTATACGGGCGTCGAGGCCGGTTTCTTCCTTCACCTCGCGCAGGGCCGCCTGCTCCTGGGTCTCGCCCTTCTCTATGTGGCCCTTGGGGAGCGACCAGTCGGTGTGCCGGTTGCGGTGCACGGCCACGACCTCATAGGTATCGCCCACGCGCCGGTAGACGACCCCGCCCGCCGAGAACTCCGAGAACGCCGCCGAATTGGGTTTGGGATCAGGGGTGCTGCTCATACCTGTGTAGTATACACTTGAGCAGGTTTTATGCCGGGACGCTGGGGCTTCTGAAACGTGAAACGTGATGCGGTTAGGGTTATTCGGTTCGTGGATGCCTGGCGGTTTCTATTACAGGACCAAGCTCCCCTCTGTCATCCTGAGCGAAGCGAAGGATCAGTCGCCCGTGTTTGACTCTTTCTGTCGCAGAACCAACAATCCTAGTGCCGCAAGCATCCCCAACGTTTAGGACTCTAACTACCCACCTGATCCTTCGCTGCGCTCAGGATGACAGAGAGGGGCTCAGGATGG
This sequence comes from Chloroflexia bacterium, assembly GCA_034667185.1. Classification (GTDB taxonomy): domain Bacteria; phylum Chloroflexota; class Chloroflexia; order QHBQ01; family JADMIH01; genus JADMIH01. Next base: position 4,211 of record JAXDKH010000412.1, on the reverse strand, counting down.
CAGGAGGGAAGCAGGGTCGCCGCACTAGGTAGTGACCCAGTACAGCATTACCCTGCTTCCCAAAATGATCGCAGGCGCTTACTACTGCGCTGTCTTGCTTTCCTCGACCGTGAAGGAACCGCGCTGCACCAGCACCGAGTCGACGTACATCTCAACAACGTACTCGCCGGGGTCGAAGCTGTAGGTGCTGCCGTAGGCGAAGTCGTCGGTGAGAGCCTGGGCGGTCTCGCCTGAGGTGCCGCCGTCCCAGGTGGTAACGGTGCGGTACTCAGGATACTCTGTGCCGTTGAGGTATACCTTCCACACCACCTGCTGCCCATCCTTCATTCCGTCGTACTTGTAGGTGGTCCATATGTCCTTGGTCTCGGAGGGGAAACTATCAGCCACGGCGAAAGTGCCATCCTCGTTCTTGAGACCAAACTGGAACGGCTCGACCGCTGCTTCGACGGTACCCGTGGGCGGTTTACCTGTGTACTCCAGCGCCACGTCGAGGCTCTTGAGGTCGAAGAACTGGTCCTGGACCACCTTCAACATGCCCTCGGAACCTGATATCTTGTCTTTGGGAGGCGAGGCAGCGTACGCACGCGGCTGGTCGTTCAACTGGTCGAACAGCCCCTCCAGGTCGTCGGCACCAGCATCGAGGTAGTACAGTAGTGAAGGAGGAGGCTCGCCGCCAGCCGCTTTCGCCGCTGCAACCTGGCCGCTGATCTGGTCCTTCGCCTTCTGGTACTCTGCCTTGGCTTCGTCCGTCTTGCCGGAAGCAAGCAGGGCCGCCGCCAGGTCTAGCTGCACGTAGACGCGCTTGGGGTCAAGCTCCAGTGCCCTCCGGTGCGACTGAATAGCCTCGTCGAAGCGGCCTAGCAGGTAATTAGCGTAACCCATATCCCACGCCACCGAAGCATCATCCTTGCCCGCCGTCTGAGCTGCCTGGTAGTCCTTGATAGCCCCTTCGTAGTCGCCCTGGGCGAACTTGGCCCCGCCACGCTCGTACAGGGCAGTGGCGTAGTCCGGCGCTACCGCTACAGCTTCATCGAACGCCTTCACGGCAGCGGGATAGTCCTCCTTATAGGAGGCGCCCACCCCTCGCCCGTATGCGTCGATTGCCGCCTGCGGGATCTCCGGGACGGGTTTAGCGAAGACCAACGCCATCCAGACCACGGTCACCACGGTGATGGCCGAGCCCACGCCCACGAACAGGGGCCGCACTCGTCCCGACAGGGTAAGCGACAAGCCGAGCAAGGCCAGGGCCGTAGCAAGCAGGGTCAGGTGGATGACATAGCTGTTGGACTTGTCCTCCCAGACGTTCTCCAGGTTGCCGCCGACGTTGGAGGCCTCCGAGAGGGTTGCGGCTTTAGCCACGTACTGGTCGGCCTGGTAAGCGGCAACGTTAGGCACCGGGTCCTTGTCGGCGGTGAAGTAGGGTGGCCGCAGTAGCTCGCTTAGCTGGGAGAGGCCATTCTGGATATTGGTGTAGCGGGCCGCTGCTCGCTCGTCTCCTGCCTGGCTTGCCACGGTGGTGAGCGCACTCAGCTCTTCGTAGGTGCGGGCCACTCCGCCGTAGTGGTAGTTGACGTTCGCCTCGCCCGTGGTCTGCACGCCCAGGGCCTCGGCTGCCTGCAGTTGCGACCTCCTGATCGCCGAATCGCCGCGGAAGCCCGCATCCGCCTGCAAGTACGCCGCGATAGCCCCAAGCAGGGCCACCGTGGCGATGAGTACCGTGGCAGCCTGCTTAAAGCGTGCCTCTCGCGGCGACTCGTCCTCTTCCCGCGCGGTGAGGCTGCCCGAGTCGCCGCGCCGCATCATCAGCATCGCCACCGCGCCCAGTATTACCAACGCGACCACCACAAGGGTGAGTGTCGTGGCGATTGAATAGACGTCGGGTAGCGAAACGTTCGACTCTATCGCGATTGCCGCCCCCGCGCCCAACAGCAGGAGGGCCATACCACCGGCTGCCAGCACGTACTTGACCCGGTGCTCTATCGTCTCGCCCAATGCAAAGAGCCACAGGGAGATGCCCAGGAGCACCAGCGCAGCCACGAGCGCCAGGGACTTGTCGCGCCACTGGTTGGCTTCGTCGAAGTGCTGTTGCGCGTTCAGGTCCTTGCGCTGCGACTCTTCGGCCAGGTTCTCGGCGCGCTGTTTCTCATAATTGAAGGTGCCGTCCGGGTTCAAGTAACGCGACTCGAAGAACTGCTTGTTGGCGGTGGCCAGGTCTGACGCCTCGTTAATCTGCCGCACCACCCCCTGCGGGTCGCCTTCGGGGATGTTGTCCAGTGAGCCGTCGGCGGCCATCTGGTCTATAGTCTGCTTGTATCGCCAGTAATCGAGATAGCTACTGCGGTTCTGGCTCGATATTATGTCCCCTATGGTATTGGTCTCTTGAGCGTTGAGGGCGGCGATGATGCCTGCGTCGTCCGCATTGCCCGCCTCGGTGCCCGCCACGGCGGACCGCCAGGCGACGAGCGCCCCAACCACGGTCACTATTGCTATCATTACGCCGAGGAAAGTCCTGAAACGGTCGCCGCCCTCGTGGGATTTCTCCTGCTCGACGTGGACTACGGCAGGTTCCAACGGTTCGGCCTCAGTTGCCGTTACCTCCGGCGTCTTGGCACTATCCAATGTAGTATCCTCCAGTGTTAAAAAGCTAAACAGCGCCAAAATGGGCACCACCTATACGGGTGCCCCGCACTTCTCACTAATTATACAGTTAAGCGGCTTATCCTCGCTACATTTTCTACAACGGGTCATGAGCCGGACATCAAATTCAGCAGGCCAGGAAGCTCGCTCATTGTAGCAAGTATGTAGTCCGGCGCGGCCTCGCGTATGCCCTCACCGGCAGCGCCCCACGTGACGCCTACCGTGATCACGCCCGCCGCCTTGCCCGCCTCTATGTCGGTCGCCGCGTCACCTACATACACAGCTTCAGCGGGCGGCACACCCAGGCGCTCGCAGGCGACAAGCAGAGGGTCGGGGTAGGGTTTGTGCCGTGGAGTGTCGGCCTGCGTGATAATCACCTCGAAGTAGGGATCCAACTGGAAGAGGTGCAGCCCACTCATCGCCACGTGCAACACCTTGGAGGTGACCACCCCCAGCTTATAGCCCTGGGCCCGCAAAGTGTCCAGCACCTCGCGCGTACCCATGATTATCTGCACGTTAGCGTCATGGCGGTCGCGCTCGTAGGTCGTGTAGATGCTGTATAGTTCGGCGCTACGACCCGGCGCGATCTCCTCGAAACATGCCTGCAGCGAGCGGCCAATGGTGGACAGCACCTCCTCCCGGCTGATCTCGCGGCCCAGCCCGGTGCGCACCGTGTGCTGCCAGCAGTCCACAATGTGGTCAATCGAGTTGATGAGGGTGCCGTCGAGGTCGAAAAGTACGGTTGTGAGAGGCATGATGGGGATTATAACAGGGACGATAGCAGACCAACTCAAAACTCACAACCGAAACAAAAAGACGCCTCACAAGGAAGCGTCTTTTGATGCGGAGAGGGTGGGATTCGAACCCACGAGGAGCTTGCACCCCTACCCGCTTTCCAGGCGAGCGCCCTAGGCCTCTAGGCGACCTCTCCAAGGGAATTTGGGATTTGGAATTTCGAATTGCGGATTTGTTAGAGACCTACAAAATTCGAATTTCAAAATTCCAATTTCCAAATCGTCCTGCGGAGAGGGTGGGATTCGAACCCACGGAAGGCTCAGCACCTTCAGTCGTTTTCGAGACGACCGCACTCGGCCACTATGCGACCTCTCCAGGATGAACTATGCAATTATGTATAAAAAGACCGGCCAATGCGGCCGGCCTATTGCGTGACTGGAGGGACTCGAACCCCCGGCCTTTGGGTCCGCAACCCAACGCTCTATCCACTGAGCTACAGCCACCCGGTTCGCTTTACAGCCTTACGATTATAACAAACTCCAATACGGATTGCAAGCTAGCTATTCAGTTTCGCGGCTGTGTCAAAGTAGCATGGCCCTGCCCTCCTACTTTGACACAGCCGTGATCCAGTTCAGCGCCCAACAATATAGGATAGGTCTTTACCAAGTCTCAATTGTTCTACCGATCTATCTCAACATCGCGCTGGACCTCTCGCTTGCCCAGGTGGGCCTGGTGGTTCGCGCCCTTAACGCCACGTGCCTTGACATTGCCCTGCCCATGCAGTAACATTAAGTGTCGTGCTAGACGGGGAACTAGCGGTGCCCTGCACCCGCAATCCG
>JAXDKH010000411.1:0-6778 GCA_034667185.1 Chloroflexia bacterium | reverse complement strand
GCTCCTGGACAACTGTAGCTCGCTGTTCGACTGCTGGGACACGCTCGGCGCGGCTGCGGCTGCGGCTGGAGGGGCGGGCGCGGCAGCCGTGTTCGTGGGTGGTCTACTGCTCACCCCCGGCGAGACCACGGGCATAGTCGAAGAAGGTTTGCCCCCGGTTGCCCCAGGCACCGTTGCTGCCGCTCCTACGCCTCCCACTCCCGCCACTCCTACCGTCCAAGCCAGTGGCCCTGCCACTACAGTCGCGCAAGCACCGCCCGCGTCACCGGCGTACACAGCGCCACAGGTGCAAGCTTCTCCACCTACGGCTGAACCACCAGCCTTCGACCCAGGAGGCTCCGTAGCCCAACCGGCACCCGTTGACCCCGGTGCTGGGGTGCAACCGGACCCAGCGTCTGCTGCCGCACCGAGTCCCGTAGGCGCTACACAGCCCGCCACTGAGACATCGCCAGCCATGCCGCCACCGACCAGCCCGGCATCTGCCGAACCTGCTGCCACGACAGCCGGACCGGTTGCGGCACCTGTGCTCGATCCGGGGCTGGCGGCGGGGCTAGCGGCGGGTGTCGCGCCTGTAGCAAGCACGCTTGCGGGGCTAGCAAGTAGCAGGGCCGGCAGCTCCGGCACGGGACGCGAGTCCAGCGGGGACGACGAAGGAGATGATGATAGCGAGGTCGCGTGCGATGAGGTGGACGCCTCGCTCTTCGGCCTGCCCGACATAAACACCCGCCACGACTGCCCCGGCACCCGCCCAGGCATGCCGCCCAACTACGCAGGTCTGGACTTCACCAGCAACGACGATCACGGCCACCGCATGGAGCTACCGTTCGAGGCGGGCGTCACGGGAGAGGTGACCTACGTTGGCGGGGCGTTCAACACAGTGCAGGTGACGCTTGAGAACGGCAATCGCATCCAGTTCCTCCATGCTGCCCAGGTGTTGGTACAGGTGGGCCGGCAAGTAGAGCCGACTACGGTCCTGGGAATGACAGGAGGCACTGGACCGTACGGCCCCAACCAGTACGAGATCCACCTGCACGTCCAGGCCTTCGACCGGCACGGCAACCTCATAGACCCCGACTGCGCGCTATCGGGTGGGGAGAACCGCCTCCTCAAGAGGAACGTAGCGCCCCCCGAACCCGCGCCCAGCCAGCATGAGGCTGCACCAGGTGCCACCGCCGACTTAAGCCATACACAACCCATACCCGAGGTGCAGCAGACGCAGGTCCATACCCCTGTTCAGCCTGTCGTGCAAGCACCATCGCCACCGCCTCAGGTCATTCCGCAAGTGGTGCCGCCCGTCATGCCGCAGGTGATACCTCCGGTTGCGCCCCCTGCGCAGGCCCAGCTACGCTGTACCCGCTGTGGCAACCTAAGCCCGGCAGGCGCGCTCTTCTGCCCCTACTGCGGCCAGACGTTTGCGCAGGCAGTAGCCCCGCCACCCGCGCCTCCTCCCGGCAGCCATCCGCCCTCCTCACTGCCAAAGACGATCTTTTGTGGTAACTGCGGGCAGGCGAACGACTGGGGCTCGGCCTTTTGCGGGCGTTGCGGGACCAAGCTGGCTTATTGAAGAGACGATGGACGATAGACGATGGACGATGGTAGGAGATGCTATCGTCTATCGTCCATCGTCCAAAGAAAGGTTCCTGCCCTGCATGCAAGCGCTGGTCAAATACGACAACCTGCCAGGCTGCGTCGAATTACGCGACATGCCCCGCCCTGAGATAGCGCCCGACCAGGTGCTGCTCAAGGTGCGGGCGGTGGGCATCTGCGGCAGCGACCTGGAGATGTACCACCACCTCATCTCGTTCCCGGTCAACCCGCCCGTTATCCTGGGGCACGAGTTCTCCGGCACGGTCGCTGAGGTGGGCGAGAATGTGCGCGACTTCAAGCCCGGCGACCGCGTGGTGAGCGAGACGGCGGCCTACATTTGCGGGCAGTGCCACGAGTGCCGCACCGGGGCTTACAACCAGTGTCCCAACCGCCGCGGCTTCGGGGTGCTGGCGCACGGGGCCGACGCTCCCTACGTGGCGGTGAGACAGGCCGCGCTCCACCACGTACCCGGCAACGTGGACCTGGCCGAGGCCGCACTGACCGAACCGCTGTGCGTGGCGTACCAGGCGCTCGTGGTCAAGAGCCGCATTAGGCCGGGCGACACGGTGGTGGTGCTCGGCCCCGGCCCCATCGGCCTGATGTCCACGCAGATAGCCAGGGTGTGCGGCGCGTCCAATATAGTGCTGGCGGGGCTGCCCCGGAACACCGTGCGGCTGGAACTCGGCATGGCACTTGGAGCCACCCACGTGGTAGACCTCAGCAGGGACGACATTCACGCGCTGGTCATGAGCCTGACGAAAGGTATGGGAGCCGACATGGTAGTGGATGCCGCCGGGCCTTCGGCCACCGTAAAGCTCGCGATGGAGCTTGTGCGGCGAGATGGGCAGATCACCAAGATCGCCTGGGGACCCAAGCCCCTCGACCTGAGCCTGGACCCCCTCATCGCCAAGGCGGTCACGTTCCAGGGCAGTTTCAGCCACACCTGGGACACCTGGGAGCGAGTGCTGCGCCTGGAAGCAAGTGGCCAGGTGAAACTGCGAGAGATGGTAAGCCACCGCGTGCCCCTCAGCGAATGGCAGTCTGCCTTCCACGCTCTGGAGAACGGCGAGGCAGTGAAAGCCCTCATCTACCCGAACGGCCTTGAAGATTGACAACTCCGCCCGTTTTCCACTTGACACTGTCGAACATTTGTACTATTGTTAGCTCATGGAAATGAGTACAGGGATAAGGGTCAGCGCGCTCGCCAGCGGCAGTTCGGGCAACGCCTTTCTTGTAGAAGCGGCGGGTATCAAGCTACTGTTCGACGCTGGTCTGAACGCGGGAACGCTAACCTATTACCTGGAGCAGCGCGGAGTCTCCCCTACACAACTGTCGGCCATATTCGTCAGCCACGAGCACGTTGATCATCTGCGCGGCGCGGGCATGCTGGCGAGGCGCTATAGGCTGCCGGTGGTGGCGAGCGAAGGCACGTTTCTGGCCGGGTCGGCACAGTTCGGGGTCCTCCGCGACAAGATAGTGCAGCCTCCCGGCCGTGAGGTGTACGTGGAGGGCGCGAGCGGAGCCGGAGGCGTCACGGTGCGCACCTTCGCGGTCTCGCACGACGCGGCAGAGCCCTGCGGCTTCTGGATCGAGGCGGAGGGGCTGAACATCGTGCTGTGCACCGATTTGGGCTGCGAAACGGCCTCCATCCGCGAGGCACTAGAGGCAGCCGACCTCCTGGTGCTGGAAGCCAATCACGACGTGGAACGGCTCTGGCGCGGCCCCTACCCCTACAGTCTCAAGAAGCGCGTGGCGGGCCGCTACGGCCACCTGGCGAACGCCGACGCTGCTCGCCTCATCTCCGAGCTGGCACGCGAGGGTCGACATCGCACCATCTGGCTGGCCCATCTATCCGCCGCCAACAACACCCCGTGCATCGCCTTTGACGCCGTCAGTGAGCCATTGGACCGCGAGGGCTGCACCCACCTTCAAGTCGCCGTGCTGGCAAGAGACAAGCCGAGCCACGTCTGGTACGGGCCCAACCTCCGCGGACCGCAAGTGACAGAACTCGATATTTCGCCTCGACATATAATGTCAGGTGCGTAGAGGGGCCAACCCGCCCCGCACAATCAGATCGATAATACGCTGCTGGGCTGCCGCATCGCGTATCAAGTCGAGGTGGTCCGTCTCTATCTTGAGCAGGGGCGTTTCGGAGTACCTGTCGAAGAAGTGCTCATATACCTCGGATAGGTGCTCGATGTAACGCGGGTCCATGTTGCGCTCGAAGGAGCGATCTCGCTGGTAGATGCGCGACATGAGCGTATCAAGTGAGGCTTGCAGGTACACCACCAGGTCGGGACGCGCCACCTGCTTGTTTAGAGCATCGTATATCTGGTCGAACAGGGTCAATTCATCACCGGCCAGGTTGATGCCCGCGAAAAGCCGGGTCTTAGCAAAGAGGTAGTCGCCCACGACATTGCCGGAGTTGGCGGCAGGTTGCACCTCCGCTTGCTGCTGGCGGTAGCGGTTGAGGAGGAAGAACACCTCCGTCTGGAAAGCGTAGCGGGCGCGGTCCGAGTAGAAGTTGCTGAGGAAAGGGTTTTCCTCGAACTTCTCAAAGAAGGTCTTGACTTGTAGGCGCTCACCAAGGAGACGGGTGAGGGCGGTCTTGCCTACGCCGATGACGCCTTCTATGGCTATGTAGGTCATGGCTTTTTACCTGGCTAGTCTGCTACATTAAATGCAAATCCGCTGCCCCCCGCGATCAAGTCCAATACTTCAGGGAGAGCCCAGGAAAGGCTGAAGGGTTTACCAAGCGCGCATAAAACATGCCGAAGCCTGCCAGACCTGTCATCAGTCCAGGAACTGCCATGTCTTTGCCGGCCAGGGGCTCGAATGCGGTCATCCCACCCAGGCGCTCGAAACCATAACGCCCCACCCGCTCCAACAAGTCGAGGTCATCTTGCTTTACCTGGTTCGGCAATAGTTGCTTATAACTGAATACCTCCGCCAGCCCGGTAAGTCCGTGGCAAAGACCGAGGTTCCAGGATGGGTAGTTGAGCGTCTGCGAGATTGCTTGTCGAGTGGTCTCCATTGCAATTAGCGCTTCGTCTCGGTAGACCGGATTGCCTGTCAATTGGTAAGCGCGGACCCTACTTAGCGCAATACCGGGAGCGCCGTGGCACCAGGCTATCTCGAATTTTGGAGCACACGTAGCCGCAACTCGCCTGTTGGCTTCCGGACCAAGTCGATAATCGGGCCAGTTCCCCTCTTGCGGGTCGAACCACCGCCTTTCGTAGGCAAAGGCGCGTTCCGCCCCCTGCCGGAACTTGTCCTCGTTAGTTACAGAATACAATTCCATTAGAGCCAGGCCAATCCCTGCCGCACCATGCGATAATCCTAGTAAGTTGCGACTGCTGTGTATATTCGGGCTTCGCCAGGAGAAACCGTCCGCGTCCGGCACTGCGGCTGCCAACAGTGCGTCTCCCATGGACAGCGCAAGCTCCAGGCAGCACTCCAGGTCAAGGGCCTTCCACAGTATCAACAGACCTACAATCACGCCGGCGTCCCCCGTTAGAAAGTCATGCTCCTCTGCGGGCCCCTGCGCCTGCAAGCTTTGTGCGATCTCGCCAGCCGCCTTTAGCAGGCCCTCTTCTCCTAACATCCTGCCCAGGTACGACGCTACTACTGCAATGCCCACCCAGCCGGTATACAGCCCCACGCGGCTGCTTTGAGGTATGGTTTCATAGTAAGCGAGCGCGTGATTGATGGCCCCAATGCAAGTGCGCCGCACCTCCTTATCCCCTGTCAGCGCGAAAGCCTCTCCGAGGAACAAGGCAATTCCGCTGGTCCCCCTGTACATGTCAGGCCCCAGGGCGGACAACACGGGCCTGGCAGGCGACGCGCCTGTTGAGTGCTCAGTGGGCACGCCAGGCCCGATCCAGTTACACATGCCCGCGTGCCATAGCACTCTACCCACCAGTATCGAACAGATGTCTGTGATAGCTTCTTGCCGGTAATCGGTGCTTGTGTCCGTGTTGCTAACGCGGGTCGTCTTGCCAGGTACAGGTCCGCTACTATCGGCAAGTGCTCCTGTAGACCTCGGGAGGCTGTATTCGTCTTTATGAAGCCCAACCAGATAAGGTGTCTCCAGGCTCACATTTGCTTCAGCATAGCAGTTGATAACAGTTTCGAGCCTATCTGAGAGTCTGCGCTTACCCGCCTCATATGAGCGCAGTAACCCCTCGGCCAGTACCGTGCACCTGTTCAGGCCAAAGCTGCTGCCGGAACCGGGGTCTTCGGCCAGCCCAAGGCCCGGCGCAAGTCTCTTGGTTAGCGCAGGCACGCTGCCTAGCATGGCGCGGCTGATCGCCTCATAAACGCCGGGAATAACCTCTCGTACCAGCGGCCAGTCCGCCCTGTTGATATAGAGTACCGCCGTGTCACTCCTCAAGGTACGTTCGATATCGTTCAACACCTTCAGGCGAAATGGCACATTTATGCCATTGAGGCGTTGCGTTAGCAGCCGCACCAGCCCCACAGCCCCCTGGCCGGTCATATGCCAGTAGAGGCGCAACCATGAGCCTGACTCATCAGATAGAGGCATGTTACCGAATGCCATATAGAAGCCTGGCGTCAAAGTACGGAACTCTTTGGGGAGTAGTACATCCAACTGCTCCCCTTGCCCCGCCCTAAGCCTGTGCTGCGAGGAGCCAACCCATACTCCTAGGTCTCCCTTGCGCACAAACAACAAGTCGCCCCGATCAGCCACTACTCGCCAACCGCCTTCCCAGCAACCAATGCCGCTGTTGGCCTCGGATAGGAGTTCTATGAAGTCGCTATTGTCCGGCGGGGCCTCCAGTTCCCCCCGGTCGGGTATAGCCGCCCCAGGACAATAGAAGCTTTTGTAAAGCTGCTGCTGGATTAGGTGAAGCGTCGAACGGCGCAACAACACGGGAGGGAGGCTGCGCCGTGCCTCGGCGGGGAGAGGCGGGGAGGGCAGGTCAAACCATGAGAAGCTCACGGTTGAGTGGAAAGTCACTGCCCTGACAGCCCGTTCGATTTGAGCGACGTAATCCATCAGCTATCGCCGTAAGGCGGTGAGGATAGAACACTGTGGGCCGGTATACCGAGTAGATGCAGGGCAGCATCTATAGGACGCTTTAGCATGTTCAGGGCGACCTGCAACAAGGTAACAATGCTACCTTCGAGTTGGCCGGCTCCCTGGTTGTGCTCGAAGGCGCTTTGCAGC
>JAXDKH010000410.1:0-3728 GCA_034667185.1 Chloroflexia bacterium | reverse complement strand
TTCCACAACGGTGTCAGCCAGTTGCATGGCCGCGTCTCCCGCAACATGTGGCACTGGCTCTACCCCAACGTGCCGGTCGACCAGGTGCCCATCGCCTCCATCACCAACGGCGTGCACACCGGCACCTGGCTTGCGGGCGACCTCCACGGCTTCTTCGACACATACCTGGGAGAGGGCTGGTACGACCGGCTGGACGACCCTGACGTGTGGCAGCCGCTTTACGCAGCCTCCGACCAGGAGCTATGGGAGATCCACCACAGGCTGAAACGCGAACTGGTGCTCTTCACGCGGCAGCGCATGGACGCCTGGTACAAGCGCAATGGCATGCCTGCCGATGTGTCCACCCTGCTCAACCCGGAGGCGCTGACCATCGGTTTCGCCAGGAGATTCGCTACCTACAAGCGGGCCACGCTCATCTTCACCGACGTGGGCAGGCTCATGTCGATCATCGATAACCCGGACAGGCCGGTTCAGATGGTGTTCGCGGGCAAGGCCCACCCGAAAGACGAGCCGGGCAAGCACTTCATCCAGCAGGTGAACTGGGCCGCCCGTCATGAGGGTCTGAAGGGCAAGATCATCTTCCTGGAAGAGTACGACATGAACGTCGCCCGCTACCTGGTGCAGGGCGTGGACGTGTGGCTCAACAACCCCCGGCGGCCCTACGAGGCCAGCGGCACCAGTGGCATGAAGGCGGCGCTGAACGGCGTGCCCAACTTTTCGGTGCTGGACGGCTGGTGGGCCGAGGGCTACAACGGCAAGAACGGCTGGGCTATCGGTGAGGGCCAGGAATATGGCAACTCCGACGAGCAAGACCACCACGACGTCGTCTCGCTCTACAACACGCTGGAAAGCAAGATCGTGCCCGCCTACTACTACCGCGACGCAAACGGCGTCCCCACCGAGTGGACCCGGCTAATGAAAGAGGCGATTGTCAGCTGCGCGCCCGCGTTTTCGATGCACCGCCAGGTAAAAGAGTACACCGAGATGTTCTACCTCCCCGCAATGCGCGCCAGCAGCAAGTAGGCACACAAACCAGCACGCGAGAGGTACTCTGTAGGGACACGATGCATCGTGCCCCCTCGTTTGTCCGACCTAATACCGTTCCCGCAGCCCACCCCGAACGCCCCGGTGCCGCGGGTGTTTTGCACTGCCGTATGTAGTTTTACAACCAGTTGTATATAGTCCCCAATCGCAGTATAATGCCGTCATTGCCGATGCTCTTATAGCCAGTAGCGGGGATGCAGCATGACTTCACGCCTCGCAGACCGTCTGGTCGCAGCAAGGCGCCGCCGCTTTGTTGGGAGGGATAACGAACGAGAACTTTTCAGGTCGGCCCTAGCCGCACCTGAGCTTCCGTTTGTCCTGCTGCACGTCTATGGCCCCGGCGGTGTGGGCAAGACCACCCTCCTCAAGGAATTCCTGGCTATGTCGGGCGAGATGGGCATCCCTACCATCTACGTCGATGCCCGCAACGTAGACCCCTCGCCCGAAGGCGTCATGGCTGCCCTCCAACTAGCCCTGGGGCTGACCGCACCGGAGAACCCCCTCGACGTAATGGCAGAGAGGGGAGGGCGTCAGGTGCTGGTGTTCGACACTGGCGAGTTGCTGGCCCCGCTGGTGACCTGGCTGCGTGAGGTGCTGCTCCCCCAGTTGCCGGACGATACGCTGATAGTGTTCGCCGACCGCCGCCCCCCGGTGCCCGCCTGGTACACCGACCCCGGCTGGCAGGACCTGATACATATCCTCGCGCTGCGCAACCTCAGCCCCAATGAGAGCAAAGACTATCTGGCCCGGCGCAACATCCCGGCGGAGCACCACGCCGAGGTGCTTACCTTCACCCACGGGCACCCGCTGGCCCTGTCCCTCGTCGCGGACGTATTCGCCCACAAGGGCGACGTGCGCTTCCAGGCCGACGCTACACCCGATGTAGTAAAGGCGCTCCTGGAGCAGCTTGTTCAGAAGGTGCCCGGCCCCTCACACAGGACGGCACTGGAAGTCTGCGCTCTGGTTCGCGTGACCACAGAGGCCCTACTGAGCGCTGTGTTGGACACCGACGACGTGCACGAGCTATTTGACTGGCTGCGCGGGCTGTCGTTCATCGAGTCGGGGCCGCTGGGGCTTTTCCCTCACGACCTGGCGCGTGAAGCCCTCTCCGCCGACCTGCGCTGGCGCAACCGCAACTGGTACTCCGAATTGCACCGCCGCGTGCGCAACTTCTACACCGGCAGGCTCGAGAAGGCTTCGCCCATCGAGCAACAAATTATCCTCTTCGACTACATTTTCCTGCATCGAGACAACCCCGTTGTGCGACCGTTCCTGGAATGGCAGGAGTCCGGTACTTCGGTGCCCAACGCGATGCGAGTAGAGGATGTGCCCAGGCTGCTGGAGATGGTGCGCGAGTACGAGGGCGAGGAGTCGGCGGCGATTGCGCGACACTGGTTCGAGCGACAGCCGGCAAGCGTGCTCGTATACCGCGACACCGAGCAGGTACCTACCGGCTTCCTCATGAGCCTGTCCATCGAGCAGCTAGCAGAGGACGACTACGAAGGTGACCCCGCTGTCAGGTGCGCCCGGCGCTTCCTGAACGTGAACGCGCCCCTTCGGAGCGGCGAGTCGGCCAAGCACTTCCGCTTCTGGATGGCCGCCGACACTTACCAGTCGGTCTCTCCTATCCAGAGTCTCATTTTCGTGAACGCGGTGCGGCATTACTTCACGCCTGGGCTGGTCTATTCCTTCTTCCCGGTGGCCGATCTGGCTTTCTGGGCACCCCTGTTCGCCTACGCAGACCTCCACCACCTACCCGACGCGGACTACGAGATCGGGGGCAAGAGCTACGGAGTCTACGGGCACGACTGGCGGGCTGTGCCGGTCATGTCATGGTTGACCCTGCTTGCCGAGCGCGAGATCGCCGCGACTCCGGACCAGGTTGCACCCGCGCCCGCCTCCTCGCCCGTTGTGGTCCTCAGTGAACAAGAGTTTGAGTCCGCGGTACAGGAGGCGATGCGCAACTACACGAGGCCAGAGGCGCTGAAGTCTAGCCCGTTGTTGCAGTCGCGGTTGCTGATAGAGCGCGCAGGTACATCTGCAAGCACACCAGAGAGAATTGCCGCGCTCCAAAAGCTTCTCGTCGATGCCGCCGAACACCTGCAGCGCTCGCCTCGTGAGATCAAATTCTACAAGGCGATCCTGCATACGTACATCAAACCCGCCGCCACCCAGGAAGTAGCCGCCGAAATGCTCGACCTTCCGTTCAGCACCTTCCGCAGACACCTCAAGCAGGGTATTGAAAGGGTCTGTGAGATACTCTGGCAGTGGGAGCTGCATGGAATAACAACTTAGAAAATAAGCTAATTGGCTAAGAAAACTTATAAGAGGAGCTACACTATGGCTCCTTTTCTTGTTCCCAGGATAAGCCTGCCGCCGGAAAATGAGCATCAAGTGGACAGTTAGTGGTCTGGAAAGTGACTAGCCTTCGATAGCAATATTGGTACAAGTGATGTTGCTGCTCCTTGTCATTGGGGCGGCTTAGGAATTCATGCTTGTTTGCAAAGGAGGCTCTAGATGTCTGCACGGGTAGTCTCGACTGATGTTGCTGTGGGAGGCTCAACCGCGTCCTTCCTCTCAACCGGGGGTGTGTCTTCCATAGTGGCGGGTGCGGCCACTTTCTTGTATTCGATTGCTTTTGTCGTGCTGAAGGCACCGACGCTATACTCGCTTCTGCAATTGGT
>JAXDKH010000409.1:0-12092 GCA_034667185.1 Chloroflexia bacterium | reverse complement strand
CGATGGCACGCCAAACGTCGCGCCGCAAGCCTGCTGGAGGCACAGGCACGGGAAGGGCGCGCAGGTCGCTGCCAATCGCCCTGTACTCAGCCAGGACGTGGCGGCACTCCTCGCACGACGCAAGGTGTCGCTCTACCGATCTTCGCTCTTCCGGGGTCACCTCTCCGTCGAGGTAGGCGGAGATGAGTGGCCGGACTTCGCCGCAATTCATTACTGGTCCCCCAAATTCACCGGTTTAGCACTCAGCGTTCATAAACTTGATTCCCTGTATTGCCGTTCTAGCTGTTCTAATCATCGTAGTCGGCCACCTCTCGCATGGCGACCTGGTCAGATTCCGCGCCGGGTGCGTGCCCGTACTTACGCAGGTAAGCCTGCCTGAACTCTTCTCGCGCCCGGAACAACAGCGACTTCACCGCCGAGCGGCTCAGGCCCATGACCTCGCCTATCTCGTCGCACGAAAGCCCCTGATACTCCTTCAGGAGGAGCGACATGCGGTGCTTGGGCGTGAGCCTGTCGAGGACCGCCTGCACCTCGCCGCTGGTCTCGAACTGGTTGTACTCGCCCACCGGGTCGTCGTCCGCCGCCGGTTCGAGGCCGGGGTTGGTGTCGAACGTCTCCCACGGTAACCACCGGATCAGCTTGCGCCGCCGGAGCACATCCATGCACGCGTTGGAGGCGATGCGGTGCAGCCACGCGGACAGGTTGAGGTCGGGCGCGGTCCTGGGGAGCGCCTGGTACGCCTTTATGAAGGTGTCCTGGGTCAGGTCGTAGGCGTCCTCGGCGTTGCCCATCAGGCGATAGACAAACGCGTATATGCGGCGCTCGTAGCGACCATAGATCGCCTCGAACGCTGTGGAGTCACCTTCTCTGGCCCGACTTACCCAGCTTTTCTCATCTATAGCCAAAGCTAAACCTTCCACGCCCGGCGTACCTCCACACATACAACGGAGAGGTAACCGCCAGGTTGCAACCGGTTATGTCAGGTTGCGGGGAGAACCATTGTCATCAGGTACTCTTGTCAATTGTACCATCCCGGTCCTGATGGGGACGATGGTCTATAGACGATGGACGATGGCAAGGATGCGATTGTTCCATAGCCTGGGGCCATCTGCCAAGTACTGGAGACAAGGGCCACGTCGGTCTCTGCTTCATGCACTTTGCAGATACTCCCCAGCCATCATCCATCGTCTATAGACCATCGTCCCCGGATGACCAACATCAGCGTCCAAACAGTACCTATTGGCCTGCCTTGCCTATGCCTGAGAGACAATTTTCTGTGGTATATTAGGGCGTGGGCGGGTCGGGGTGCGACTTGCCCGCGCTTTCTTGCGTACTATCCTGTATGAAGGCAGAAGTTGCCGTAGGAAGCTCTCACATGCAGCTTGGGGTAAGGCGAACAGCGGTTGGGGCGGTAAGGTTCACCAGGGGCCACTGGTGCAACCTTTGTGGCGCGCGCTTGTCAGACCTGGGGCTGCACGCGTTGCACCATACCCCCGCCTCCGGGCTTCAACGCCAGATTGGCTGGTTGGACTCCGCGGGCAAGATTTCGGTCTGGTCACTATGCGTGCAGTGCTATGATCTGCGGCTGCGGTGCGCGGCTTGTAACATGCCGGTGGGCACCGAGGGCGTCATGTTGGAGGGAGAGCGCGGGGTATATTGCCGCCATTGCTTCGAGTCGCGGCCACGTTGCGACACCTGTGGCCGCCCGGTCGGCGCTCACTACTGGTCGCGACCCGATGGCCGCAAGCTGTGCGACCGCTGCCAGTCCACCGCCGTATCCGATGCCCCGTACGCCCACGCCCTCTACAGGCGAGTACGCGCCGCTCTGGACCGCGACCTCGGGCTGTCGCTGAGCGAGCCGTGCCAGTTGAAGCTGGTAAACCGCCGCCAGCTTGCGGGGCTGATAGACAAGTCTTCCCTCTACAGCCTCGATGCCGCCAGCCGCGACCGTTGTTTCGGCCTCTTCATGCGCGAAGGCAGGCACAGAGCCATTTTCGTGGAATACGGATTGCCTCAGATCGTCTTGATGGAGGTCATGGCCCACGAATTCGCCCACGCCTGGCAGAGCGAGCACTGCAGGCCCGACCTGCCTCAGGAAATCCAGGAGGGTTTCGCCGAGTGGGTGACCTACAAGCTGCTCGAAGGCTGGAACTGCTGGAAGCGCATCGACAGGATGCTACGCCGGGAAGACCTCTATGGGCGCGGCCTCAAGCTGGTATTACAATGGGAGCAGGCAGAAGGCCAGGCAGGAGTAATCAGGAGAATGAAACGCGGGTCTGAAGCGTGAAATGTGAAACGTGATGCGGCAAGGGTTATTTGGTGGGGGAAGACCCTCGATTGAAATTGCAGGACCAACTCCCCCTCTGTCATCCTGAGCGTAGCGAAGGATCAGGTGGGTAGACAAGAGTCCTCAACATTGGGGATGATGGCGGCAAGGGGAACATTGGTACCACAATTGCAACGGTCAAGAACGGGTCGCTGATCCTTCGCTACACTCAGGATGACAGAGGGGAGTTTGGTCCCGCAGCACTAGACTAGTAACATCCACGTACCAAACATCCCTTACCGCATCACGTTTCACGTTTCAGACCCGCGTTTCAGAACCCCGCTTCGGAATGGAGGAGCATGGCAAACGAGATTGCCCTCAACACTACTCTCAACCTTGAAACCGTACAGGCGAACGAGCAACCACGCCTCTTGTACCTTCTTATTGATGCGCGACCCGGCGAAGGTGGAGTTACAGCCCAGGCCCCCGTGAACATGGCCGTGGTACTCGACGTGAGCGAGTCGATGCGGCTGCCGGTGCTGACCCAGGCGCAGTTCAAGGAGCTAAGCGCGCTCGGCCACGTCCAGCAGACGGTGTCCGACGGCGTGCCCGTGTGGACCTTCAGGACCATCCCACCCCACATCCGCGAGCAAGCGCCGTCCAACCTGGAGGCCGTGCAGTCAGCCATCTCGCAGGCGGCGACCCACTTCGAGACGGGCGACCGCATCTCGCTGGTGGCCTTCGCCGACCGCGCCGAGGTGCTGCTCCGTGGGCTTGGTGGTAGCGAGACTTCCCAGCTGCTGAGCGCCGTCACTCAGTTGAGCACTCAGCAGCTTGGCGACAACACCGAGATCGCGGAAGGGCTGCGGGCGGGGCTGGACGAGGTGTTGAGGGCGACCTCGCCTGAGATGGTGAACCGGGTGCTGGTACTCACCGACGGCTTCACGCGAGACCCTGAGCGAGTGCGCGAGCTTGCCAACCAGGCTCGTAAGTCAAGAATAGCCGTGAGCACGCTGGGCATCGGCAGCGACTTCAACGAGCGGCTGCTGGTGGAGATGGCCGACGCCAGCCACGGCAACGCATATTTCGCCCGCGTGCCCAACGAGATACCCCCCGCCTTCCAGCAGGAGCTTGCGGCGGTACAATCGGTCACCCTGCGCAACGTGGACATCCAGGTGCGGCTCAGCGCGGGCGTCGAACTGAGGCGAGCGTACAGGGTGCGACCCGCTATCTCCGCCGTGGTGGACGCCAGGCGACAGAGCCGCATCGTCTCGGTGTCGATGGGCGACCTCGACCCGGCCAACCCCCCGGCGCTCCTCGTTGAGCTTATCGTGCCGACCCAGCCGCGGGGCACCTTCCGTATAGCGGGCATCTCGGTGAACCACCAGACCTCCCAGGGCACGCAGGTGGCCGCGACCCAGGACGTAGTTATCCGTTACTCCATGTCGAAAGAGCGCGAGGAACCCAACCCCACCGTCATGAACACCGTGGAGAAGGTCACCGCCTACGTGCTCCAGACCCGCGCTCTCAACGACATGGCGGCGGGCAACATACCGGCCGCCACACAGCGTCTGCGCGCCGCCGTCACCCGCCTGCTTACTGTAGGCGAGACCGACCTTGCCCAGGCCGTGGAAGCCGAAGCCGCCCGCCTCGAACAAAGCGGCCAGGTCTCCCCCGAAGGTGCCAAGGAGATCCGTTACGCCACCCGCAAGCTGACGCAGAGACTCGATGCGTGAGGAGTGGTTAGTGGTTAGTGGTTAGTGGTTAGTGAGGGTTGCTCGATTACAGCAAGTGCCGAAACGTGATATTATGGTAGCAGTAAGCCCTTGGGGAATGGAGAACCTTCGCCCAACGATTATGTGCCTACTAACCACTAACCACTAACCACTAACCACGTAACATTGGCCCCCGCCTCAACGTATAGGTTGTTGAGATGCTGATCTGTCCGCTGTGTGGCAAATACAATTCCGATGATAAGCGCAACTGCGAGGCGTGCGGGGCGTTCCTCGGCCAGGCGGAGCGTGTCTCGGCCAGCCCCAGCGTTTCGGGTCCGGTGTCCGCGAATGGCTCCTCGGCGTCCTCGGAGGGGTTCAGCGGGCCGCTTTGCTCTGTCTGCCGCCGCCCCAATCGCGCTACGTCGGCTTTCTGCGCGCACTGCGGCCAGCGCCTGAGGACAGGCTCCGGCGAACCGTCGTACGCTTTGCCGCATGTAGCCGCCGCACCATCTTCAGCGTACGGACCCTCGACTTCGCCTCCCGTTTCTGTTGCTCCCGACGTTACCGGCAACATTCCCGCAGGAGCCGTGCTGAAGCGCCGCTACCGCATCCTGCGGAAGGTAGCGCAGGGCGGCATGGGGGCCGTGTACGAGAGCACCGACGTGCAAAGTCCGGTAGGCAACCGCTACGCCATCAAGGAGATCAGCCCCGCCGCCCTTCCCCCCGGCGAACGCACCCAGGCCGTGGCCGACTTCCGGCGGGAGGCGCAGATGCTGGCTCGTCTCCAGCACGACAACCTTGTGACCGTGGTGGAGACCTTCGAGGAATTGGGCAAGCACTTCCTCGTCATGGAATTCGTGCCGGGCCGCACCCTTCTCAACGTGCTCGATATGGCAGGAGGACCCTTACCGGAGGAGCGTGTGCTCGTCTGGGCCAGGCAGATCATCGACGTGATGCAATACCTGCACCTGCAGGACCCGCCCATCATCTACCGCGACCTCAAGCCGGCGAACGTCATGCTCATTGAGGGCAGCGTCGAGAAGATCAAGCTGATCGACTTCGGCATCGCCCGCCTGCACAAGACCGGCAAGACCTCAGATACCGAGGCGTTCGGCACCGCGGGTTACGCGCCACCTGAGCAGTACGGCAAAGGCCAGACCGACATGCGGTCTGATATTTACGCATTAGCCGCTACCCTGCACCACCTGCTCACAAACCGCGACCCCAGCCTCAACCCCTTCAACTGGCTCTCGATCCGGCGGTATAACCCCGGCGTGTCCAACAGGGTCGATACTGCTATCATGCAGGCGCTCAACCTTGACCCCCAGAAGCGCTTCCAATCGGTGGAGGCTTTTGCACTGGCGATGGGCCTGGCAGGTGCCTTCGCGCCCCGCTCGACGCCCCTGCGCGAGCCTGTAGCCGTCGCACCCGCGCCTGTACCCACCCCCACCCCAGCCAGGAGTAGAACCAGCAGCCAATCCAAGAAGACGTCCCAACCTTCCCCGGTAGTCCCGGCGTTTGAGCTGGCGCCCGTGCGTTCGGTGCCAATCGCAAATACGTATGCCGGTCCTGCCGTAGCCGATTTGCCCATAGCTGCCAGTATCGCGGCACCCGCGATAGCTGCCGCCCCGGCAATTCCCACAATAGATCGAGGCAAAGGCAATAACGGCAATGGCAAGGTAGCCCATACCGAACCCGACATTGTGACGCCCACTACGGCAACGGCTCTCCCGGTGAGCGATAGCATCACGCAAGCCCCGGTTGAGCCTGTTCCAGTGCTGCCCAAAACCCAACCTTCGGACGTGAGGGTGCCTGGGCGCAACAGCAGCGGTGGTATGCCCGCCCTGGTTATTTCGGACAGGTTGGTGGACCTCGGCGAGACGCGTTGGAACCGCAGATCGGTGAAGCATGTCCAGCTTGGTACCGTCGGTGGCGCGTCCATTGAGGGTAAGGTCAGCGCCAGCCAGCCCTGGATCGCCTACAACCCGGCGCAATTCAAGGGCAACACGACCACTCTGGAAGTGAAGGTGAAGCGTGGGCAGTTGCGTTTCGGGCGCGTGCAGTTGCAGGTACCGAACCTTTTCGCTATGATATGGACGCGAACGCGCAGGTGGATACCCTTCGTTGGCTTCTGGTTCTGGCTGTTGCTACTGGTAGCCAGTTCGTTGGGACGCATACTGCTGTGGGGTATGGCTGGGGCCGTTGGGCTCCTGCTCGCTGCCGAGGCCCTGCTCTTGCTTTGGTCATGGCATGTGCAGATGCTGGTGCCCGAGAACCGCCTCAATACAGGGCGGCTGACGGTCAAAAGCTCCGGGGGCGACCAACAGATCGAGGTGAGAGTCATGGCCCGCCCGTCAGGCGCTCGCAAGGCGCTGGGGTGGACGATGGCACTGGTGTTGCTGACTGCTGAACTGGCAGGACTGGCATGGCTAGTAATAAATGTGGTCCGCGTACCGCTTGATGGCTTTTTCCGGCTTTCCTAAGACCTACCAACGAGGAGAACAAGCATGAGATGCCCCAATTGTGGTAACGAAAATCCTCCCGATTACGTGTTCTGTGACGAGTGCGGCGCTCGCCTGCAAGGGGGAGAGGATACCGGGATAGCTGCCCAGGGTGCCGGTGCCACCGACCAGGCCCAGGCGGGCGGTGCGGTACCGGTCGGCGTCGGCGGCCAGGCGCAGCAGGGCTACGCGGCTGATGGCGGCTACGGCTCCTCACAGGGCGGTCAAGGCCAGTCCCCCGCAGGCCAGTACGACGGCGCCCAAGCCGGCCAGGTAGGGAACACCGGCGGCATGAGTGGCGATGGCGAGAGCACGGTAGGGGCTGATGGCGGCCAGGCCTCGTGGGATGCCCAGGGCAGCGCAGGCGCGGGTATGGATAGTGGCGGCATCAGCGGCGGTCTAGACGGTGATGCCGCCTACGGTGCCAGCCAGCAAGCGACCCAGGCTACCTACGGCGAAGACAAGGGCTTCGGCGCGGGGCCCAGCGCAACCTCGGCACAAGGAATAACGGCAGACGCCGATTACGGCGCGGGACAAGATGCCGAAGCAGTTGCACCCGTGACCGAAGACACCATACAGGCCGGGGGCTCGCAGCCAGGAGGGGATGACTCGGATAGCTACGCTCCTGCCGCGCAGGTAGGCGGCGACCAGGGTGGCACAATGCCCGGCGTTATGGAAATCGAGAATGGAGGGGTACAGGACGATCACGCTACGGCTGGTTACGCCGCGGCAGCCTCAGGCGAGACCTACTCGGATGCCGGCACGGGAGCGAGCACGCAGGCCAGCGGCGGTGGACAGGGCGCGTGGGCTTCTCAGGCCGTCCACCTGCTCGACCAGGCGCAGTCAGCGATGGGACGTGGCGATTGGGCGGCCTTTGGCAGCGGTATGTCCGAACTTCGCGCCTTCCTGACCGGCCTCGGAGCCACTACAGGCACCGGGGCCTGGACCGCCGGGTCTGCTGAGGCCACCTCTGTCGCTTCCACGTCCGGCGCTTCTCAGCCCTCGACCTCCGCAGCTTCACAGTCCGGCGGGTTCGCAGGTGGTGATGCTGCGGCGGGGCAGGCTAGCACCTATGGCGGTTACAACGAGCCTGCATACTCCGGTGGAGCTACCCAGGGCAACGGGGCAGCCGCACCCTCCCTGGAGCCTCAAGCAGAGGCAGGCACACTTGACGAGCAGCCGGACACTGGCACCGGCGCGAGCTACGAGGCAGCCGGAGATGGTGGCGCAGGCGCTACCCAGGACGCGGGCATTGCGGCTGACGCAGGCGGTGATCAGGCAGCAGCGGATGCCGGCGCAGGTGCCGGCGTAGGCATGATGAGCCAGGGGGCATCCCAGGCGGCCGTGGGTGGCGTTGGAGCCTCCCCGAACGGTGCCGTCGAGAACATGATGGCTCGCCTGGTGATAATCTCCACCGGTGCCGAATTGCCCCTGCCCGAGCAGGAGGAGATCATGGTGGGCCGCGAAGACCCCTCCAGCGGCATCTTCCCCGACGTTGACCTCACGCCGTACGGTGGCGAGGAAGGCGGGGTGTCGAGGCGACATGCCCGGTTGCTGCACATCAACGGCGACTACTTCGTCGAGGACCTTCAGTCCACCAATTTCACCAAGCTGGACGGCCAGCGCCTCCCCGCCCACGTCAGGGAACGCCTCGAAGACGGCGCCCGGATAGACTTCGGTCGCGTCGCCACCATCTTCCGAAGAAGCTAGAACATAGGTAACGTGTTAACTTAAAGCGGCTCTTGGGGTACAGTGCCCCAAGAGCCGCTTTGTTTCTTCTCGTATCTTTACGCGTTACACGTTACTGGCCCAGCAGCGCGTGAGGGTGTTCAGCAGCGGGAAGGTACTCGGTGACGTCCACTATGACCACCGTAATGTTGTCGTGCCCTCCATTGTTATTGGCAAGCTCTATGAGGCGGCGGCAGGCAGCGTGCGGGTCGGCCTCAGTGGCGAGTATATGCTCGATATCTTCGTCCTCGATCATGCTGTTAAGCCCATCGGAGCAGAGCATGAGCCGGTCGCCTGGGTGCAGAGTGCGCACGAACGTATCCACGTCGATAGGAGGCGGGCCGCCCAGCGAGCGATAGATAAAGTTGCGGTGCGGGTGCACCTTGGCTTCCTCCGGCTCCAACTGGCCCAGTTCGACCAGCCTGTGCACCAGCGAATGGTCGATCGATACTTGGCTGAGTGCGAAAGAACCGTCTTCGGTGCTATTGACGCCGCGGTTCTCCATTACCTCCTCCAGAGCGTCCATCGCGGCCTCTTTCGAGCGAAGCGGGGCCGTGCCCGACAGCGGAGAGGTGGCCTTGAGAAGAGGGCGGGTGGCGTCCTTCATCTGCGGGTCCATTTGGGCGCGGCTGCGTGCGTACAGGTAGATGCGGCTGTCGCCCACGTTTACCACATACGCCTTGCCACCCGCTATGACAGCCGCCACCAGGGTGGTGCCCATGTCATTGCGGCGACTGTCGCGGGCCTTGTATATCCGCTCGTTCGCAAGCTGCACAGCCCTGGTCAAAGCTTGCAGTATGGCTTCGTTGCTGGGGGTCGAACGGTCGCCATTAGACGAGGCTATCGGGGCAATTATCCGCGACACCACCTCACCAGAGAAAGCCTGCACCGCCAGCGCGGACGCAATCTCGCCGCCCTTGTGCCCGCCCAGCCCATCGGCCACCATATAGAACCCAACGCGCATGGGTCGCTCGGCGCTGGCCTGTACGAATTCCGACATCCCGAAGGAATCCTGGTTCTGCTCGCGCAGCCGGCCCACGTCGGTGAGGCCGGCGGATATGAAATCCACAGGCTTGGCTGGGCGCTCGAGCTCGTCTATCGTCTCCATAGCGGTCGCCAGCAACGTGCGCCACTGGGCCGCGCTGATGACCCGGCCACCACCCTGCACCGGCTCAATAGCCGCGCGGAAGGCCGCGCCTACCGGCTCAGGAGTACCCGCGGGCATCACCAACGTGCCGTCCGGGCCCATAGAGACCTGGTTGCCCGTGTAGGCCTCGTAGATGGTGCTTGCGAGCCGCGCCAGGTCCATCGCCTGCATGTCGGCAGGGTCCGTATTGGCCTCAGCAGCCCGCGCGTTTTGCAGGCTTGCCAGTGATGCCCGGTCGCCCTGCACCAGGATGTCGTCCGCCTCCGCGCCCGCGCCTACTACCCCACGGCTGTGCAGGTAGTCGAGCGCATCCGCCAGTTGCATCGCCCAGTTGAGCACCTGCAGGCCGGAGCGTGGCAGGCTAAGCTGGCTGAGGCGCACGCCCTGCCTCGGCTCGGCCACCGCGTAGAAGCGCTGGCGCCCCTGGGGCGTGTCGCTGAAGAAGTCTATCACCGGCACCAGGTTGGGGTGGTACAGGCTGAGTTGCATCAGATCGGGGTCTTGCAGGAGCGACTCAGGCCTGTAGCTCTCGGCCATCAGGTAAAAGTCGGCGGGTGCCTGGTTCGCCAGCGGGGAATTGCAGGTGCCACATACTTCCTGGTCCACCGCCGATAAACGCCCACATGTGAGGCACCGCTGCTGGTTATGCGCGCCTACCCGGTAAAGGTTGCGGTCGGGCCCGTGGTGCAGGATGTTCTGCACCTTGTACCTGTTCGCAATCAGCCCATTGGCGGGCACCGGCTCAAGGGTGTCAGGCTCCATCCCCTTAGCGACGGGTGTCGCCTCGTCCGCGATTACCGCGCTGGGCTGCGTGGGAGCCTCTTCGGAGTGCGTACCCGCTGCATCGCCGGATGTAGCCTCGTCCCCGCCGGTTGCGTCAAGGGAAGTAGGGTCAGGCGGGGCTTCCTCGGCCAGGTCCAGGTGCGAATTCAAGCCCATCGACTCGGTGTCGAGCACCGGGGCAGCGCCCGCGGTAGGCTCCGCCGCGTCGGGTGCGTACGCCGAGGGCGACTCGCGGTAAAAGCTGGCGTCCCCGGCATCCGTCACGACGTCATCCAGGCTGCCGTTGTCGGGTATGGCGCTCGACTGCTGGGTATCCGCTTCAGCCTGCGACTCGGCTTCCGTAGCTTCGGCGTTAGTGTTGTTCTGCCCGGCGCGGCGAAGTCTATTCATATCCTCTCCATCGACCCCTGATTGATTCAGACTCTACGGACGCGCCGGGGCGCGATACATAAATTGCACATCACCCACGCGTACCTGGTCGTTGTCGTTCAACGCGGCTTCGGCAACTTTCTCGCCGTTCACGTACACGCCCGCCTCGGACCCCCGGTCTGCGATTACGAACCCATCAGCTTCACGCCTCAGTTCCGCATGCACGCCACTCACGGTAGGCGAGCCGTTGAAACCTGCGTCTACCACAATATCGTTGCCGGGAGCACTGCCTATCGTGACCTTCGCCCTCGACAGCACGTACTCAAGTTGCTCGTCCACGCGGTTCAAGGTCTCCAGGTACGGGGTGTACTCGTCCACCACGTCCACTGCCGGGGCGAACATCTGAGCCTTCGCGGGGCGGAGGTCCTGCCCGCAATCGTGGCAGAAGTTCTCGTTCGCCTCGTTGGTCGCTCCGCAGTTAGGACACACTACCTCGCCTGTTGCCCCTGCCACTTCAGCGGCAGCCACGGGCGCCGTAGTTGAAGTAGTTATCGTAGTGGTGCGTGTGGCGCCTGTGTAAGCCCTCTGGCTGGGTGGCGCGCCCGCTGCGACTACTTCCACCGCCGTACGCCTCCGTACCAGCACGAGGACCGCCACCGCTATCAGTACCAACAATATGGGTATCAACACCCACAGCGGGAACCCACCATTTTGCTGGGTACCGGCGGTCGCAACCTGGTTGCCCTGGCTGCCATCCGACGGTCCAGCGGATACCACCGGTGCTGCGACACCCCCGGTCTCAACCGGCTGAGCGACGCCCGTATTAACCGAACCAGGAGCCGTGCCCTGGGCAGCAGGAATGCCCTGCATGTCCGTTAGCTGCCCCGGCCTCCCTGTAGCCGACGCGTTACCCCCGAAAACCACCAGAGCCGCAGCCAGAACCGTCAAACAAAGTACCAGGCACAGGACCGCGGAACCTGCCATATTCGCATGGCGCTGCTTACCATGCCCCAACTCGCGTCCCGCGCCGTTTATAAAATGCTCCAAAAGAGATATTTCCCCCAGTCGCTTTATTAGGCAAGCCTCGCAAGCCCGGAGGATATTATACCATTTTGGATTTGGGATTGCGGATTTGGGATTGCGAATTTGCCTGGTTACCTACTAAATTCGCAATCCGAAACTCCAATTTCCAAATCAATTCCCCAGAATGAAGTTGAGCAGCACCTTGCCTATACGTACTTTGTCGCCGTTGCGCAGGCGGGTCGGGACACCGGCTGGGAGGCGGCGGTCGTTGAGGAAGGTGCCGTTGGCGCTGCCCAGGTCCTCCACGAAGTAGCCCCCGGCGTCCGAGATGATGCGGGCGTGCTGGCGGGATACGTAGGCCGCGGGGTCGTTGTAGGTCAGGTCGAGGTGCGGGAAAATCTGGCGCGACAGGCTGCGGCGACCTATGTTGAACGGGTTCTCCAGGATGCGACGCTCCCAGAGCACACCGTTGGGGCCGAGCACCTGCAATCTGCCGGGAGGCCTCCCGGCAAGGGAAGCCCCGCACCGGCCACAGAAATGGGCCTTGGTCTGGTTGGTCG
>JAXDKH010000408.1:0-11815 GCA_034667185.1 Chloroflexia bacterium | reverse complement strand
TCGCGGGCGGTGAGTGGCTCCGGTAGAGTGCCACTCTGTAGCGTCTGCATCACGTTGCGCGGGCCGACCAGCGTGCTCGCCAGAGGCAGCGATAGCACCACCAGCCCCTGCGCCACCGAAAGCACCGCCGCCTGCATCTCGGCTGCCGGGGCGTCGGGCGAGATGATGCCCCAGCCCCGCAAAGCAAGCTGTCGCAGCAACGTTGCCGGGCGAGCGTCATCCGACAGCGCCAGCACGCCCGGCAAGGACGGAGCCGACCTGCTCAGAGCCATATAGGCGCTGTCCTCCATGAGGATACCTGCCGTGGTCACTAACACGTCGGCCTCAGGCAGTTCCATGCTCAGTTCCGTGAGGGAAGGCGCGTCCCCCACCACCTGTATCTCGTCACCTGACAGCAAAGCACGCAGCCCCGCACGCAACATAGGCGTCGGGGCTGCGATTGCTACTGCCACCTGGCTCAAGAGGCGGTCTCCACCTGCGGGGAGCCCA
Source organism: Chloroflexia bacterium (assembly GCA_034667185.1). GTDB lineage: Bacteria > Chloroflexota > Chloroflexia > QHBQ01 > JADMIH01 > JADMIH01. The sequence continues at coordinate 11,326 of JAXDKH010000408.1, read as the reverse complement.
TGTCCACTGCCACCTCGTTGATGGAGCCTCCACGGAAGACGTGCAGTTGCAGGCTGCTGTTGAGGGTGTTGTTGGAGAGCACGTCGTGCAAAGTGTCGCCGTCCACGACAGGTCTCCCACCGGCGGCGAGTATCACGTCACCCACCTTCAGCCCTGCGCGGCTGGCGGGCGTATCGTCGTCCACCCCGACTAGGAGCAGGCCCGCCGTCCGGCGCTCGCGCTTGCTAACCGGGAGCATCAACTCGAACTCTACAGGCTGCACAGCCACACCCAGCATCACGCGGCGGCTAGGCAGACCGGCCACCCACTCGGCGGCTACGTGGCTGGGGATGCCCACCGCCATATCGCCACCGAAGATCATAGCCGTGATGCCCACGACGGCACCACCTGCGTTGAGCATAGGCCCTCCCGAGTTGCCGGGGGCCACGCGCACGTCGGAGCGCACGTACTGGGCCGTTCGGCCGCTACCCGGCACGGGCACCTGGCCCACGCCACTCACGATGCCCGCCGTCACCACGTTCTTCTGCCCCCACGGGTGCCCCACCGCAAAGACCAACTCGCCCACGCGTAGCTTGGAAGAATCGTCCACGAGCGCGGCGGGCAGTTCGCCTGCATCTATCTTCAGCAAAGCCAGGTCGAGCGCCGGGTTCTGGTTGAGCACCTTCGCGGGGAAGGAGCGGCCGTCCTGGAGCTGCACGCTCACAGAACCGGCACCGGCGATCACATGGTAGTTAGTGACAACAGCCCCATCGGAGCGCCACACGAACCCCGCGCCACCGCCGCGCCCCTCGCGCTTCACCTGCACCACGCTAGGCCCCACTCGCTCCAGCATCTGCACGATCTCGTGCGACACCTCGTCCGAGATAAGCCCCGCCGGCACCTCAATCACGCGCTCTTCTATCATAGTATCTAGCATATCATACCCCTTTGGAATTTGGGATTTGGGATTTGGGATTGCGGATTTGATTGGCTTCCTCACAAATCCGCAATCCCAAATCCCAAATCCCAAATCGGTTCAGTCTCTCTGTCCTATTGTGACCGTCAGGGTCTGGGCCTGGCCGCCTCTTATTACTTCTACTGGGACGGGGTTGCCGACGCGGTCGCCGCTGAGGAGGGCCTGGAGGTCGTCTACGTCGTTGACGGGCTGGCCGTCGAGTGACACCAGGATGTCGCCCAGGAGGAGGCCGCCCCGCTCGGCGGGGGTGTCCTTGTCCACGCGGACCAGCATGAGGCCGGTCTCCTGCTCGCGTCCACCGCGCTGGGCCTCCGGCAGGTACACGGGCTGGCTGCTGATGCCCAGGTAGCCCCGCTTGATGCGCCCGTGGGTGGTCAGCGTGTCGGCCACGCGCCAGGCAATGGAAGCAGGCACGGCCAGGGCCACGCCGCCCGCCAGTCCTGTCGTCACGATGCCCAGCACCGCACCCGTGGTGTCAATCAAGGGGCCGCCGGAGAAGCCGGGGTAAGGAGTCGCATCGGTGCGGATGTACTTCTCCAGCATACCGCCGCGCCCGGTGCGCACGGGGCCGCCCACCGCGCTAACGATGCCCTGGCTCGCCATCGGGCCTTCCTCGTTGGGGCGCGCCACCGCGAGCACCAACTGGCCTACGCGGGCCTCGCCGCCGCTCTGGGCAGGCTCAACGTTCAGGCCCTCTACGCGCAGCACCGCCAGGTCGCTCGACGGGTCGCGGCCCACGAACTGCGCCGGGAACTTCTGGCCGTCGTGGGTGGCGATTGACAGGTCCTCTTCGCGCTCTATCGCGTGCTCCGCGGTGAGCACCAGGCCCTGCTTGTAAACCACGCCGCTGGACGGCAATCGCTGCCGCCCATAAACAGTCACCAGCGCCGGGCCGATGCGCTCCACCGCGTCCGCAAGCTGGTTAGAAAGCGAGCTGAGTATGCCCGCGTTGCCGTTCGAATTGTCCATTGGGTATTCCTCCGTGATAAGCCTTGTTTGCATGTCTATGCCGGTATAAGTTCTTGTGCTTGTCATCACTATACGAGGCGAGGGGTCTCTGAAGTATCGCCTGTTCAGGCAGTGGCGCACCTGTACAAACGGCTAGTAGGACACTGGAAGGCAGAGCAGGTGCACGAGTGGCACGGCTGCAACCCATGCGCGCGACATCCGTCTTAGTCTATAATTGCAGCAACCAGTCCCGCCCTCTACCACTACCTGCCTCCTGCACGCCCTGGCACGGAGCGCCACACATGGGAGACACTTTCTGCATGCCTCTGTACCTTCGTGCTCGTATACCCACCATCGTCGCCATCGCTTTACTGTGCCTGCTGGCCATGTCTACGTCCTCGAGGCCAGCCTCCTTGTACGCACAGCCGCAGCCCGGAGCCTCGGCGGGGATGCCCGCACCCGGCGATTGGCCGATGTTCCTCTACGACAACCAGCGCACGAACTACAACCCCTACGAATTCGCCCTCTCTCCCAGCACCGCCCCCAACGTGCACCTCAAGTGGAAGGCTCACGTCACCGATGGCGCAATTGTGGCCTCCCCTGCCGTGGTAGGCGACACTGCTTACGTTGGCGCGTGGGACGGCAATATGTACGCCGTGAACCTCAACGACGGCAGCACCCGCTGGCAGGTACCCCTGGGCACCTCGGCCTCTGATCTGGTAGCCTGTAAGCCCCAGACGGCAGGCATTTCCTCCGGGGCGGCGGTGTACAACGGCGTAGTGTATGTGGGCGGAGGGGCCGACCACTTCTATGCCCTCCGCGCCGATACCGGGCAGCCGGTGTGGCGGCTCTTCACGGGCGAGTCGTCACCTGAGGACGCCAACTACAACTGGGCCTCGCCCCTGGTGGCCAACGGCAGGGTCTACAGCGGCATAGCTTCCTTCTGCGACCACCCCTTCGTGCGCGGCTTCATGTTCAGCGCGAACGCGGCGGACGGCAGCGACGAGAAGCGCGCTTACATGGTGCCGGAAGACACGCTGGGAGGCGGCATCTGGACATCACCCACCTTTGACGAGGCCCACAACCGGATGTTTCTCACGACCGGTTCGCCACCGAGAACCAAGGGCTACGTCGACTCGATTGTCGCGGTGGACCTCAATACATACGAGGTCACCGACTCGTGGCGCGTGCCCCGCGAAGATGAAGTAGCGGACGCCGATTGGGGCACCACGCCTACTCTCTTCACGCTCGCGGATGGCAGGCAGATGGTCGTAGCGGGCAACAAGAACGGCAACTTCTATGTGTTCGACACCAACAACCTGGCGCAAGGCCCCGTGTGGCAGCATAGCGTGGCGGGCGCGGGGGAATGCCCGCAATGCGGCGAGGGCACCATAGCCTCGGCGGTGTACCACGACGGCGTGCTTTACCTGGCCGGAGGCATGACCACTCTCCAAGGGCAACCCTACAATGGCTCGGTGCAGGCGCTGGAGGCGACCACGGGCCAGCTACTCTGGACCTACCCCACCGGCGGCGCGGTGATGGCCTCTCCCGCCGGGGCCAACGGCGTGATCGTGGCGATGGGCGACAACGAGATGCACCTGATTGACACGGCGCAAGGGAGGAACCTCCTCAAAATGGTGCTGGACGGTGCGGCTTACGGTGCGCCCGTTATCTCGCACGGCGTGATCTACGTGGCGACCGTCACCGGCAACCTGTACGCCTTTGAGGTGCCACAGGAACTGGTGACCCCTGTCGCCACGCGCCCCACGGCCACCGCTATAGGAGGCCCCAAGACACCTGAGCCGGTACCGACGGGCACGACCAACGCGCCGCGCACCACGCCCACCACCGTAGCCACGAGCCAGCCGCCGCAAGCCATCAACCGCGTGCCGAAGCCCGCCGATCCCAGTGTGCTCTACTTCGAGCCTACCGGGCACACGCTGTCGCAGCCGTTGCGTGGTTACTGGGAGCAGTACGGCGGCCTGCCACAATTTGGCTACCCACTAACCGAGGCTTTCACCGAGACGATCACACTGGACGACGGCAAGCAGCAAGACTACCTGGTGCAGTACTTCGAGCGCGCCCGATTCGAGTACCACCCTGAGCACAAAGGCACTCCATACGAAGTGCTGCTAGGCGCGCTCGGCCGCCACTTCCACGCGCAAGACCCACCAGCGGAAGCCCTAATAGGTCCGGCCATCTTCCCACCCGTGCTGCTCTACTTTGACGAGACCAGCCATAACCTGGGCGGCCCCTTCCTCAAGTACTGGCAGGAGCACGGCGGCCTGTTCGTGAACGGCTACCCTACGAGCGAGGAGCTATTGGAGATAAGCCCCACCGACGGCAAGACCTACAAAGTCCAATACTTCGAGCGCGCCCGCTTCGAATTGCACCCCGAACACGCAGGCACCGCCAACGAAGTGCTCCTGGGCCTGCTCGGCACCCAACTCCTCCAGGAACGCGGCTGGCTACGCTGAGGCGAATTCTTAATTCTCAATTTTGAATTCTTAATTGCGCATGAGACCAACTATCCGGTTACTCTATGATTAACTCAATTAAGAATTCAAAATTAAGAATTAAGAATTCGATACCCGCAACGCTGTTGTTGGTGGTAGCCCTCTTCCTGGTGCCGGCGGTGGTGGAGTTTGCGAGGCATTCCTGGGAGGTGCTGTGGTTCCCGTGGCAGATTGATTACGACGAAGGGGTGAACCTTAATGCCTCGTGGCTGCTGTCGCGGGGGGTCAATATCTACAGGTCCAACGCGCCCGACCACTTCGTCTCGGCGCTCTACCCTCCCCTCTTCTATATCTTGAACGGCGCGGGCATTAAGCTGTGGGGCCTCAACCTGTGGAGTGGGCGCTTGATTGCCCTACTCGGCTCGCTCACTGCCGCAGGTGCCCTCTGGCTGTGGGTCTACAGCGAAACCAGGCGACACATAGCCGGCCTGCTAGCGGCCCTCCTCTGGCTCTCCCTCGACATCGTCCTCATCTGGAGCACCTTCTACAAGCAGGACGTACCCTCCACCGGTCTCGCCCTCCTCGGTTGTGCCATGTTATCCCGCTGGTACAATCTCAACAAATCCCAAATCCCAAATCCCAAATCCCAAATCCTCCTATACGGCTCAATCCTGCCCATGTCCCTCGCCTTCTGGATGAAGCAGTCCTCGGTGGCGCAGTTCGCGGCTGCCGGGTTGTTCCTGCTGCTGGTCAATTGGAGAGTGGCTATCCGCTGGGGGTTGTGGGCTGCGGCGTCTATCGTAGTGCCGTTCCTAAGCTTCCTGGCGCTGTCGAAGGGTGGCATGCTAGAGCACCTGCTCGCGTTCAACGCCTTCGGGCAGTCCACCGGGCGCATGTGGCAGCGAATAGAGTCGCTATGGGTGAACTTCACGCCTCTGGTGATTTGCGGCGCAGTGTTCCTGGCGGGCACCATCACATGGGCTATAAGAAAACGAACCGTACCGCCGTTGAGCGCGTGCTTCCTCCTTGTCTCCATCCCCGTGACAATGCTAGCGCTACTACACCCTACCGGCAACTACAACCACCTGCTCAACCTGCTGGCACCCCTTTGCCTCGCGGTGGGCATCATGGCCGGATGGGGGGCGGACTGGCTATCGGAGACGGGGCGGCACAGACGACTCACATGGCTGGGGGCGGGGCTGCTGGGTGGCGTCATGTTAGTGGTGCTGGCACAGGCCGCGCTCACCTACAACAAGCCCTTCTACGAGTGGTACACTCCGCTTGCGCAGCCCTTGCCGGAGCGTGCCGCACGAATGCAGCAACTGGAAACGGTGGTGCGAAATACCTCGGGATACATTCTGTCTGAAGACCAATGGCTGCTGCTGAAGAACGGAAAAGAGGTGCTGTACGACGACCCGGTTGCCATGTCGGCACTCTCACGGGCGGGGCAGTGGGACGAGTCGGTGCTGCTGGAAGACCTGCGCCGCCGCAAGTACCCACTTATCATCCTGCAGTACGACCTGACGGGTGAGCTATACAACCCTCGCTGGTCGGACGCGGGCCTCGCCACGGTGCAGGAGAACTACACCCGCCAGTTCCGTGACGTCTATTTCACCTACATACCGGCCACACCTCCCCACGAGCCCAGGACCGTGACGGGCTGCACGCTGGAGGGCAGGCCCACGATGACGGGCTTCACCTTCGGCATCGGGATTGCCAACCGGGGCGACAACCTGCCCCTCAGCCTCTACTGGCGAGAGCCGGACGGCGTAGGGAAACGTGACCCCGGTCTGAAGGTGTTTGCCCGTTTGATTGATGGCAGCGGCGCATCGAGGTGGCAGGCAGATTGGCAGCCTGGGGAGCTGGCAGGTAAGCCGTGGCCTGCTGGTGGCTGGCAGGAAGGCGAAACGGTGCGCGACGACCTTTGGGTGCCCATCACCGCCGACCTGCCATACGGCCGCTATCGCCTACAAACCGGCTTCTACAGCCTCGACCCTAGCGGCCATATCGCCCCTCTCACCCCCACCTGCACAGGCGATGCAGGCGCAGACCCCGACGGCACGGTCATCCTGGGCGACTTGATGGTCGTGGAGCGGTGGAGCGAGAAACCTTAGCTGAAACGTGAAACGTGAAACGTGATGCGGCTTGTGTTATGTGGTACGTGAATGCAAGGTGCTTCTTCGCCGGGTACCATGCCGCCCCTGTCATCCTGAGCGCAGCGAAGGATCAGTAGCCCGTTCTTGGCTGTCCCTCCAGAAGCACCCAAACTCTCCCCATGTCATTTCGAACGCAGTGAGAAATCTCGTCCTCTACCGGGATGTTCCTGCGTTCTGACAGTACGTTGTAGGCTATGAGCTGTAACATGCACATCGAAAGGTGCTGCTTTGGGTGCAGAGGGACGAGATTTCTCACTGTGTTCGAAATGACAAGGAAGGAGCTTGGTACGCCAACAGCAACTATCAAGAATGGACGGCTGATCCTTCGCTACGCTCAGGATGACAGAGAGGAACGGGGTTCCGTCATACCTGCTGAGTCGAATTCACGCACCAAATACCCCCAACCTCATCTCGTTTCACGTTTCACGTTTCACGTTTCAGCCCCTACTTCTCCTGCCGGTTCAGCTCCCATTGGCCGTTGTAGACGATAGTCACGTCCCGGTAGGCGCTGCGGAACTGCTCGATCATGCTGACGTAGGAGGGGTCGGGCACCCACTGCTTGCCGCTGATCTTATTGCGGCTCTCCTGCTCGATCTCCACCGTGGTAGGAGGGACCGTGTTGCCTGTCAGGTTGGTTGGGCGTGCGGGTGCGATGGGGTTGACACAGGTGTACACGCCCTGCTTGAACACCCCACCAAGTATGTTCAGCCGCTTGTCGGCGCCCACGCGCTCCACGCGCCCGGCTATGTCGGCTATCGTGACTTGCGACTGGGAGCACGTGAGGATTGAGAAGCTTCCGCTCCCGATGTTGGCGTTGTAGGTCGTGATCTGTACCTGCCCAGAGAAGGTGCCGTCGCAAGCCACGGTCATGCGCACAGGGCCGGACACCTGGCCGTTTCCCGACACAGACGAGCCACTCATAGTAAAGCCCCAGGTGAGTTGTCCCGTCCACAGGCCCGGCGTGATGGGTGAGTTGCAGCCCGCAAGGGTTTGGTACTTGGCCCGCCAGCGGAACGTGCCCAACTGGGAGAGCAACACGTCGTAGGGGCGCTGCTTCTCAGGGTGCATCTCGAATACCGCTCGCTCGAAGTACTGTACGCGGTACTCCTTGCCGTCCAGGTCGCTTTTCTCCGTGAACTCATCGGAGATAGGATAACCTTGCTGCGCGAGGCCGCCGTTCTTCTGCCAGTATTCAAGGAACCGCCCGCCCAGCCGCTTGCCGGTCTCCTTGAACAGCACGGAGCCTGAGGAGGTGTTGGCCGCCTGCCTGGGAGCGCCCGCGGGGTACTTCTGCTTGTAGAGGAAGTTGCCCAGCAGCGACAGCAGCACGTTGTTGGGAGGCGCGTTCTCAGGGTGCAACTCGAACACGGCTCGCTCGAAGTACTGCACCGTATACACCTTGCCGTTCGTGTCTGACACCTCCTGCATCTCCTCGGAGATGGGGAAGCCCTGCTGCGGCAGGCCTCCGTGCGCGTCCCAGTACTGCAAGAACGTACCCCTTAACGTCTTGCCGGTTTCGGGGTAAGTACGCGAGCCCCCTTGTGCCTGCACCACGCGGGTACCAATCCACGGCAGCACCAACATGAAGAGGAGGACGGCGCATGCATACTGTAACTTCTTCATAAAGACTCCGATTCTAGGATGATCTGCATGTAACTCGTAACGCCAGGATGGGGAAGCAGATCGCGGAAAAACTGGGTTAAATATGTGGCAACCATGTATACTAACTACGTACACATATGAACCAACCGTGACAGCGAGTATGCCGGGGCGCGGCTATTCCATGCACGATACCAGGGCGAGTATAGCATGGGCGCGGACGGAGCGGCAAATAGGCCCTTCGGATTAGGCTTACTAGCCCCAATGTATCATGCCATACACGCACGGCATTTGTTATCATGTGTGGTGAGGATGTAGTAACTACAAGCACGATCACACGTTATTATTGGTGCAGGGCTCCGGTTCGCTCGCGAATATAGAAGCAGGCAGGGCAGACACAAACGCCGGCACACGCACCGGAGCCAGGTAAACTGATAGAGGGCGAACAAAGTCAGTCATTAGATGTTGCTGTCTTCGCAGACCAAGGAAGGAAAGAAATGTCTCGCATGGAATATAGAAACACAGCCAAGGGGGGCAAGCGTGGCGCTGCTTATGTAGTAGCCACTATCGTTATGCTTGCGCTCGTTATGTCGAGTGCGCTGGGTGCGTTCGGTACGGGCAGCGTACGGGCGCAGGAGGCCCGACGGTTCGCCATCGGCACCATAGTCGCCACCAACGCTAACACCAGCTTGCTCGACCAGCCGTCCGCGGGCAGCGCCGTGCTGACACCGCTCCCGGTGAACACCAAGGGCATGGTCCTGGGCGGCCCCTTCAACGAAGGCTGGTACTGGCTTGAGGTGAACGCCAACCGCGGCTACGTACAGGACAGCCAGCTTGTTGAGGTGAACGAAAGCTGGACCCCTATCCCGCTTGAGACCCCCAAGCCCGCCGATACCCCCGTCCCGCCGCAGGCGACCAATACGCCCGCGCCACCTGCCCAACCCACCGCTACAACTACCACGGCCACCCAGCCCACCCAGGCAGTGCCTACTCAGGCGGGACCCACCAGTACTCCCGAAGTGCTGGCACCCACCACCGACAGCAATTACAACAACCTGTGGCTAGCCCAGATGTCCACATCAGGTAACGTGCGTAGCGCACCCAACCTACAGAGCAGGGTCATTAAAGGCTGGTGGGTAGGCAGGCGCGTGTTGCTGTACCAGTCGGCCACCGACAACAAGGGTGGCGTGTGGTACCGCGTGTCTGACCCGCCCGAGGAGCCGATGTGGGTGCACTCCAGCCTGATTACCAAGGTCGCGCCCGTACTGTATGAGGGTGCCAAGTTCAAGGGCAAGTGGGTGAACATCAACGTCACCCAACAGGTAGTGACTGCTTACGAAGACGGCACTCCCGTCAAAGTGACACTGGCCTCGACCGGCACGGCCAAGAACCCCACCGAAATCGGCGTGTGGAAGATATATTACCGCCTGCCCAAGCAGGACATGAAGGGCGGCAGCCTGGCAGCAGGCGACTATTACTTCCTGAAGGACGTGCCGTTCCCACAGTACTTCCACAACTCCGGCGAGGGCCTGCACGGCACCTACTGGCACGACGACTTCGGCCACCCGCATAGCCACGGCTGCGTGAACCTGAGCACCCCGATGTCCGAGTGGTTCTACAAGTGGGACAACATCGGCACGACCGTATGGGTGCACAATTAATAAAGGGGGAACGTTCCTGGCGAAATTGGGAAGGGGTGGTCTGGTGACCACCCCTTCTTTGTTAACCGCCTGCCTGATGCTTCCCCTTTCGATGTTGCATGCGCCACCACACACCTACCGGATAACCCAGCATCTTCGCCACGTCACCCGCAAGCCGTATGAGAGGCACCAGCGCCAGGGCATATAGCCGGGACGCCAGAGGCAACCGCGCCAACGTCGGCAGCAGACGCATGTAGGGCCTTCGACAGTACGCAGCCGCCGCTACACCCATAACGACGAACATGAGCTTGCCCAATAGACTGTTTCGCTCCCGCCACGCCCCTAACGCTACAAGCGGGCCAAACGTATAGGAAGCGTAGCGAATCGCATGTCGCTTGCGCCACAGGTCGGCTTTGCCATCGCCGCGTGCGTAGCGGTAGTATTGCAGAAAGAAGGACCGCAGGCTGGAACGCGGGCGAAAATGGACTCTGGCGTCCGGCGCGAAGACGAACCGGCAGCCTATCTCCTTAAGCCGCATGTCGAACACCAGGTCTTCCGAATAATCGAGCCATTCGGGGTAGCCGCCCGCCGCCTCCCAGGCCGCCTTGCGGAAGGCCACCGAACGGCTTGACGGCAAGAACTTATCAGGGTCGATATCCTCCACGGCGGGGAGCACAGTCGCGCCCAGCGCCGTCTCGAAGGGAGTATGTGGGTCGGGCAGGAAGAAGCCTGACATCACGTCCACCCTCGCGCCTTCGTCGAGTAGCGGCCCCACCAACGCCTCTAACCAGCCCGGCTTGAGACGCACCCCGGCATCGGTGGCCGCGATGATGTCGTGGCTGGCGTTGCGTATCGCTGCGTTTCGCCCCTCCGAGATGTTGGCACCAGGCACGGCCAGCAGGCGTATGGGCAGCCGGCCCATGTACGCCGTGACGGCCTCCTGCGTGCCGTCCGTGGAGCCACCGTCCGCGATCACGATCTCGTCGGGTTGGAGGGTCTGCGCAAGGATGCTATCCAGCAAGCGGGTTATGCTGGACGCTTCGTTGCGCACGGTCATGATTAGAGAGATGGGCATGGGTTCTGAAACGTGAAACGTGATGCGGTAGGTGTGTTACTCTTCGCGTGTTACTTCCATTGTGCTTACCGGGCCTATTACCGAAACGTGATGGCTGGTCAGGCGCTCTTGTCTGCCGTCTATGAGAACGCGCCCGCCTTTGCCGGGATAGGCCGCATAGCCAGGATAGCCCGGAAGGAACCAGTACGTGAAGCGAGGGGGCGTGTGCCAGTCGGGCAATATTTCGAGGCGAATGTGCCGCCCGCCCTCGTCCCACTCAATAGCATACGACAGGGTGCCCAGCACCGTGGGCGCGCGTTCCACCTCGATCCTGCCTGGCTCTTGCACCCATTCTAACGGTAGGCAGGGCGTTATCACCAGCACCCCATCGTCGGAGGCGCGGAATAACATCGCCTGCACGAGCATGAGCCACTCCGCCGAGGCCCAGCCGTGGTGCCCGTCGCCCGCGCTGCCGCCTTTAGAGTGGGGGTGTATAGCCTCAGGCCAGTTATAGGTGG
>JAXDKH010000407.1:0-12729 GCA_034667185.1 Chloroflexia bacterium | reverse complement strand
CAAGGAGGTTGAAATGGCCGATCAAGATAGAACTCAGGACCAGGGACTGTCAGATGCCGAATTGCAGGCGCAGGACGTGAATGAACTCCCCGACCGCGAGGCTATGTCCCTTCTCGACCTTAACGTGGCCGCTCCCGTGAACGCCGCAGTGGCCGCCAATGTCCTGTCCGATGGGTCTGTGGCTTATGCCAACGCCGTGCAGGATGCAAATATCGACCAGAGCACGTAGTAGAGCCGTTCGGGCTTGCATTTCCCCTTCAGCAGTTTGAGCAGCAATACTTGAAAATTGAAGGAGGCATGGAATGGCCGATCAGGACAAGAATACCCAGGACCAGGGTCTCAGCGATGACGAGTTGCAGGGCCAGGAAGTCAACCAGCTTCCGGACCGCGAGGCTATGTCCCTCATTAACGCGAATGTAGCCGCGCCTGTGAACCTGGCCGCCGGTCTGAACGTGCTATCGGATAACTCGGTGGCGTATGCCAACGCCGAGCAGACCGCTCACATCGACCAGAGCACCGGCTAAAAGCGTGAAGCGTCAAGACTTGTCATAACTTCTAGTAGTTGACGCACATCTCATGCAAACGCCGGTAAATAAGGAGGCTTAAATGGCTGACCAGAAGAACCCTCAGAACGACGGCCTCAGCGCGGAAGAACTAGAATCTCAGGATGTCAACGAGCTTCCCGACCGCGAGGCGATGTCCCTTATCAACGCCAACCTTGCGGCGCCGGTGAACGCCGCCGTCGCCCTGAACGTGCTATCGGACAATTCGGTGGCGTATGCCAACGCCGAGCAGACCGCTCACATCGACCAGAGCACCGGCTAGGAGTACATTACCGACCGGGCCTCAAGTGCGCCCGTAGAACGTAGCGGACTTCATACTCATCTACGTGATGAAAAGGAGACTCCATATGGCTGACAATAAGAACACCCAGGACCAGGGACTTTCCGACGAAGAGTTGCAGTCGCAGGACGCAAACGCCCTTCCGGACCGCGAGGCGATGTCCCTTATCAACGCCAACCTAGCGTTGCCGGTAAACGCGGCAGTGGCTGCCAACGTGCTCTCCGACGGCTCGGTGGCCTATGCCAACGCTGACCAGCAGGCCCTCATCGACCAGAGCACGGGCGGTGGCAATTGGACAGACCTGGGAGGTGGCGGCACCGGGGGTTGATAACGCCTTCGGTTCCACGTGACCATTGATTGACCGTGGGGGCTGGGACGTTGCATAGCGGCAGTTCCCAGCCCCGTTTTATTTCTTGCTGTTGAAGGCTGAGCGCATTTCAATACTTCAGGGCGTTACTTGTAGGGGTTTGTAGGGGCAGGCACGAGGGCCTGCCCTGGATGGCAGGCGTACCATGTTCCTAATCTCCACCTGGGGCAGGTCCCCGTGCCTGCCCCTACAAACCTTTGGTTTTGAAAGGCGCTCTTAGCCGGAGGAAGTCGTAGACCATGCTGAACAGCACCCCGCCCGCTGGTGGGCAACCCACACCCGCGGACGATTCCCAGGCCAATACCTCTGCTTACCCAGGCCGCGTGCGCCAGGGTGATGATATGTCTGCGCAGCCTGGTTCCGGTTCGCAGCAGGCTTCAGCAGTGGTGCCCGGCGCTGTGAAAAGCGCCTCCCCTGACGCGCCAACCCAGGCACACGCCACCGGAAACGGGCAGGGCGCTAGCGTGGGTACTGACGTTCAAAGTGCAGCCCCCGCGGGCCAGAATGGTAACGCCCAGGCTGTGGCACAAGGGCAACAGGTAGAGCAGGTACAGGTTGAGGTGCCTGAGAAGCCCAAGCTAGCCGACGACATCACGCTGAAGGGGGAGATGCAGGAGAGCGCCTTCGTGGACCCTCCGTGGCTGATCGAGCGCGACGGCGGCTACATCCAGTTGCCCAAGCTGCTGTACCACGTGGCCGAGCAGTGCACCGGCGACCAGACCCACGAGCAGATGGCCGAGGCTGTCGGGCAGAAGCTAGGCCGCAAGGTTACCGCCGACAACATCAAGGTACTCGTTGGCAAGCTGATACCAATGGGCATCGTGGACGTGCCGGGGCTGCCGGAATCTGCCAAGAAACGTGGGTCGGTAGCGGGTGCGCTTTCCGTCAACGCCAAGATGCTGCGCATCCCTCCGCGGGTCTTCACACCCGTAAGCCACCTGCTCCAGGTCTTCTACATCAAGCCGGTGCTCGTACTCACTTTGCTGCTCACCTTCGCCGCCGAGGGCTGGATGTTCTTCGTGCACGGCATCGGCGGCGGTATCCACGACGCGCTGTACACGCCGGGGCTGCTGGTCGCGGTGTTCGGCCTGGTGGTAGTGGCTACCGCCTTCCACGAGTTTGGGCACGCCTCGGCGCTCCAGCACGGCGGGGGCACGGTCGGTGAGATGGGCGCGGGCATCTATATCGCTTACCCTGCCTTCTACACCGACGTGACCGACAACTACAGGCTGCCCCGCTGGGCCAGGGTGCGCACCGACCTGGGTGGCATCTATTTCAGCCTGATCTTCTCGCTCGCGCTCATGGCGCTGTACGTCGCCACCGATTCGGCCTTCCTGTTGATGGTGGTCTTATTCATCAATTTCGAGATTTTCCACAACCTGCTGCCGTTCGTCAGGCTCGATGGCTACTGGACGCTGGCGGACATCACCGGCATACCCGACTTCTTCTCCATGATAGCGCCCTATTGCCGCAGCCACGTTCCATTCAAGTGGCTGCCGCTACCCAAGGGGAAAGAGTGCCCCGAGCTGAAGACCTGGGCCAAGTGGGTGTTCGGGCTGTATGTAGCCATCACGGTGCCGCTACTGGCGTTCCTGCTGTTCATGATGATCGTAGGTGTGCCTCGCATCCTGGCGACCTTCGTGGACGCTGCCTGGAAGCAAGTAGGCAACATCGGCAACTCGTGGGGCACGGGCGACTACCTGGGCGTGGCGGCAGCAGCGGGGCAGATGCTGCTCCTGGCGCTGCCCACTTGCGCCCTGCTGTTCACGCTGTTCAACCTGGGCAAGAAGGCCGTAGTGGGCCTGTGGAACTGGGGCAAGAAATCGCCTCTCAACGGCGTGCTAGCCAGCCTGGGTAGCGTGGCGGCGTTGCTGTTGCTGCTGTTCCTCTGGTCGCCTTCGCTGCTGCTCTCCCTGTTCGTCAAGGGTGGCGCTCCGGACCGAGGTCCCTTGCAGGACCTGATGCAGTTCAGGCCCATAGACAGGCAGGAGCGTTTCGCGGTAGGTGACATCGTTACTGGACAGGTGGTGACGGTGACGCGAAAGAGTGGCCTGGCGATGTTCGGGCTGGACTTCGGGTCATCGAGCACTGTAACCACGACAGCAACAGTGACGGCGACCACTACGGTGACCGCAAGCAACGTACTGACTATCACCGCGACACCGCGCCCCCTCGGCTCGGCCACGCGCACCGTCATCGGCACCCCACGCACCGGCACTCCCACGGTGGCTATAACCACTACCACTACACCGGTAACCTCAACCGCGATACTCAGTGGTACAGCAACCTCAGTATCAGGCTCGCCGGTGGCCTCCGTAGCGCCTTCGATTACGAGTGTTGCGGGCTCTCCCACCGCGCTCGGCACGGCCCGGCCAGGTGCCACCGTCACGCCAGGTGGGGTGGGTGGGACTTCGGGCACGGTCACGGCAGCGGCGCAGGCTACCAACGGCACTTTGCCTGGTGGCCCCACGGTGCAAACGACAACCGGCCCGGCAACAGCCACACCCACGAAACCGCCTGCTTCATCAGGTACCACCGTGCCTCCCGGCGCTAGCACTCCGACCACGAGCAGCGGCTCCGGCAGCACGCCCGTAGCGCCCGCTCCTACCGCGGCGACCCAGCCTACGGCCAACACGGCACCTACAGCTACGCCGCCTGTGTCTCAGCCCCCGCCGAGCAGCACGCCGGTGCCCGCCAGCACCCAGGTCGTGCAGCCGACTCCGGCACCACCCCGCGACACTCCGGTAGTCGTACCGACCAGTACACCCATCCCCACGTTCACAGCTGCGCCCACATCTACTTCTACTCCTACTCCGACGTACACACCTGTGGCCGCCGCCCCTACCCAGCCGCCCCAGGCCATTGCTACGGCGACGAACACGGCTATCGTGCAGGGCGCCACGCCTGTAACCAACACCCCGGCGACGGCTACCAGCGTGCCGCCGGTCGCGGACACTCCCGTGGCACCGGGTGGTTCTGTGGCTACTCCTACTACGGGACCATAGGCGCGGGCAAGACGACAGCTAGATTGCGACAAGGGCGCGCATTACATAAAGGACGGCGAAGATATGAGACCAATGAGAGCGTTTAGAGCCATAGCACTGAGATGGAACAGGTACGCACTGGTGGCGCTGGTTGTGGTGCTGCTGGGCGCGCTCATCATAGGCGGTGGCAGCCTCATCCTGGGCGAGCAGGCCGGTACAACCACGGGAGATGCCGCCAGTACCACGGCTACCTCTGTGCCATCAGGCCAGATTGTCGTAGTGGACGAGACTGCAAGCCCCGGTGCTTCGGGAACAGCGGACGCTGCCGCCTCAACTACGGTCGCTCCGGAGGGCAGCCCAAGTGCGGAGGGCACCGGCAGCCCACAGCCGGAAGGCACAGTCACCTTGCCCACCTCCACCCCCGATGCCGGTGAAGCCGAGTCCGAAGCCAACCGGAACCAGGGGGGCAGGAGAAACGTCGTCCGTGCCCAGAACAACGGCGACGGCAAGCTGGTGGTCAAAGGCAACCTGCAAATGAACCGGGTACACGGGCCGAACGTCAGCCCGGTGAACTTCGCGGAGGCGAAAAGCACCTGCGTCGGTTGCCAGACCTTCGCTACGGCCCTCCAGGTCAATCTTTACGAGCGCGGTGCGTCACAGGTGGCCCCCCAGAACGCAGCGGTCGCCCTGAACATCAACTGTACACGCTGCCTCACGGTCGCCAGGGCAATCCAGTACGTGATCCCGGTGGACGACTTGAAGGACACGCCAAAGGAAGTAGACCACCTGTTCAAGGAGATGGACCGCGAGCTATCCAACATAAACCACACTGCCAAGACCCCGAAAGAAGCCAATGACCGCATCACTGCCGTCATAGCACAGTTCAAAGAGCTGTCCCAGTACCTCTACGACGCCTCCCAGGAGACCACCTCGGGCGGCACACCTACGCCCTCGGCAACCGGGACCGTAACGCCTCCTCCCACAAGCACGGTGGCTGGCGGGCCCACCGGCACTGCGGGCAGCGGTGACGCTACGAGCACCGCGGGTACGTCAGGCACAGCGGCACCAACCAATACCCACGTTGCCTCTGCTTCCTCCACGCCCGTACCAAGCTCGCAAGCTACACAGCCGGCCCAGGCCACCTACACCCAGGTACCGCAAGCCAGCCCAACTAAGGGTAACGCCGCGCCGACCAACACACCGTCCACCCAGGGAGGGACACCTCTGCCCACTGCGACGAACCCTGCTCCTGCGGCTACCCCAACCGCCACTGCTCCTCCGCCTACTACCGCACCGACCACGGCACCTACCAACCCGCCCACTCCTACGAACCCGGAGCCCACCGCTACACCCGTGCCGCCGACCCAGCAGCCCCCAACTGCTACTCCGACCCAGGTTCCGCCGCAGCCCACGGCCACAACCGCGCCGCCCACCCAGGCAGCAGCCACCTCAACGCCCACAGCCGCAGCACCGACCACTGCTCCAACGGCTGCCGGGTCTACTCAAACACCCCAGGCTGACGTAGCGGTTACGTCTCAGCCTACGGTCGCGGCCACGGCGCAACCGACCTCGCAGCCAGCACCTTAGCCCCCTCAGAGTGTCGTTGGTTGGACCAATCAGGTGAGGGTAGACAAGAGGCTTGTTGCACTAACGCAACAAGCCTCTTTTACGTGTGCCTGTTCTCCAGTGACTAACTGCAAAGTGCATGACGACCGAGACCATAATCCCCTTTGTCATCCTGAACCCTGAGGGGGTTAAAGGTTCAGGATGACAAAGGCGGAGCTTAGGTGCTCATGTCCGGTGCTCCTATTTGTGAGATGACTTCTACTATTTGCTACCTTGTGCCGCCTACTTCGTTTGTCCACTAGAATAACTCCCATGCTTATCCAGTGCTGTTAAGGCCCAGGAAAAGGAGCCCAGGGATGCAATCGCAGGTGCAACTAACACGGAATCGCGCAGCAACCTTCTTAATAGGGGCTGTCGTGGTTGGCTTGGTTTTGCTCATCGCTCTTATTGTTTTACCTGCACCCTGGTCACATTCGCAATCTCTGCGACGTTCCTGGCAGCAGGTGAGTCTTAGCGACTTCATTGCACCTGCTGTCCGCTTGTCGGAGGTCCAATTAATAGATAGCACAACAGCATGGCTTGTCGGCTATGAGAACGTAGGGCAAAGCAGCGCACGTGAGGGGCGTCTTTACAAGCTCAAGTGGCAGAATGGCAAGTGGAGCTTATCCGAGCAATACAACCTCCCTCAAGTCATCAATTACCTGAATGTAGCCTCCGACGGTAGCATTCGCATCATAGCTACAGGAAAGTTCGAGGGCTCCTGTTGCACAACTTATGACCAGATACTTCGCAAGGATGCAACAGGTTGGCAGGCGGAGACAGAAAAATTCAGGAAGGTATTCCTTAATTCCATTGAAATGCTGCCAGGTGGGCAGGAGGGTTGGGCCGGGGGCGGTATTGAAGTTGATAGTTGCAAGTTCACCTGCAGCGAAAGCTACTTACTCCACTATACTCACGGGGCCTGGATAACTGACACGACGCCCAGCCTGAACGGCCGGTCAATCGTAAGCATGGACTTCGCAGGAGAAGCCGAGCATCCAGTTGGCTACGCGGTCGGAGAGTACATCTCTAGGTACGATGGGCAGAATTGGACGCGAGTGACCTTACCGAAACTTCCGCCAACTCCCACTGCGCCTCCCGGACAGGAACCTTGTCCAGGACTTTACTTCAATTGCCTGAGCTTCAGCAAAGTTCGGACTCTCAAGCCTGATGATGTATGGGTTCTGGGGAGTAGCTACTCAACCTTGTCTACCAGAGACTCAGAGTCGGTCCTGTTGCACCTGACTGGGGGCCAGTGGCAGGTAGTCATGCCAGGCAACACGATTCTTAAAGATAGACCCGCAGGGACTCAGCCCATGCTGGTATCCGACTTCAGTTTCGGTAGCGACGGGTACGGCTTCCTGTCCGCGTATCCTTTTGAGCTTGCAGGCAATAGAGCGTACTCGCAGATAATACAGGTGAGGCCGGACGGTTCGCTCTACTACGAGCAGATAGCGCAGATCGAACACATGATTCTGCGCAGCATCAGCAATAAAGACGTCGATCACGCGTTGGCTGTCGGGGAGCAAAGCATCCAGGTCCCTACAGAGAGGGGCATAGAGAACCGCCTAACCGCTATGCTGTTTAGCTACGGCTACGAGGACGACAATCGGACCCGCATTCCTGCTCCTTCCGCAACACCGAAGCCTCCCCGCGCCCCCACGGAAGATAAGCGCTACAGCGACGGCTACTATTTCCCCGGGGTGGGTCACAATGTCCGAGGCCGCTTTCTCACCTACTGGCAGCAACACGGGGGCTGGCTCAGTTTGGCTACCCGCTGACAGAGGAGTTCACCGAACAGAGTTTCACAGACGGCAAGAGCTACACAGTACAGTACTTTGAGCGTGCCGTGTTCGAGTATCACCCTGAGAACCAGCCTCCTTATAACGTGCTGCCCTCGCTGCTGGGTGCGAAGGAGTACCACGCCCGCTATCCGAGTGAGCCTCCGCAACAAAAGGCCAACAACTCTGCCGGTTCGGTCTACTTTCCACAGACGGACAAGCGTGTGGGAGGTTCCTTCCTCACGTACTGGAACCAATTTGGAGGGCTACAGCAGCAGGGCTACCCCTTATCAGACGAGATACAGGAGCAGAGCAAGCTCGATGGCAAGACCTATACAGTCCAATACTTCGAGCGCGCTGTCATGGAGTGGCACCCTGGCGCTGATCCTCCACATGACGTACTGCTGAGCCTGCTCGGCCTCTTTTGGTACAACGAGAGGTATGGGCACCCATAGGGTTTGATTGTTGACGGAGGTCAATAGCGGACGTCTACTTAGGTGGGCGACTCGCTGCCTCAGGCAGTCTAAAGGTAGGGTGTAACGTTGTGTAGATACGAAAAAACCTTGCTGCTGTGTAAGCAAGGCTCTTTCTATGCGTGAATTATGGCGCGCCCGGAGGGATTCAAACCCCCGACCCTCTGATCCGAAGTCAGATGCTCTAGTTCACTGAGCTACGGGCGCATGGCTGTTAGCCCGTTAAAAGTATACCACAAAGCCTTTACCAGTTAGCCGCCGGAGCGAGGGTACATGCAAGCTAACAGCCACTTTACCTAAACCACCCCCGCCACCAACAGCACCGACACCACTGCCCCGAACACGAACAGCGCCAGCCACAGCGCCGGGTTGCGGCGGTACAGCGTCCAGCCATCGGCGGGCGGCTCGGAGACGGCGGTGAAGGTCAGCACCAGCATGTTCGCCAGCAGCGCCAGCCTCAGCGACGGCCAGCCGGTCAGGAGGTAGGCCAGGCCGAATACCAGGCCAAGCGCCAGGTTCGCGGTTAGACCTGCCAGCATGATCGTCGCGGCCCGGCTGAGGCCCAGACTGCTACCGCCCCCGCGTGCCTCTGTGAGCGTGCCTTCGTCGGCTGCGGCTTCGACCTGGGCTTCGTAGGAGAGGTCGCTATCATGGATGCTGCGTCTCGCCGCCGTGGCCTTGCCTGTCTTGCCATCAGCAGCGGCGCTTGCGGGCTGTACGCGGGTGGTCGCTCCCCAGCCGTACATGAAGCCGAAAGGTATACTTACCAGCCCGAGCAGTATGCCCACGAGCGAGGTGTGATGCAAGGTTACGCCCTCGTTGCGGCGCGCCACCACCCACTGCGCTAGTTCGTTGGCAGCAAGCGCGATCACCGCCGACACCAACGCCACCGGCAAGAACACCAGCGCCACGTCTATCCAGCCGCGTCCCACGTGCCACGCCAGCGCGAGGGTGCCAAGCAGGGCCGGTATCGCTATGGCTACCAGCGCGCCTCCCGGTCCGGGCCTTGCGGCTGTGACCGCCGGTACGGCGTCCTTGAAGCGGGTGTCAAGCATCTGCCCCAGCCTGCCCAGTACGCCCCTGGTGGGTATCAGGCCCCGGTTGGCTACCGTGTCTCGGCCCACGAGGGTGTGCGCCAGTAACAGGGCCAGCAATGCGAGCACCGGCACCTTGCTCAGGAAGTCACTGGTTGCGGAGTAAGGAGTTGGCACGGAGCCGCGCTCGTCGGCGCTCACCGGGTAGCCCCAGGCGGCTGCGGGCGCGCCCACCGTCTTGATAACGCCTGCCTGCGCCTGCTCTCCCGTGACGAAGTTGCCCAGGCCCTGCTTGTACGCATAGGAGGCCAGGTTCTGCGCGCCCCACACGTAGCCGGGGCTGACCGCGCTGCTGGCTCGCAGGTAGAACCCGGCCAGGCCGCTGTTGCCCGTCTGCGCGTATAGCACGCCAAGGTTGTTGAAAGCGGGGGCCAGCGCCGGTTCCAGGCCGTACGCCTGCCGGTAGCGCATCTTGGCCAGGTCGGTGTCGCCCGATTTCCGTGCTTCATCGGCTACAGCCAGCATGCCACTGGCCGGGGTGCTACTGCTGCTGGGTGCCCACAGCGCCCGGCCCACACCGTTCAGCCCGCGACCGTCTTGCAGGTTGCGCGCAATTGCGGCGATTCTGAGGGTGTTGGCGGCTTCACGCGATTGTCCCGCCTGCTGTTGGAGCAGACTCCCCTGTGTCAGCACATCGGGTGCATCCGGGTCGGTGCCCACGTTCGGTTTGAGACTCGCCAGGTTGTAGCTGTTGGCGGAGAGCGTTTCGAGGCCCTTATTGGGACCGTCCAGAGCGCCATCTGTGCGTGCGACTCCCGACACCGCCGCTGCCCTACCAGGCTGCCCAGGAGGGAGGCCCTTCAGCTTATCCCAGGCCGCATGATAGCTGTCGCGGGCCTTGACGTTCTCACCCGCGGCTTCGTACATGAAGCCGCCGTACAGGTTGAGCAGGCCCGCCTCGCCCGCGGATGCGCTGCCGGATGCTGCCTGTACCTGTCCCGCCACGCTATCCACCAGCGACACCTGCCCGGTGCGGCCCCACGCCCTGGCGCGCAACAGGTTGGCGTCGAGTAGCTGCTGGGCGGTGGTCACCTGCTCCAGGTTGGCGTTGGTCATAACGGCAGTGGCCGCTATCGAGGTGAGGTCCACCACGCTGGGGTCTTTGCCTAGCTTGGTGATGGCAAGCTCTGCCTGGCCCAGCGCCGCCTTATGCTCCCCGGCGCTTTCCAACGCCTGGGCATAAGAGATGAGCAGGCGCGGGTCGCCCTCAGCTATACCCGCCGCCATACGGTATTCGTCTATCGCCTCCGACTGCCTGCCGAGGAAGCTGAGGAGGCGGGCGCGGTCGTGGTGGATGCGCGCGGTGAGGCCGCTGTCCAGGCTGCCCGACGCGTAGATGTCCTGCATGTCCCGCACGAGCGCCTCGTATGCGTGCTGCTCGATGCCCAGCCTCAGCCACTTGTTGTACACGCCCGTGCCCGAAGTGCCGAGCTTTATCAGGTCGAGGTAAGAGTTGTAGGCCTCGGCGGGGGTGCGGTTGGCCCACTGGGCGTCCGCAAGACCTTCGCGTGCCAGCCGGTGCACCTGGTCGTACTCTCGTTTCACGCCCTCGGTGGCATCGGCAGCGGATTGTATAGCCAGCGCGTCGCGGAAGGTGCTGATGGCGATGCTGGGCTTACCCTCGCGCACCGCGGCCACGCCCATCCAGAAGAAGGGCCAGAGATTGCCCTCGCCCTGGGCCGAGAAGCGCACGCCGCGCATGGCTTCATACGTGGCGGCGTAGTTGCCCATCAGCAAGTTGGCAAGGCCCCAGTTGTAGGTGAGTTCCCAGGTCGTGGGGCTCATGTTGATTGCTTGTTGCAGGCCGAAAATGACCTGCCTCTCTCGCTCGACACGCTGCTCCGGGGTCTGCGTCAGGGTGCGCATCAGCACGAGCGCTCCCTGGCCGCTTATGCCCCGGGCCGCAATCGACGCGTCCGAATCGGCCTGAAGCTGTACGTACGCCTGCTCGACGCCCTCGAGCTTGTCGGCGGGAGGTAGGGTTTCAAGGCCCGTGTCTTTGAGCCGGGTGTTTATGTCGCCGGAACTGGAGGCGTAGAGGTAGCCAACGATTGTGCGGCGGGCGCGCAGGCTTGTAGGGGGGTACGAAAGCACGTCGGCTGCATCGGGCCACACCGACGACAGGTTATCTCCACTCCGTTCGCTCAGCGACCTGAAGGGGAACAGGGCGGTGTACTGGTCGATGCTGCCCGTGCCCAGCGCCATATCGCCCGGTACCGAACCAGCTCCCCCTATGCCGGGCGTGATGAATACAGCGGGGTCGAGAGTCCTTACTGCCACGGGCGAGGGAATCAGCGTAACCAGCAACATCGCCGCCAGGGCCACAGAGGCGACGAGACGATGACCCTCCAGGGGGAGATTTCGGAATTGGGATCTCGGATTCCGGACTTCACTGCTAGGGCGCGTGCGAGTTGCACCGTCGGTGCGCGGGCGCGTTACGCTGGCGGGTGCGGTCCTGGTGGCCTTGACCGGGCTAGTCGAGCGCTTCTGGGGGTTGCGTTGAGACATTAGCGCGCCACCTCCGGGACATACTTCTGGCCGTCCCACTTCCAGACTTGCACCCCGGCCACGTTGTCGGCCACCACTTCGTACACGCCATCGTCATCCAGGTCGGCCATGTTGAGGTCGAGGTCGGCGACGAAGCCGGCGTTCTGCTCGGCCCCACCGCCCACGGGCACCATCTTGACCGCGTCGGCTTTCTTTCCGGCAGCGTCCCATCGGTACAGGTAAAGGTGGGCGCGGCTGTCGACGGTCGTGGTGCGGACGAGGAGGATAGGCGAGCCGGTGCGCAGCAGGTCGTCTCCGTTGAGTCCGCCGATTTCCTTTTGGGCCACGCTCAACAGGGGAGTGGCTGTGCCACTGACCGGGTCCGAGGACCAGGCGGCGTTCCATTCCCGGTACGTCTCGTCGTAGGTCAGCACGTTGATGTTGCTGCGGAACTCGCCTGTGATTTCGGGGTCGGCGCCGGTCAGTGTGTACAGCGTCTCGACGGCTCCTGCGCCGTCAAGTTGCACCATGTCGCGTCTCACCAGTATGTTGTCGATCTGGTAGAACTGGTAGATGTTCAGGCGGCTCTCAGGGTCGGGCGGCTCGCCTGTGGGGATAGGCCGGGGCGTAGGTGTGCCCTCAACGACTGTGGCTGTGGGCGTGACCGGGGCCGTCAGTGTAACCGTACCTGTCGCCGTGACTGTGCCGGAAGGAGTACTTGCGGTTGCGGTTACAGTTGAGGTAACTGCGTCAGTAGCTCTAGGAGTGGTGTCTGAGGCTGCTGTGGTGGCCGGGAGTACCGTCTGGGTGCCTGACGGCTCGCTGGTGGCCTGGGCCAGGTACATGGGACGGCTGCTGAGTGGCCCTTGCTCTCCGCACCCAATGGCGAAGGTAGTGCCCAGTAAGAGAGCGCCCATAGTGAGAAGTATTCCCACCCGGCGGCGCATCGCGGGCACCAAATTTTGCTGCATTTGCATAAGTGGGGTTGCTCTGCTCCTGTCTAGGAGAATAGATTTCAGGGTATCGTGCAATTGTACCACGCGGGCTTGTGGGCTGCAAGGAAGTTGTTAGTGGTTGGTGGTTAGTGGCTAGGGC
>JAXDKH010000406.1:0-5066 GCA_034667185.1 Chloroflexia bacterium | reverse complement strand
CAGGATGACAGGGGGAATAGGGTTCCACTCTGCCTGTGCAGTGGCCTCCACGAACCAAATCTCACAAGCCGCATCACGTTTCAGAGCTACGTTCCACCGAAAAGAAGAATCTCTGCCTGTACCTTCTGAGGAGGCGCAGGATGGGTGGGCCGAGGAAGGCTATGATGGTGGCGTTACCAACGGCGCGCCACAGGTCGTAGGGGAGGGACGTGGCTATGTAGAAGGCGGTGTAGCGTTGTATGGCGTCGCCCAGGCCGGCGCCCGGCTGCCATACTTGCTCCGGCTGGTAGCTGGAGTCTATCGCGATATAGGGCCAGAACCAGAGGTTCATCACCGCCCCGAACAGCAGACCCAACAGCGCACCCCACGCGGATAGCAGCCATCGCTCGGCCCTTCCCCGCCACAAAGTTGACATGAGCTTACGGGGCAGCAGGGCCGAGCCAAGCCCGACCCAGCCCAGCGCGAGCATCTGGAACGGCATCCAGGGGCCGACGCCTCCCGTGAAAATGGCGGACACCAGGATGGAGAGCGCGCCCAGCAGGAAGCCGAATAGCGGCCCAAAGACGTAGCCGCCCAGTATCGGCAGTATGAGGATGAAAGAGGAGCCGCCCGGCCCCTGCACCGGCCTCAACAGCGAGTTGGTAGCCACCAGCACCCCCAGTAGCGCCACGGTCTTGCTGTCTATGGCCCGCGTCTCAAGGTCGGCGACGATGGCCCCCAGACAGAGCACCACCACCATCAGCAGGATGAGCGGGGCGTCGGCGGCGTGTGAGGCGGCCTCGTCGTTCCTGGCTTGCGGGATGAAGAAGGGATAAATGAAGGCCCATACGCCCAGCAGGGTGGTCATCACGAGGATGGCTGCGCTGATGGCGCTGGACGCGCGGGAGATCGAGGCAGACTGTTGTGGGCTTCGGATATGCGAAGCCACAGGTAAGCTACCTTTCGGGCTACCTTGTTCCGTGCCTGCGATTTCTTCCTGCTTGGCTACCATCTCATGATCTCTGTGGAGGTCCAAAAGGGTGGGGAAGTGGGACAATGGGGACGCCCCATACCCCGGCAGGAGTACCCTGCACCCTTGTTACGCGCCTGCTGCTACCCTGGCGACATCCTCGTACGTGACCAGCGCAGGGTGGCGGAACAGCTTGCTCACCTGCGAGGAGAAGACGAGCGAGCCGGACATCACCTCGCGCGCCGGGCCTTCCGCAACAATCTCGCCGTCGCCCAGGAGCACTATGCGGTCGGCAAGGTGGGCGGCCAGTTCTACGTCGTGGGTGGCGAGCAGGACGGTGCGGCCTGCGTTTCGCAAGTCGCGCAGGATACTTACCAGGTTGTCCTTTTGCAGGTAGTCCAGCCCACGGGTCGGCTCGTCCAGCACCAGGGCCTGCGGCTCCCCGGCCAGCACGGCGGCCAGGGCCACCCGCTGCCTCTCGCCCACACTCAGGTCCTTGGGATCGCTACCGTAGTAGGGTGTCAGGCCTAGTGAGGCAAGCAGGCCGGAGCCGTCGGGGGGCAGGCGGTGGGCGCGGCGGGTGAAATCTAGCTCACCCTGCACCGTGTCGGCGAACAGGAGCACGTCCGGCTGTTGGGGCACATATCCCAACAGCTTCGACAAAGCTTCGGGTGAGGCGTGCCGCGTATCCAGCCCCAGCGTTTCGACCCTACCACGGGACGGCTTGAGCAGGCCCATGACGAGCTTGAGTATGGTCGTCTTGCCTGCGCCGTTGCGGCCCATAAGCGCGGTTATCTCGCCGGGATAGACGTCGAGGTTGAAACCGCGCAATATCTCCCTGCCGCTGTAGCCGAACCAGACCTCACGCAGACTGATAGCGGGCTGTTTTGTTGGGTGTGGTGCTTGCTCGCTGTGCCCCGGCAACGTAGCGGCGTTCCACCTTGAGGCGAACCGGCGCGCCTCTTTGATGCTGAGGGGTAGGGGACTCCAGCCAAGCAGCTTGCCCACTCGTGCCAGGGGCGGGGCCAGGGGTATTTCGGCCAATATCTCCCTCGGCTCGCCTATTACGGCCTCACCGTCCACGCCGATGTAGAGGAGGCGGTCGGCGTGCTGCACAACCCTTTCCAGGCGGTGCTCGGAGAGGATTACGGTAAGCCCCAGGTCCTTGTTGAGCTTCACCAGCGAGTCGAGCACCTCTTCAGCCGACTGCGGGTCGAGTTGCGAGGTCGGTTCGTCCAGCACCAGCACCCTGGGCTGCATGGTGAGCACGGCGGCGATAGCTACCCGCTGCCTCTCCCCGCCGGAGAGGGTGCTCACGCGGCGGTCGCGCAGGTGCTCGATGCCGAGCGCATGCAGGGCTTCTTCCACGCGTTTGCGCATGAGGGGCAGCGCCAGGCCAGCGTTCTCCATCGCGAAAGCCATCTCGTCCTCTACCCCTTCGGCCACGAACTGCGCCTCCGGGTCCTGGAACACGAGGCCCACCGTGTCGCTCATCTCGCCGGGGCCAAGCTCCACCGGGTCGCGGTCCCCCACGCGGATGCTGCCCGAAAGCACGCCGCCGTAGAAATGCGGCACAAGCCCGTTGAGCAGCCGCAGCAGCGTCGATTTGCCCGCCCCCGATGCCCCAGTCACCAGCAAGAACTCCCCTTCGTCCACCCGCAATGAGAAGTTGAACAGGGCAGGTCGTGCCGTACCAGGGTATGTATAGGTGACGTTTTCTATGTCTATAATGGGTCTGTCCATAGCTGCTTATCCTGTGTGAGCTTCCATCTCAATTTGCGCGCCAGCCGCTCGTCTATATCCCCTGAGTATGAGCGCGGGCACGGCCAGCGAGATTAGGCTGAGGGCCAGCACCGGGTCGAAGGGTGGGAAGTACATGTGTAACCTGCTCAGGGGGTCGTAAATCAAGGTGCCCGGCAGCATGGCTTTGTAGAGGAACAGCACGGCAATCATGCCGAGGCTTGGCACCAGGAGCAGAGTATCCCTATCTCGCCAGACGCTCCGGCGGTAGCGCGTACGCCTGGACCTTGCGCTCACAGCCCACAGCGTGACGACCATGAGTGCGACGCCTCCTAAGATGGTGGTCCAACCCACAAGGGGCGTCTGGGAGAAGAAGACCAGGAAAGCGGCGCCCGTCATGGTAAGCCCTAGCCCAGCAGCCACGCCGCTTTGCACGAGCAGGGGAGGGAGCTTGCGGGTGCCGGGGGCGTGGCGGCTGAAACCGCGCGCCTCCATCGCCTCGGCCAGGTTCATCGAGCGCTCCATGCCGCCCGCCAACAGGGGAATGATGATCGGCACCAGGTCGCCAACCCGCCGGACGCGATGCCCCCGCAACGCCTGCGCCTCCCTGATTTCGGTGAAGCGTGTGATAGTCTGGGGCACGAAGGTAATCGCGATGGAGGTGATGAGGCCCACCTGGTGCATGAAGGCGGGCACCGACCTGAGCATGGCATAGTAGTCGGCCCCGGCAGTGAACGCGGTGAATACCGCCAGCACGGTGAGTAGGGAGAGCGCGTCCAGTGCCGCGTAGGTCAGACCCTCCGCCGTGATAGCGCCGCCGAGGAGGGGCCACTCCTCAGGCAGACGGAACAGCACGGTGGTGCCGGTGTGCACGCTGAACCCCTTGAAGAGCGTTACGATCACGAGCAACACCACCACGAACCGCAGGAAGATGCCAAGCCCGCGCCGCTCGCGTTCGCCCTGCGCCAGGAGTGTAGTGCCCGTCGCTGTCCCGACCCGCCCCGTTATAGCTGTGTGCACCAGGGTTGCGGCGATTATGATCAGGCACAGGTAGATGGGGTTGCGGGTGAACAGGGCCGCGAGCATACCCGACGCGAGCCACACCAGCCACGCCGCCACGTGAAACTGGGTGCCTGCGTTGGTTGGCATCATGTCCGTCTCCCCCTCAGTCCGAACCACAGGGCCAGCCCGCCTACCACTGCCAGCCCCATCCCCAGCGCCACTACCTGGACGAAGGTTTGTGGTGCAGGTCCAGCCGCCCGCACGATGGCGGTGGGTGTAGCCGTAGGAGCAGGGGGGCGCGTGGGCGCGACAGTGGTAGTCGGCGTGTTGGTTGGTGCCTGTGTAGGAGTATGCGTTTTCGTTGGCACCGTTGTAGACGTAGCGGTGGGCAGTGTAGTAGGCGTGTCGGTAGGTGCGGACGTGGGGCTTGGTGGCTCCGCGACGGTAGGCGTTTCGGCCAGTTGCACCTGCATGGTCGGCGGCAGTGGGTTGGGTGGTGGGGGAGTATATGGAGTGTCGGTGGCGGTAGGTGCCGCTGGCTTGGGGGTGCGGGTAGGTGGCGCTATTACGGCGGTGTCAGTGGGAGGAGGTATGGGCGTGCTTGTAGGCGGTGGAGGTGGCGGGTTGGTTGGGGTAGGCTCCGGTGGCGCGGGCAGCACGGCGGCGCACAACTCTCCGAAGCTGGGCGTGACGCCCGGACCCTTGCCGCTGCTCCACGCCCAGCCTTCGACCTCTCCATTGTGCACCTTGTAGTTGCTCGATCCCAGCGATGAAGATTTCCAGGCCCCAGCCTTGAGGTGATGGTAGACCCAGTACTTGCCGCCAGGGCCGTATGATTGGCAGACGCACGACTCTTCGGGGAAGTTGCAGCCGTCGGGGCCGATCCGGCATACCCATGCGCCAAGCGCCCCCTGCGTCTCAGCCGTAACGTCGAGGCCCGTCTTGAGCAGCAAATCGAAGCCGGTAATCGTGTCTCCGGTGAAGGGTATGCAGTAAGTATTGGTGGTGCCATCGCCGAACTGAACGACTAGCCCGGCGTGGTTCTCAGTCTGCTGAGCGTGCGTTACGGCAGGGGTGTTGCTTGCAGCCAGGGCGACACATAGTACCAGGAGCAAGACCGACAGCGCACGGTAAGCCCGGCCCCTACCCGGTTCGGAAAGGGTTGACCTACCGTGCCCTGTTGTATATTGCCCTCGCATCAGATGTGTTGCCCTGGACTGACCATTGCTTTACCGAGCCGCTGCCCCTCGGCGTGCCAGCACTCCAATCCCTAAAGCCAGTGTAGCAAACGCAGCCAGAGCACCCAGCAAGTCGCCAACGGGGCTGCCTGTCGTGGGCATGCCGGGCAAGGGGCTACCTGACGCAGAAGGGTTGT
>JAXDKH010000405.1:0-10171 GCA_034667185.1 Chloroflexia bacterium | reverse complement strand
GCCCGGCGATTGAAATCGCGGGCTACCATTTGCAAAGTCCCCTTTCGGGGACTGGCATTGTGCCGCAAAGCCTCTCTTTACGTGAAAATGTTGCTAAAGCAGTCCGCCGCAGGGCGGACTTTGTAATGTGTAGCCCGCGATTTCAATCGCCGGGCGTCTCCTGGTCGTGTGTGAAACTTTGCAAGACACGCTTGCCTTGACGCTCCCCGCGCACCTCCTGTACTATGGTGGGACCGCACATTTTCATGGAGGCAGCCTTGAGCGATCGGCGCAGTTCGCACGTTCCCGGCAACAACCCGATTCCATCGGGAATAGTCAGTCCACGGGCCCGCGAAATTGCCTGGCGGCCCAGCCCTGTCTACCTGGAGCGCTCGCGGTTACGTGCCTTCATGCAGAAGCTGGGTGTCGGCTCCTTCGAGGAATTGCTGCAGCGGTCTGCTGCCGACCCTGTTTGGTTCTGGGATGCTACCGTCAGAGACTTGGGGTTCGAGTTCTACACTCCCTACAGCCAGGTGCTCGATACAAGTCGCGGCTGGGAGTGGGCTACCTGGTTCACGGGGGCGCAGTACAACTACGTGCATGACGCCCTCGATAAGCACGCCACGGGTACCGGCGCCGACCGGCCCGCGATCATCTTCGAGGGCGAAGAGGGGGTCATTCGCACCCTCACCTACGCTCAACTGCACGCCGAGGTCTGCCGGTTCGCAAACGGCCTGAGGTCGCTCGGCATAGAGAAGGGCGACCGTGTGGGCCTGTTTATGCCCTTCACTCCCGAAGTGGCAATAGCCATGTTGGCCTGTGGCAAGCTGGGAGCTATTTTCATTCCGGTCTTCTCCGGTTACGCCGCGCCCTCGGTCGCCTCCCGCCTAAACGATTGCGGGGCAAAGGTGCTGGTCACGTCGGATGGGTTCACCAGGCGAGGCAAGCCCGTCACCATGAAAGAGGTCGCGGATGAGGCTGCGGCTGCCGCGCCCACCGTCGAGAAGGTGATCGTGCACAGGCGGTTGGGGCGTGACATCCCGTGGAACGCTGAGCGCGACATCTGGTGGGACGACCTGGTAGCGACCCAGGACGCCAGCCTTGAGACCGTGCGCACCGATGCCGAAGACCTTTACATGATCATCTATACGTCCGGCACGACGGGCAAGCCGAAGGGCGCACAGCACGTGCATAGCGGCTTCCCAATCAAGGGCGCACAGGATATGGCTCACTGCTTCGACGTGCAGCCGGGCGACGTCTTCTTCTGGTTCACCGATATAGGCTGGATGATGGGCCCGTGGGCGATAAGCGGCACGCTCATGCTGGGCGCGACCCTGTTCATGTACGATGGCACACCCGACTTCCCCGGACCAGACCGCGTTTGGGCCATGGTAGAGCGGCACCGCATCACCCACCTGGGGATCTCACCCACGGCCATACGCGCTCTGATGTCGCAGGGCGACGAGTGGGTGGACAAGCACGACCTCTCGTCCCTCATGTTCCTTGGGTCTACAGGCGAGCCCTGGAATCCTGACCCGTGGTGGTGGTACTACCGCAAGGTGGGCGGCAGCCGTTGCCCGATTATCAATTACTCGGGAGGGACCGAGATTTCAGGCGGTATCCTCTCCTGTATCCCACTCCTCCCAATCAAGCCCGCCTCCTTCAACGCCCCGGTACCTGGCATGGCCGCGGACGTTGTGAACGATAGTGGCGAGCCGGTCAGGGGCGCGGTGGGTGAGTTGGCCTTACGCGGCCCCTGGCCCGGCATGACGCGGGGCTTCTGGGGCGACCCGGAACGTTATATCGACACTTACTTCTCGCGGATACCGGGCCTGTGGGTGCACGGCGACTGGGCACAGATAGACGAGCACGGCTACTGGTACATCCTGGGCCGTTCCGATGACACTATCAAGGTCGCGGGGAAGCGGTTGGGCCCGGCGGAAGTCGAGTCGGCAGCCGTAAGCCACCCAAAGGTGAGGGAGGCGGCGGCGATTGGAGTGCCCGACGAGTTGAAAGGCGAGTCGGTGGTGGTGTTCGCGGTGTTGAGGCCGAACGTCGAGCAATCGGACGGGCTTCGGGGGGAGATAGTCGAGGCCATAATCGGGCAGCTTGGCAAGAGCCTTGCACCTAAGAAGGTGCTGTTCGTGAGCGACCTGCCCAAGACGCGCAACGCCAAGATCATGCGTCGCATAATACGCGCCCGCTACCTAAATGAAGCGCTCGGTGACACGTCCTCCCTGGAGAACCCGGCGGCTGTGGACGAGATCGCCAACGCCCGCTAAACAAACTACATCCTGAACTTGGGGCATGCTATGAAACTACTTACTTTTACCTCCGGTGAAAACGAAGCCCACCTGGGCGTGCTGATTGGCGACCGGGTGCTGGACCTTACCGTCTGGCTGGGCACGAAGCAGCAGGAGCCCAACTTCGATATGCTGGACCTCATTGAGATGGGCGAAGCCGGCCTGCGGTTGGTAGAGCACGCGGTGGAAACCGTCGACGAGGACGTGGACGTGGCGGGAGCCATTGTGCCCTTGTCGGAAGTCCGTCTGTTGGCACCAATACCGCGCCCGCGCAAGAATGTGTTCTGCCTGGGGCGCAACTACGCCGAACATGCCAGGGAGTCCACACGCGCCTGGGGAGAAGACGCGCCTCCTCCGCCGCCTCAATACCCGGCCATCTTCACCAAGGCCCCCACCTCGGTGATCGGGCCTTACGACGACATCCCCTACGATGCGAATGTGAGCACGGAGCTTGACTGGGAGGTAGAGCTTGCGGTCGTTGTCGGCAAGGGGGGCAAGAACATCAAGCGGGAAGAGGCCTTCGAGTACATATTCGGCTACATGGTGCTCAACGACGTATCGGCACGCGAAGTACAGAAGCGGCACGGCGGGCAGTTCTTCAAGGGCAAGAGCCTGGACGGTACCTGCCCCACCGGCCCGTGGATCGTAACGGCGGACGAACTGGGCGACCCCGGCGACCTGCAGCTATGGACCCGCGTCAACGGCGAGGTGAAGCAGCACGACACCACTCGCTCGATGCTACTCGACGTACCCGGCACCATCGAGAGCCTGTCGCTTGGAATGACCCTGGAACCGGGCGATATCATCGCCACGGGCACCCCCGCGGGGGTCGGTTTCGCCCGCACACCTGCAGAGTACCTCTACCCCGGCGACGTTGTGGAGTGCGAGGTAGAGCGCGTGGGCGTGATCAGGAACAAAGTAGCTGAGGGAAGTTAGGCGGCAAGTAGAAAAGGCAGGAGAAACAGGAGTTGCTTACACGCGAGGAAGTACGCCACGTGGCGATGCTAGCCCGGTTGGGCTTGTCTGACGAGGAAGTAGAGACGCTACGCAGCCAGCTAGGCCAGGTGCTGGAATACATCGACATTCTACAGGGGGTGGACACCTCGGCCGTGGCCCCGACCGCGCAGGTGCTGTCGCATTTGAACGTGGCGCGGCCCGACGGTTCTCGGCCCTCATTGCCCCCGGAAGAGGCCCTGGCGAATGCCCCTGGTCGCGAAGCTGAATTCTTCAGGGTGCCCGCTGTTTTGGAGGAGTTTGAGGCCAGCAGCGGTGGAACGGGAGGCAGCGATGAGTAGCGCAGGCGCGAAGCAGTCGCTGGCCTTCCTCACCATCCACGAGGCTCGTGAGATGCTTGATAGCGGGCAGGTCTCGTCTGAGGAACTGACGCGGGCCGCCCTGTCGCACATCGACAACTTCGAAGACGAGATACATGCATACGTATCCCTGACGAGAGCGCGTGCCCTCGAAAGCGCCGGTGACTTCGACCGCCGCAGGGCAGCAGGTGAAAGTCCGCGTTCCGCACTAGACGGCATCCCGATGAGCCTCAAGGACGTGCTGATTACCAGGGGAGTAACAACCACCTGTGGCTCGCGGCATCTTGAGAACTTCGTCCCGCCCTTTGATGGCACCGTGCCTGCCCGCCTCTTTGAAATCGGCGCGGTGCTGCTGGGCAAAAACAACTGCGACGAGTTCGCGATGGGCTCCTCCACGGAGAACTCGGCCTGGGGCGTGAGCCGCAACCCCTGGGACACGTCGCGGGTGCCCGGCGGCTCCAGCGGTGGGTCGGCGGCGGCGGTGGCGGCAGGGATGGGCCTCTACTCGCTGGGCACCGACACAGGGGGCAGCGTGCGCCAACCTGCCTCCCTTTGCGGGCTAACGGGACTCAAGCCTACTTACGGGCGGGTGTCTAGGTACGGCCTTGTAGCCTTTGCGTCTTCCCTCGACCAGATAGGACCCTTCACGCACGACGCGTTGGACGCGGCCCTGGTGCTCGAAGTAATAGCCGGGCAAGACCCATGCGACTCCACCTCGCAGCCGGTAGAGGTTCCCAGCTACAGCGCCATTCTTCGCGAGAGTGGCGATTCGCTCTCCGGCCTGCGGGTGGGTGTGCGGCGCGGGGCGCTGGACGCGACAGGTAGCTCAGACGGCGGATTAAACCCGGAAGTGGCGGCTGCAGTGCAGACGGCAGTGAGGCAACTGACGGACCTCGGAGCCGAGTTGCGGGAAATTGACTTACCCAATCTCGACTACGCCCTGGCAGCCTACTACATCATCGCTCCCGCCGAAGCAAGCTCCAACCTCGCACGCTACGACGGCATGAAGTACGGCTACCGCGACCCCGAGGCCCGCAGCGCCGTCAACTCGATGCTGGCGACGCGTGAGTACGGCTTCGGGCCCGAGGTGAAGCGCCGCATCATGCTGGGCACCTACGCCCTGAGCGCGGGGTACTATGAGGCGTTCTACAAGAAGGCGCAGCAGGTCCGCACCCTCGTAGCGCAGGACTTCAAGCGGGCCTTCGAGCAGGTGGACGTCATCCTCGACCCCACTTCACCCACAGTGGCCTTCAAGATCGGTGAAAAGCTGGACGACCCACTGGCAATGTACCTGACCGATATCTACACGGTGCCCGCCAATCTAGCGGGCGTGCCAGGTATCTCTATCCCGTGCGGCTTCTCGGACGGGCTTCCCATCGGTCTCCAAATCCTCGGGAGGCACTTCGATGAAGCCACCATCCTGCGAGTAGCGCACGCCTACCAGCAAGTTACCGACTGGCACAGACGCACTCCGCAACTCATCAGAGAGTTGCAAGATCAACACGGACTGCGCCCTGCCGACCTGATCGAATGACCGCATGCTCCACAACTGTGTAGCAGGGTGTAAAACCACCAGGCGCGATTGATGCTGCTCTATAATCTCCCTTGCGTCACATGATGAGGGAGATATGAGCGTCGTTTTCAAGCTGCCCACAGGCAAGAACAGATCGTTATCCACCACTGCTATTTCGGTTGTGCTGGGGCTGTTCGCCTTGCTCTTCCTGGTGCGCTACGGGCAGGAGCTACTGCTCGAACATGACCTGAACGCCAGGGCAATCGAGCAACGCCTTGCGAACTCAGCCTTGCGCGACGGGAACACACGGCTGAGGGCCAGCCTCCAGTACTACCAATCGACCAAGTACATCGAGCAGCGCGCCCGCGAAGACCTCAACCTGCGCCGCGCCGATGAAGAAGTGCTTATCCCTGTCGGGCTTGACGCTACTCTCGGCGGGGGGCTAACCGGCACAGCAACACCGGGCGAGCAGGCAAACGCAGCATCGCAAGAGTCCTCCAACTGGGAGAAATGGTTCGGGCTTTTCTCCCCCACAAAGTCCGCCGACCAGGTTCCTTGACATCTGGTGCGCGACCCCGTATAATAACAATGTTGACGCGGGGTGGAGCAGTGGAAGCTCGTTGGGCTCAACCCGCAGGATTAACAAAAGCATATGAACACCAAGCAGAAGGGTGATATTGCCGAGCAAGCTGCCATACTTCATGCACTGAAGCGTGGCTGGGGAGTTCTGAAGCCCGTTGGAGACAGGTTACCGTATGATCTCGTTTTCGACGTGCAAGGGCAATTATTCAAGATTCAGGTGAAGGGTGCCTGGTTCGATGAGGCTCGCGGCAATTATGTCGTCGATAATCGCCGTACCAAGACAAACCGGCGCTTGATGGTCCGAGATCCCTACGATCTCAGCGACTTTGATTTCGCCCTGGTCTATATAGAGCCGGTTGACCTGTTCTATATCTTTCCTATAGAGGTGTTCGTAGGCTACGCCAGTGAAATTCACATGGTGGAAGCCGAGAAGCGTCAGAGAAAACCAGGCTCTGCCAGGTATCGCGACGCGTGGGAGTTAATTCTGCAAAGGGCTGCACGCGAGGAAACTTGTGTGCGATCACCTGTCAAATTCGGGGAAGCCGTTCACGGGGTAATCCCGAGCCAAGCTCCAGACGAGTAACATCGTCGGAGAAGGTGTAGAGACTTGATGGCAGGCACCCTAACGGTGGGAAACCATGTCGAGGGTGAAGAGAAAGTCCAGACCACAAACTGGCACAACCAGGCAGCGAAAGCTGTAGTGGCAAGCATAACCCAAAGGTCGTAGGTTCGAATCCTACCCCCGCTACCACTAAGAGGCCGAAAGGCCTCTTTTTTGTTGCCTTTCGTCCGCTGTGATAGAATGGAGTACTTGCCCAGAAGCGCGTATGTCCGCTACCACAGGCGGTATTGAGAGGTACCGGGCAGGCGCGTATTCTTTGGGCATGCAATTCAGACAGGAGATAGCTAATGGTGACCAAGTCAGTTCCGACACGCTCCGAAATCTCTGACGAGCACAAGTGGGACCTGGAAGCGATATACGGCCAGGACGCAACCTGGGAAGAGGACTTCAATTCGCTGATGCCGCTGGTGGAAAGGCTAACCGAATACCGCGGCAGGCTCGGCGAAAGCGCACAGACGTTGTTGGAGGCGTTGCAGATGCGTGACGAACTCAGCCAGGTGCTGGAGCGAGTGTTCGTTTACGCCAAGATGCGCCGCGACGAAGACAACGCCGACGCCCACTACCAGGCCCTCTCGGACAGGGCGTTCGCCCTCATCTCGCGCGTGCAGGAGGCCCTGGCGTTCGTAAGCCCGGAGCTATTGAGCGTGGGGCAGGAGAAGATCAACGGCTTTATGCAGGAGCTTGAGCCGCTGAAGCTGCACGAGCACGAGATGGACGACCTCTTCCGGGAGAAGGAGCACATGCTCAGCGAGCGTGAAGAAGCGTTGCTGGCGGCGGCGAGTGAGATAGCTAATGGCCCAGAGACCACTTTCGAAATGCTCACCACCACCGACATGGTGTACGGCACCATCAAGGACGAAGAGGACTCGGAAGTGGAGTTGAGCCACGGTCGCTACATCCGCTACATAATGTCCTCGGACCGCCGGGTGCGCCGCGACGCCTTCCTGACCTACCACAAGGCCTACGCCCAGAAACGCAACACGATTGCCAGCACCTACGCTACCCAGGTGAAGGCGGACATCTTCTTCTCCAGAGCGCGCAAGTACGGCTCGTCGCTGGAGATGGCGCTGTCAAAAGACAACATCCCCATGAGCGTCTACACCGGGCTGATTGACGCCGTGCACGAGAACCTACCCCAGATTCAGCGGTACCTCGAGCTGCGCAAGCGCGTGCTCGAGCTTGACGACCTGCACATGTGGGACCTACACGTGCCCATGCTGCCCGAAATCAACGAGGAAGTACCTTACGACCGGGGCACACAGATGGTAAGCGACTCGCTCGCGCCGCTGGGTGCCGAGTACAACGCGGCGGTGCGTGAGGGCTTTACCTCGCGCTGGTCCGACGTGTTTGAGACTGTGAACAAGACCTCCGGCGCGTACAGTTGGGGCACCTACGGCGTGCATCCGTTCATCCTGCTGAACTACCAGGAGACGCTACGCGACGTGTTCACGGTGGCCCACGAGATGGGACACGCCATCCACTCCTATTTCTCCAACAAGACTCAGCCCTACCTCTACGCGGGGTACACTCTCTTCGTGGCGGAGGTGGCTTCCACGCTCAATGAGGAGTTGCTGATACACCACTTGCTGACCAACTCGGACGACCGCAACGTGAAGCTCGCGGTGGTGAATTACAGCCTGGAGCAGTTCAGGACCACCCTCTACCGACAGACGATGTTCGCCGAGTTCGAGAAGATAGCACACGAACGGGCGGAGGCGGGCGAGGCGCTCACCGCGGACATGCTGTCGGAGGTGCACTACGACCTCAACAAGCAGTACTACCCAGGCGTGAACGTGGACCCGGAGATCGCGATAGAGTGGGCGCGCATCCCGCACTTCTACCGCAGCTTCTACGTTTACAAGTATTCCACCGGCATGTCGGCGGCGGTGGCCCTGTCGCAGCAGATCATCAACGAAGGCCAGCCCGCAGTCGACCGCTACCTGCACTTCCTGAGCAAGGGCGGCAGCGG
The DNA here is from genome assembly GCA_034667185.1 of Chloroflexia bacterium. Classification (GTDB taxonomy): domain Bacteria; phylum Chloroflexota; class Chloroflexia; order QHBQ01; family JADMIH01; genus JADMIH01. The sequence continues at coordinate 1,890 of JAXDKH010000405.1, read as the reverse complement.
CTACTCGATCAACCTGCTCCGCGACGCCGGTGTGGACATGGCATCGCCCGAACCTGTTCGCCAGGCCCTCCAGATGTTCGGCAAGCGTCTCGACCAGATGGAGGCGCTGCTGGGCGTCGGCGAAGCAGTAGCCTAGAAACTCTCCCGAAAGAGGAGACATATAGTACTTTAGTACTATATGTCTCCTCACGTCGTGGGGGTAAAATGGGCCATGTGTTGCTATATTAGATTTGTCTTGTACTAAAACAATATACTAAGAGTTCCTGTCTGCTTTATTTAGCTGGGACTCTTATGCTGTTAACCGAGCTATTCTACGTCTTGCGGTTCCTTGCGCTCACCTATGAATAGGGAACGTGGGACACAGGTCTCAGGCTTGTCCATCAGTCACTAGTTGATGATTATGAAGATGACACTTGGCTTTTCCATTCAGGCAACCCGCCACGTTCACAGAGCCGCGAGGTTCGTTTCGAGGCTCGCGTTAGCTGTAGTTTGCGCCCTAGTGAGCGGTCCCCCTCTCAGCACAGCAGCCGTCAATGACAAGGATGCAAGCTTCGGGGTTGCCCCTGCTCCTTTGTACGCTGCGCCGTCGGAGTGGCCCTTGAGCGGCCCCAGTACGCCCCCTCCAGGTCAAAGCCCTTCTAACACCCCCGACGGGAATTGTAGTATCGCGGCTACCGGCGCCCGCGCTCGCTGCGCCAACGTGAGAGACCGCCTCAGTCTGTACAACATCACACTATGGGACATTTCCAACTGGAACGTACACGATCTGGAACTGGTGCTGGAAGCCGTTGGTGACATCCAGGCCCGCGGTGGCTGGTCGGTTGAAGGTATGCAGCAAAGGGTGACCACCGGACCCGGCGGCTTCAAGATAGTGCTTTCTCGGCAGAAAATCTACATTGACAACAACAACGTTGCGCGACCCGCCGTGCTGGGTTTATCGTGGTCCAGTAATCCCGCCGATCCGGGTGCGCCTTTCCGCTACCTGATTATCTTCGATACCATCCGGGCTTTCAGGGTAGGCGAGCAGCTTCGCGACCTGGGTGATCAAGAGTTCAAGGTAGTCGTGGTACATGAGATGACACACATGTGGGACTTTACGTCGGGATCGGCCCTGTCCGGGGATATGAGTCGCTTCTGGAACTCAGAGCCTTATGTATCGGAGTACGCCAAGACCAACGTACAGGAAGACTGTGCCGAGTCCATGACCGCCGCGATCTACCCGTGGGCGCCTCCTTACGTCAACAAGCACGTCAATCCTCCACAGAGCCGCTTGGCCGGTCCGGAGCATCGAAGGCACATATTTACGAACCTGTTGAGGACCTACTACACGCCGGGCATGAGGCCGACCTAGCAATAATCTTCTAAATCAGGCCCCGGTGACAACTGGCGGCATTTGGGACCGTGCGGAACAGAAGGTAAGCCATGCTGAAGATAAGGAACATCGCGCTGATTCTGGGGTTTGCCCTGGTCGGGGCTATTATGGTTGTCGCATTGCGCTCCGTGACGAACACCGGGTCGCCGGCGCAGCCACACTCCGCCGCTGCCGGACCGGAGCGGGCTACGACCACATCGATGCACTCACAGGTAGAAGCAGCCACTCTACCAACTCCAGCGCTGCCGGAGGGTCAGGCTACCGTGCCCCCTCCTCCAGGACCAGGGACTGACCGGTTCGAAAGAGATGTGCCGGTGGTCGGGCAGCCAATTGACTTGAAGGTGGAGCGTCCTGAGACAGGCACAACGCTTAATGTGACCAGCTATTTGTCGCAAGAACAGCCCAACCAAATACTTGGGGCCTACAGGGACAAGGTGAGTTCGGTGGGTTGGACGTTGGAGATGGAGTCGCAGGAAGGTCTCGTGTTTGCTTATCCGAGAGGGGAGTTAGAGCCGATA
>JAXDKH010000404.1:0-2642 GCA_034667185.1 Chloroflexia bacterium | reverse complement strand
GTCTTCGGGGAGGACGTGCGGCGTAGCGATGGGTATTGCCGGTTCGCCCCGGAGTGGCTGGTCCTATGCATCAACAACTTCTGCAACCTCAAGTGCCGCATGTGCGACGTGGGCATAGGCGCTATGTCCAGCGTCTTCTACGCCAACATGATTGGCGATGACCCCGGCAACATGTCGCTCGACCTGCTCAAGCATGTGCTCGACAGCGCGATGGAGTTCCGCCCCCTGCCCAAGATCGGCCTCGCCTTCACCGAGCCGCTGAACCACGTCCACATCCTCGACTTCTGCCGTGAGATAAAGCAACGCGGCTTCTTTTGCAGCATCACCTCCAACGGCTTCATGCTCCCCAAGCGTGCCGAAGCCCTGGTGGATATTGGCGTGGACGAGCTTACCATATCGGTAGACGGCCCCGCTGAAGTGCACGACGCAATCAGAGGGCGAAAAAGCTCGTTCGCCAAGCTGTATGAGGGGATAGAGTTGGTGAACCAAGCGAAGGCCCGCACCGGCAAGACTCTGCCCCGCGTGCGTATCTCCTTCACTATCAACGACCTGAACTTCGCATGCTTGCGCGCCTCCATCGAGCAGTTGGCACTCCTGCACCCCGACAGCATCAACTTCGCCCACCCCAGTTACATCACGGACGAGATGGCTAGCAGGCACAACACAATCTACACAGGCGAGTATGCAGTAGCGCGCTCCTCCCTGGGCGAGATGAGCCTGGAGAGTATAGACTTGGGCCGATTGGAGGCCGAGATTGAGAGCGTGAGGGCGTACTCGAAGCAGGTACCCGGCATGGAGGTCACTTTCCACCCCGACCTCAAGAGCGCGGAGGAGCTAGCCCGCTACTACCGGCAGGCGGACCAGTACGTCGGCGGGCGGAGTTGCACCGATCCCTTCAAGATGATGATGGTCAAGACCGACGGCACGGTCATCCCCGCCCACTCCCGCTGCTACAACTATCCCCTCGGCAACGTGCAGGACGCCTCGCTCTCCGAGTTGTGGAACAACGCCCGCTACACGGCTTTCCGGCAGGTGCTCCACCAGGCAGGAGGCTCGCTACCGGCATGCACGCGCTGCTGCGGGGTCGTGGGCAAACCCGCCGGTAGATAGTAATCGCCACCACAGGTATTCGTGAGTGTCACAGCTATTCTGTGACACTTTTTGTGACGCTCATTTCACCGGGATCGTGCTTATACTGAAGGCATTCTCAGTCCACCTGGACGCACATGATAGGGGCCTCATAAGCGGCGGGGCAACCGGCATGTGCAAGCCGGCCAGGCTATATGCGGGCCGATGAAAGGATGCACGACGATGCCTGATACAGTACGCACAAGCAAGACAAGCCTCGCACTCACCCTGGATGGGGTGAGCATAAAACTCGAAACGTCGTTCCTTCCGGGGGAAACGTTCAGCGCGTCCGCACCGGGAGATGCTCTACAGTCGGCGGTGTGGGCCACCCTGGAGCCTTTGAGCGAGCTCACCATAGTGGCCGCACCGTTCGGCACTAAACCTCCAACGGAGAATGTGCCCACCGCCGCGCCTGGAGCCAAGGCGGAATACTATAAAGGCTTCGACCAGGCTCGTGAGATGGGCGAGGTGTACGTCCTGGAGCAGACCAATCGAGGCCCCAAGATTCGTATCTTCGGCAAGAAGGTGACAGGCAAAGCCACGCTTGCAGAAGCTCAGAGCGCCACAGGCGGAGGCACTGTACCAATACTCACCGTTGAATGGGTCTCAGAAGCTGGACAGCGCATGTGGATCGTGCGTGCCAGCCACGAAGCCGCACCGGGCACTGCCACCCTGGCAGCCCTGAAGCCCCTACTTGACTCCCTGGGCGACATCGTCTTGCGCAGCAATACCCTTGAACTGGCAACCACAGTGCCGCTGACGGTGGCGCCACCTCCCAGGTCAATGGATGCGGAAGAGCAGTTGGTCGAAGAGGATATGCTTGTCGCGGGTCCCATGATGGCCGGTGCGGCCGCCAACCTACCTGCGCCACCGTGGTGGAATGGCGTCTGCAATCGCGTGAACTACAGGAACGAGTTGCACGTAGACTCTTTCCCTCTAGGTTCGGGTTACCGAGGGCTGGTTCCGTGCGGACCGCGCCCAGGCAAAGAAGGCGACCGCGTGGTCCGGTTCTTTCCCGGCGCGTGGGGCGAATACGAGTTCCAGTGCGTTGAACTGTGCATGCGGTTTATGAAGCTAGCCTACGACATAGACCCGTATCAGGGTAATGGCAGCCAGGTGGTGTCCAACTTTGCCACCAGGACCAAGATGAAGGACCGCGGCAAGCTGAAGATCATCCCCAACGGCAATGCCGCCCCTGCACCCGTGCCCGGCGATGTACTGAGCTATGGCCCAACCACAGTGGTAGGCCATACCTCCATATGCATAGAATCGAACGTTGACGCCCAGGGCAATGGAACAATAACCGTGCTGGAGCAAAACAACTCTCAGCAGGGCAGGCAGATGCTCCCGGTGAAGCGCTGGCAGGTGCAGGGGACGCCCCAGGTCACCGCGTTCCTGCACCCCACCAACGACGGCGGCGACGGCGGCAACCCACCGTTCGACCCGACGCCGGTCTTCTTCCCTGAGACAGGGCAGTTCGTGGGGCACGGCTTCAAACAGTTGTGGTTCAAGAC
>JAXDKH010000403.1:0-5190 GCA_034667185.1 Chloroflexia bacterium | reverse complement strand
AGGGTAACTTCTGTGTTGGAGGCCCCTATCTGAGGGCGGAGCACTATAGCATCGCCCGGTTGAGGCTGCACGAGCCGCAGCGTGGCAGTCTCGGTGAGCGTGGCATTAGCTTCCAGGCTTGCTTCATGCCAAGTGTAATCTCCAGGCCTGGGATTACTTGCCTTCATTACACCGGCAGGCAGCTTAAGGTCTATGGAGAGGTCGCTCGCTGCCTGCTCGGAGTTATTCTCTACAACAATGGTGGCGGTAAATACTTCACCAATTGAGACAGTGCGAGGGGCAATCTTGGTGGTGGTGGCCAGGTAAGGTGCGGGCTGTTCGGGACCAGCTATAGAGACCACAGATACAGGAGCACTGGCCGGCGGCGGCAAAGGAGTAGATGGCGTAGTGGCGTCACTTAAAATAGCGGCATTCGCTCGCTGCGCGGCTCGACCATAGCTAAAAGGACCGGAAAACACAGACGCGAGTACGGCAAGGACGAGGAAAAGACTTGCGCGACGATGCCCTCTCCTGGTGAGGAGGTGTTCCTTCGAAAGCCTTGATGAACTATGCGACTTGAGTGAGCCTGAAAAATGGTCCCGGAGACCATCAAGCAATCTGTTGTGTGCGATAGATATAGATGTGGATATGATGTGCAAAGCCGTCGTGCCCTCATGGGTACCACGCACCATCACGGATTCCTTCCTTGCTCTTCTTTAAGCAATGTGGAGATGGGACCGCAGATAAGAATCCGCGATCCGGACCTGAGTATTCAGTTGTAATGCCAGCTGTGGCAGTACGCTGAAGAAGACAGCAGAATACAACGCGACTTCTAACCGAGAGCGTAAGTTCTTTTTTCGCACACAAAGAGCGAGTGTCCTTATAAGATGAACACCAGCCACTTCAATTGCAATATACCAGATGCTTTATTCTTTGTCAATAAGTGGAAGTACCATTGTTAATAAGCTATGGTACTTTTAGTCTGACCCTAGCCATAATTTATCTACTAGGAAAGAACTTATCTTTATTTTCTATATAGGTCAAATTTTTGGTTACAATAAGTCGTTGGCGTGGGATGGAGTGCGCTAACTAAACTACTGTAAACCATTGTGAGATTGCAGTCCTGCGGAATAGCTATTACCTTCTTTGTGACAGTACGCGTGGTTGGCGATACGTTCCTGCTCATTGATAGTGCACGCGAGGTGCATCACACACTTCGGTACCGAGCAAGGCTTTGTCTATGCTAGTGCCATCAGTCTTGAGCGCAGTGCCAGCATGTGCCAAAAGTGGTAGAGCCTGTTGAAGAACTCCCCGGCGCTAGCAATTGATGTGACGAGACTCTCTGCCAGCAATCTCAAGTGTTGATTTTGCCTTTGACAGCAATGGACAGGACTCAGTGCCGGCTCCGGTGCTGCCCTAGCCCTCTTTTCACGAGGCTCGTTCCTTGTTGACACTCAAGTTAGGGTATGGCAAGAAGATGCCATCATCTGCCCGTGTCCCCTCGCAAAAGGTTCAGCTAAATGGATACTAGTGCCCAGCACGTAGAAGTGGACGGTCCTAACAGTCTGTGTCACGAGAGTATTAGGGACCGGCTCTGTCCGCCACACTAGGGCATTCTCAACCTTTGAGATACGACGGGTGCCCTTATAGGGTATTCTCAGTCCTTTTGTTCTCTGCTTCTCAAACTATGTGAGGCAGATTCTCAAACCTCATATTACGATTCTCATTGTTTGTGAGACCCTACATTCGGGCCTCTTTGCAAAGACCTTTCGGTCAGCGGAAATTTGACAACCCCTCTACCTTCAGTTATAGTCTAGAATCGTGCTGCACATTGACTGGTGCGCGCAATTCGAACACCAGGAAGCGATGTCCGAATTATGAAAAACCTTCTTGGCAGGCTGATGAGCAGGCCCTTTGATGAGCTTCGCGTTATTGCAGCCACCTGGGGCACGCTCACCCGTGAACCCAGCCCCTCCCAGAACGACCTCGCGATAGCGGTGTATCACACTATGATGGACCGCTCGGCGGTGCGTGGCGTGTGGGAAAGCATCTCTCCTGAAGAGCGCTCCTTCGTCGCCTGGCTCCTCAACCAGCGCAACATGCTGGCCCTTGCCGATGAGTTGCCCGCCCACCTGGACCTCCCACCTGATGAGGTGGAACAGCTACTTGCTCGCGTGCGCCGGGCGGGACTTATCGACGTGGACGAGGCGTTGGTGCGCGGTAGCCGTGTGGTCTCTTCGGGCGACAACCTCTATGCCTGGGCGACCCGCACTCAGCCGGAAGCCACGCGCCGCAAGGTTGTCTCGATATCGACTGAAGGCGCGAAGGTGCTGCGCGAAGTAATGGAAGAGGCCCGCCAATACGCCACCACCACCCCGTTTGAGGAGACCTTCGCCACATTGCTGGACAACCTGAGCCAGGAAGACGTGCAGAAGATTGCCACCACCTGGAAACTGCCCGAGGCCGCCCGTTACTATAAATCGGAACTCATAGGCGTAATGGGCGAGTTCCTGGCTACTGGACAGGGCCGGGAGATGCTGCTCACACAGTTGCCTGCGGTGTCGCAGAACCTTTTCAACTACCTTGAGGGGAACGCCGGAAGGGATACCGCGGCCGGGGCCCGAAAGCACTTCGGCTGGGACGAGCGCGAGCTCAGGGCCGCCCTCATACCGCTGGTGCAGCGTGCCCTCGTCTGGGACATCCTCGCCGGAGATCGCCGCTACCTTTTCGTGCCCACGGACCTTGCGAAGAACGGCAACGTTGCCGGACCGGCGAACGGCGCTACCAGGTCGTCGCCCTACATGCAGCCGAAGCTCGAGACTCGCGCCCCGTATTCGACCGAATCCCGCTTGCCATACGAGATGGCATGGGACCTCCTCACCCTGCTTGCCACAGCGGCCCAGGGAGATTTGCAGCTTACCCTCCAGGACAGCCGCATTACCAAGCGCGTCGCCAAGAAGATCAACGATTCATTTCTGCAGCCCGAAGACCTCAAGGCGGGCAGCGACTACATAGATATGGTCGTGCACATGGCGCAATCGCTTGGCCTGCTCGTGCAAACTACGGAGGCCGAGAACGGCGGCCAGCCGACCCTTAGCCTCACATCGCGGGCGGAGGACTGGGCGCGACTCTCGTTTGATGCGCAGCGCAGGCGGCTGTACGGCCTCTGGCAGGAAGACCGCAAGTGGTCCGAGCCGGCGACCTACGGCACGATCTACTGGTGGAACAGCGATCTGACTGGGGGCCGCAAGCGCCTGGTGCAGCACCTGCTGGACCTACCGGTGGGCCAGTGGACTTCCCTCGACGCCTTCCTGCGCAAGATCCACATGACCGAACCCTTTCTCATCTGGCCGCAGGACGAACTCGTGCGCCGCTTTGGGCTAAGGGCGCTGCAGGGCTTCCGCAGCCAGTGGTTCGAGATCGAAGGACGCATTATTGGGGATATGCTGAAGACGATGCTGAACTGGCTCGGAGTTGTGGAGATAGGCCGCGACAAGCCGAAGCGGTTCATCTCTTTCCGGGTGACCGGCGAGGGACGGGACCTGATAGACCCCGACAGCTCCAGCGAATCCGTGGCCGTACCCGGAAAGACCCTCCTAGTACAGCCTAACTTCGAGGTGCTGGTGCTGCACCCCGATAGCCGCGTGCTGTGGAGGCTGCTTCGCATGGCCGACCTGGTGCGCCACGACCGCGTCAGCGTCTACGTGCTGAACAAGGAGAGCGTCATGCGGGCCGTGGAAGCCGGTATGTCGCCAGAGGAGATCACGGGCTTCCTCAACACAAACACCGGCAAGGCCCTGCCTCAGAACGTAGGCCACTCTATTGCCGATTGGGCGCGCATGCTGAAGCGGCTGACCATACAGCGTGTTACCCTGGTGCAGGTAGACGATCCTTCGGTGCTGGACGAGTTGTTGGCTTCTCGCAAGACTCGCCGGATGGTCGTGCTGCGACTCTCGCCCACCACGGCCATTGCTAATCTTCCGGATGTTTCCGAAAGCGCTCGTGAGGACGCGTGGCAGCGGCTAGCGAAGGAATTGCGAGGTGCGGGCTACGTTCCCAATCTCCTCCCTGAGCAGACCGGAACAGGCGACACAGAGGCTACTGCGAAGGCAAAGCCACTGCGAAGTCAGGCCGCGGAAGGTGCGGCTCCGGGCGAGCCTGGTAGCCCGCGTACACGCACCCGGGCTACCAGGACCACAACTTCAACCACCCGCAGAACGGGCACGAGCTAGAGGCGGCTGACTAATGATCGTAGGACTTGAGGGGAAGATAGCCACACTTGGCGCGGACCACGTGGTCTTGAACGTGGGCGGCGTGTTCTATAAGGTGTTTATGCCCGGCACCGCGGTGGGGAGCATGGGGCAGGTCGGGGAGACCGCCCGCGTGCATACCCACCTCTACGTACGCGAAGACCAGTTATCGCTCTATGGTACCTCTGACGAGCGCAGCCTGCGCATGTTCGAGCAGCTTCTTACGGTGACAGGCATCGGCCCCAAGGTGGCGCTTTCCATCCTGGGCACCATGCCCGTTGACGCCCTTGAAAACGCTATCGCCTCCGGTAACGTAGACCTGCTCACCAGGGTGCCGGGCATTGGCCGCAAGACCGCCTCGCGCATGGTACTCGAGATGAAGGGCAAGATCGATATCCTTGCCGCCTCAGGTATTGCTATCAGCCCGTCCGCCGCGAGCGAAGTGGTGGAGGCGCTGACCAACCTCGGCTACAGCCCCGCCGAAATCCAGAGCGCCCTCTCGGCCCTGCCTAAGGACCACGAACTCGCCACTGAAGAGATGGTCATGTTCGCCCTCAAGCGCCTGGGCCGCTAAGGACATTGTCGGCACCGCGCGTGCTATCTCACCGTCCTCCTGCAGATTATGTCTACTTCAGAACGCCACGCTGAACCCGGCCCACGAGTTGTGCTGGCCTCGAGTTCACCACGGCGGCGAGAGTTGCTGGCACGGCTCATCACCGGCTTTGACATAGTTAGCAGCCCTGCTGAAGAGGAAGGGCACGAACGCCTCCCAGAGTGGTTAGTTGAGCCGGTGGTATTGCCGGTGCCCTTCTACGTGCCGACCGAAAGCGAGCCTCGACTGTGGGCCTGGCGTAAAGCGGCAGACGTTGTCGAGCAGCATAGGGACAGGGTGCAGCCGGGGACACTGGTGCTGGGGGCCGACACGATTGTGGTAGCGCCCGGCAGAATCCTAGGTAAGCCG
>JAXDKH010000402.1:0-2879 GCA_034667185.1 Chloroflexia bacterium | reverse complement strand
GTTGTTTAGTGCCGGATAGGAGGTTACTTGTATGCGCATGCCCCGCTATTACGTGAGCAATGACGGCATGGGGCCTTATGCCATCTTTTATTGTGACAAGTGCAACAGGGAGTATCGGAGCCAGCCTAACGTGGCGAACACGGTGAAGCAGGACGTGGCTAAGAGCGCGTTCGGGGGGTTGTTGCGCAACGTGCCGCTGGTGGGTGGCGCGATTGCCAACAATATGGAGCAGGACCGCTACCGGACCGATATGTCGCAGCAGGAGCTTGAGGGGGCGTGGGGGCAGGTGCAGCAGTATTTCCACGAGTGCCCTACGTGCCAGCAGGTGGTGTGCATATCGGACTTCGACGCGCAGACGGGCTTTTGCAACGACGATACGCCGCGCAAGCAGGAGATCGCCGAGGCGCAGGCCCAGCAGGCGGCGGGGTTCGTGAAGGGGATAGCGAGCGCGTTCGGTGTGACCGAGGCGATCAAGCAGGCAAGCGAGCATGCGGCCCAAGCGCAGGCACAGGCGAAGGCGGGCCTGGCTACGTGTCCCAAGTGCGGCAACCAGGCGCTGGCAGGCACGAAGTTCTGCGACAATTGCGGCAGCCAGATGACCCAGCCCGCACCCCAGGCAGTGACGTGCTCGAACTGCGGCGCGCAGGTGCCTGCGGGGAAGAAGTTCTGCGCTGACTGCGGGACCCCTGTGGCGCAGCAATAGTTTTGAGACGATGAAACCGCAAAGGCGCAAAGAGCGCAAAGGATACCAGTGATTGGGGTGTTCTAAGCAAAAGGACCAAGGTACGACATATGTACCCTGGTCCTTTTGTATTCAGAACACCTACTAAATCTCAGCGTCCTTTGTGCTTTTTGCGCCTTTGCGGTTTCATCGTCTCTAACCCAGTGCCGTGAGAGCCAGAGGTTCGTCGGTGTGGGACCAAACATCTTGGCCGTTTGCGGCTTTTTGTATGCTGTTCCAGATTTGGTGGGTCCACTCAGCTTTGATGCAGGGGACGCCTAGCTGCTCCTGGAAGTTCTCGATGCGCCACTCGTCGAGGGTGCGGATGCCCTGGAAGTCGAACATGCGACGCGGCAAGAATACCAGCGTGGATTGCGGATTTGATTGGAGAGTTGGTAATTCCGAATTCCCAAATCCAAAATCCGAAATCACGTTCGCTACCTCCTGGCCGAAGAGGAGGCCGGAGCAGGAGACATTGCCTTCGAGGGTGGTGTTTTTGATTGGTACGATTTGAATGTCCAGGTTTTGTATGCCGCGGAGGGGGGCAAGGGCCTGGTCCAGGGCGCGGGCGGGCATTTCGCCACAGGCTACAATGGCGTGCACAGGACGGTCCAGCGACTCGGGGAGCTTGCGGGCGGTGCGGCGCGACTCGTCGAGTAGCTGTCGGACCATGCCGATGCCGTTTTCCAGCTGCGGGTACTCTTCGTAATGGCGGGCGTGTGGTGTTTCACGGCCCGTCATGATGTACCACTCGTCGGAGGCGAAGGCGAAGTTGGTGCCTAGCTCGCGGTGGAGCTTGCGCTGCCAGGTCTCTACCTGCTGGAGCACGACTTCCGCTTCCTCGGGCGTGTAGGGGCGCAGGGGTATCTTGATCTGGTAGTGGTTGTTGCGCCGAAACTTGGTGAGGCCCACCGGGACAATGCCCACCGTCTGCACGTGGGGGTAGAGGGCGGCCAGGTCTCTGATGGAACGGTCGAGTTGCGCACCGTCGTTGAGGCCGGGGCAGAGCACCAGTTGGGTGTGCACCTTGACGCCGAGTTCACCCAGGCGCTGAAGCTGCGGCACGATTTCGGGGGCGCGTGGGTTGCCCAGCAGCTGGCGGCGCATCTCCGGCTCGGTGGCGTGGACCGAAACGTAGAGAGGCGATAGGCCCTCCTCAGCGACGCGCTGCCAGTCTTGCTCCCGCAGGTTGGTGAGCGTGATGAAGCCGCCATAGAGGAAGGAGTAGCGGAAGTCGTCGTCCTTGATGTCCAGGGAGCGGCGCAGGCCGGGGGCATTCTGGTCCACGAAGCAGAAGGGGCAGTGGTTGTTGCAGCGCTTGATGCCGTCGAAGGTGGGGTCCACGAATTCGAGGCCGAGGTCCTGCTGTTCGGGCTTGCGTATGCTAAAGGTGAGGGGCGAGGACGCACCCGCACGCTCCACCTGGACGTCGAGACGCTCGTTCACCTGGTGAAACTGGTAGCCGACCACATCCGCGACGGGCACGCCATTGATGGCAAGCAGCCTGTCGCCCGGCACGATGCCCACACGCGAGGCGGGGGAGCCGGGCACGACTTTGTCTATTCTTCCTAGGGATTTGTATTGAGCCATGACGAGACTTGGGACTTGGGATTTCGAATTTCGGATTTGATTAGAATTCTTCTAAATTCGCATTCCGAAATTCGAAATCCCAAATTCCGTTCACTTCCTCCATTTACTCCCCACTACGGGGATTGACTTGGCTACTCTCGCCCAGGTGCTGCCGAGGTGGATCAGGCGGCTGCTGAGCTGGCCGGCTACGTTGCAGGCGCGCAGGTTGGCTAGAAATTGCTCGGCGGTGCCGAAGGGGGCGATCTCTACGTAGGCGCGGCCTATTTCGACCAGGGTGTGGGCGTCTGAGCCTGCCGACATGGCGAGATCGTGCTCGCGGGCAAAGGCTAAAGCGCGGTCGTTGTCCCCCTGGCGGACGGAGCGAGCGTTGAACACCTCGATTATGTCTACCAGGCCCTGCTCAACCAGGCGTTCGAGGGCCGGGGTTTGCAGGCGGCTGGCGGAGCGCATGGTGTCGAAGGGGTGGGGTATCCCGACGATGCCGCCCTGGTCTTTGATGCGTCTCGCGGTCTCTTCGGGCGTGAGGCCCTTGGGGACCAGTTCGGTCAGGAAGTAGCCAATGATCTCG
>JAXDKH010000401.1:0-6735 GCA_034667185.1 Chloroflexia bacterium | reverse complement strand
GGCTGGCTGCGGAACGAGACACGTGTGGTGCCGTCTTCGCGCTCCTTGAGCACGGCGGCGACCCTTATGTCACCTCTGACGGTGGCGAGGTAGCTGGAAAGGCCTTCCAGGTCCTCTTCCTTGGCGCCTGCCTCATCCAGCATTCGGGGCGTGACCACAACATAGATCACCCGACCGTCCACGGCGCACGTGACCCCGTTGAGCACCTTACCCCACAGCATGACGGCTGATAGCGGGCGAGTGTTGAACACGACGTCCACAATCTCTTGCAGGTTGCCGCCGCGCTCCATCATGTGGGCTGCCACGCGCAAGGTGCGCACGGTGGTGGCGGGAGTGCGGAAGCCCAATGTGTCGGTGACGACGCCCAGCAGTATGTAGCGGGCGATTTCAGCGTTGACGGCCCACTCCAGCTCGTTGAGGGCCACGGCTATTTGCTCGGCGCAGGCCGGGGCGGCCGTATCGAGCAGTTGCAGGTCGCCAAATTGAGTGTTGGTGGCGTGGTGGTCGATGTTGAGCACCTTCACGTCAGTCTCGCCCTTGAGTGAGGATTCGTTAGCGGTGTAGAAGTCGCCTGTGCGCTTGGCGTCGCTGATGTCCAAGCATGCGATGTGGGTGGCGGGCGGTCCGGGCGGCACAGCCCCGATGAACACATCGTCGGGATTGTAGAGCGTGGAGTACATATCGGGGATGGGGTCGGACGAGATCACCACGCAGTCGTAACCCCGCAGCTTCAGGGCCTTGGCGAACGCCAGTGAAGAGCCGAGGCAGTCGCCGTCCGGTGATACGTGGAGGGGCAGCCAGATGCGTTTAGCGCCCTCCAGCCACTCGTTGATGAGCGGGTACCGGGGCATCGTCCAGGCGGGCACGCGCTCGTCCAGCGGGTGGTCGCTGATGGCCCCTCGCGCGACGACCGCACTATCATCGAGGTTGCTCATCCGGCTCCTTGTCGCTCTCTTCGACTTGCCCTGTGACGGCGCCATCACCAGTTGTGCCTGCTTCCTCCGCCTCGCTCAGGTGACCAGGGTCCTCACCGAAGTCGCCGACCACCTTCTCAGCGTCCGACTCCTTCAGTTCGTTAAGCAGCCGTGCGATTTGGTCGCTGTACTCCGCCCCCTTGTCCAACCTGAACTGGATTTCGGGCACGTGGCGTATCTCCATGCGGGAAGCAATCTCGCGCCGGATAAAGCCACGGGCGCTGGTGAGCGCGTCCATAGTGGCCCGCTGCTCCTCCGCCGAACCCATCACGCTCACATGAATGCGCGCGTACTTCAGGTCCTGGGTCACCTGCACCCCCGTGACGGTGACGAAGCCGATCCGCGGGTCCTTCAACTCACGTTGCAGCAGCACCGATACGATCTGCTTTATCTCATCCCCAACTTGTATCTGCCGTCGAGTCATAGTAATTACGAATTACGAATTACGAATTACGAATTGGGGAGGAACCCGTAATTCGTAATTCGTAATTCGTAATTGCCTTACGCGCGTACCTGCTCCTTGCGGTAGAACTCCAGGGTGTCGCCTTCCTGGAAGTCGTGGAAGTTGTTGAGGCCGATACCGCACTCGTAGCCCTGGGCTACTTCACGAACGTCGTCCTTGAAGCGCTTGAGGCTGGATACGGTGCCATCGTACATGACCGCGCCGTTTCTGAGCAGGCGAACCTGCGCGTTGCGGCTGATCTTGCCCTCGGTGACGATTAGGCCGGCGGCCTGCTCGTTGCGGGGTAGACGGAAGACCGCACGCACCTCGGCGTAACCGTCGGTAACGTCGCGGAAGGTCGGGTCTAACAGACCCTGCATGGCCTTCTGGATGTCTTCCGACAGGTTGTAGATGATATCATAGAAGCGTATATCGATGTTGCTCTTCTCGGCTGCGCGCTTGGCTGCGGCGTCGGGGCGCACGTTGAAGCCCACGATGACGGCACCCGAAGCGTAGGCCAGCGACACGTCAGACTCGGTGATGCCGCCGGTCGCCCGGTGCAGCACGTTCACCTTGACCGCCTCGTTGGTCAGCTTGTTGAGCGTCTGCGTGATGGCCTCCAGCGAGCCTTGCACGTCCGCTTTGAGGATTATGCGTAGCTCCTTGACCCGTCCCGCCTGTATCTGCGAGAAGAGGTCGTCCAGGCTGATGGCTTTGATGCCCTGCGAGCCTTCCTCTAGCCGCTTCTGGCGAGCGCGCTGCTCGGCTATCTGCTTGGCTGTGGTCTCGTCGGGCGCGCTGATGATGGTGTCGCCCGCCATGGGCACGGCCACCAGGCCCAGGATTTCCGCCGGGGTCGAAGGCTCTGCCTTGCGCAGCTTGCGCCCCTTGTCGTCCTGCATGGCCCTCACGCGGCCCCAGGTTGCCCCGGCCACCACATAGTCGCGCAAGTTGAGCGTGCCGTTCTGGATCAGCACAGTGGCGATAGGGCCCCTGTTGCGGTCCATCTCGGCCTCGATAATCACGCCCGTGGCTCGCCGCTCAGGGTTGGCCCTGAACTCCGCGATTTCGGCCACCAGCAGGATCGTTTCCAGCAGGTTGGGAATGCCCTCGCCCGTGCGCGCCGACACCGGGATGAACTCGGTATCGCCGCCCCACTGGGTAGGCACCAGGCCCTGCTCGGAAAGCTGCGTCATGGCGCGGTCGGGGTTGGCGTCTTCCTTGTCGATCTTGTTGATAGCCACCACAATAGGCACGTTGGCGGCCTTGGCGTGCGAAAGCGCCTCCAGCGTCTGGGGCATCACACCGTCGTCGGCGGCCACCACCAGAATTACTATATCGGTTGCCTGTGCACCACGCGCACGCATGGCGGTGAACGCCTCGTGACCGGGGGTGTCCAGGAACGTGATCTTGCGGCCCTGTAGCTCCACTTGGTACGCGCCGATGTGCTGGGTGATACCGCCCGCCTCGGTAGCGATTACGTTCGCCTTGCGGATGGAGTCGAGCAGCTTGGTCTTGCCGTGGTCTACGTGGCCCATGATGGTCACCACCGGGGGCCTCGGCATAATGCGGCTGTTGTCGGCCGCTTCCTGCTGGGCCACCATAGCCTCGCCCAGGTCCTCCTCGATCTCCGGTATCGCCTCCGATACCTCGAAGCCGAGGCCCACAGCCACGACAGCGCCGGTGTCGTAGTCGATCTGCTGGTTGATGGTAGCCATGACGCCGTGCTTCATCATCTCCTTGATGACTTCCACCGGCTTGACGTTCAACACGTCGGCTAGCTCTTTTACCGTCATGTAAGGAGGCAGCGCCGCCCTGCGCACGGGCCGCTCCATGGTAGCGCCCAACCGAGCACCGCCACCGAAGCCACGTCCCGCCGCGCGAGCCGGGCCGCTGCCGTGCGCGCCATTGTTTCCGCGCCCACCGAAGCCGCCACGTCCGCCTGGCCCGCCCCTGTTAGGGCCGCCGGGGCCGCGATAACCACCGGTCGAAGGCCGCGCGCCGCCGGGGCCACCCGGACGAGCCGCGCCGCCACCCGCGGGCCTTGCTCCACCGGGGCCACCCGCCCCCCTACCACGACCGCCACGAGGCCGAGGCCCACGCGACGTGCTTTCCTCTTCGGCTGGGGGTCCGTCTGTACCATCTTCTTGCCCGCTGTGTGCGGGAGCTACTATCACATAATCTATTTTCTTTGGCATCCATTACCTCCTTGGTCCGTTCCGAGCAGCGCTTACCGGGCACCGGTGCCCTGGCAACTCACATGACTTGCTCGCACTCCTCGTCATCCTCTTCCGGTAGATTGGCCGCATACGCTTGTAATGCTGCTTTATCTTCGATACCTATAGCTGTTTTCAGGGCGTATTCCAGCACCTTCGTTTGCAGAGCCTTCTCCCAGTGCGACCTGGTCCTGCACAGGTAAGCCCCGCGCCCCGACTTCTTGCCTGTCTCGTCTATCTCCACGTGCCCGTCCGGCAGCCGCACCAGGCGCACCAGCCCTCTTTTAGGCCCGGTGGTCTTACAGGCCACGCAGGTGCGCTGTGGTACTGGCTTGGGCCGAGGGCCTTTAGATGTTTTTGCCATTTCTCTACTGACCTTACAAAGGAGGTGGGAAGTGGGGACACCCCACACCCCGGCAGGGGAGGACTCCTGCACCCCCTCCTACGCCTCTGCTTCCTCTGCTTCCTCTGCCTGTTCGCCTGCCTGCACCGGATAGGTGGCTATCGTGCGGCCCGAGTCGGTGCGGATTTCTATGCTGTCGCCTAGGTCGCGCAGGCGAATGCTCTCGCCGGGCATCGTTTCGGGCAGGGGGCCGTAGGCGACGTTCTGGTAGACCACTGTGTTGTTGGGGCGAACCTTGCGGCGCTCCTCCTTGGGGCCTGAGCCGTTCTCGCTGGCTACGGGCGGCTGGAAGCCCTCGGCGGCACCGTTGGTGTTGGCGGCATGCTCGGCGCGCATGGCGGCCGCTGCCCGGCGGGCAACCTCCTCCTCGCTCGGCACGTACTCCTCCTGGTCCTCTTCGGGGATGGCCGCGCTCTTGATGTCGATGCGCCAGCCGGTGAGCTTGGCGGCCAGGCGGGCGTTCTGCCCCTCCTTGCCGATTGCAAGCGACAGCATCCTCTCAGGCACCACCACTGTAGCGGTCTTCTCGTTCTCGTTGAGGTCGACGGACAGCACCTGCGCGGGCGATAGGGCGTTGGCGATGTACACCGACATATCGGGGTCCCACAGCACCACGTCTATCTTCTCGCCGCCAAGCTCGTCCACGATCTTCTGGATGCGCTGGCCCTTCATGCCCACGCACGAGCCTACCGGGTCCACGTTGCTCTGGCGGGCGGACACCGCCACCTTGGAGCGCATGCCAGACTCGCGAGCGATGCTCTTTATCTCCACTATGCCGCTGTGGATCTCCGGCACCTCAAGCTCGAACAGCCGCTTGAGGAAAGACCGGTCGGCCCTCGACACGATCAATTGCGGTCCTTTCGGGTTCTTTTGCACTTCCAGCAGCAGCACGCGCATGCGGTTGCCCGAGCGATAGCGCTCCGTCTTCACCTGGTGGTTGGGCGGCAAGATCGCCTCGGCCCGGCCCACCTCAAGTATCCAGTTGCCGTTGTTGTCCTGGCGCTGCACGTTGGCGAGCACTATGTCGCCTTCGCGGTCGTTGAACTCACTGAACACGCGGTCGCGCTCGGCCTCTCGGATGCGCTGCATGACCACCTGCTTGGCGGTCTGGGCGGCGATGCGCCCGAAGTTTGCGGGGGTAGTCTCTTTCTCGATCATGTCGCCCACTTTGGCGTTGGGCTCCACTTCGAGCACCTCTTCGAGCGACACTTCCAGGGCAGGCTCGGTTACCTCTTCCACAATGGTGCGGCGCTCAAACACGCGAGCATCGCCCGATTGCAGGTCGAGCTTGACGGCCACGTTCTGGTCCGTGCCCGAAATACGCCTATAAGCCGTTATGATGGCATCCTCGATGCCCCGCAGAATCGCCTCACGCGGTATGTTGCGCTCGGCGGCTATCTGGTTGATAGCTGCATATAAGTCACTCTTCATTTGTTGCTAACCCCCTGTATTCAGTTTTAGATTTCGGATTTGGGAATTCGGATTTCGGATTTGTTGGAGACCTGCAAAATTCGCAATCCGAAATTCCAATTTCCAAATCGACAAAAAAAAGTGGGGACCTCCCACTTTCGCAAGTCCGGCACGCGTATTGTAACTTCCTAATTATACTACTTTGGGGCCGCAGGTTCAAGACGCACGCGCTTGAATCCCACTGTGAGTGTGCGGTCGTCTTTTGCGTTCGGGTCCAGCGATTGTGGGGTCACACCCTTTCCTTGCGGCAAAATTCGTACCTCCGTCATGCCCGCAGGTAACTCTAAAGTTTCAGTTCGAACCGAGGTACCGAATGGTGGAATTGTGCCTGAGTAAATCTGTTTCCTCTCGCCCCAGGTTCCGCCTCCCTGCTCGCTGCTAGCCTCGATTCTAATTATTTGCTCCTTGCCGAATGCCACACTTTCCATGCCGAGTGTCGCGCTTAACGGCCGAGGAGTGAACACGCACAACGTCCCTTGCTTCCCTTGCACCCATCTGAACGGCTCTCCGCCTGAGTCCTCTTGGTCATACCACCCGTCGCTTACCATCATGGCGGGCTGTATGTCCTCTCGTGGGTACGTGTCTACTTTGTGCAGGCTAACGTAGTCGTCCGTGTAAAGGGGCGGGGCGTGGGAGACGTGGGTCAGGATGTCCTCGAAGGCGGCGTGCTCCTGCGGGTCGAGGGGCGTGATGCTGGAGCCATTGTAGTTGTTGTATAGGGCGATGTAGCCGATGTTGTAGTAGGTGAGGATGTCGAGCGGGCGGGAGGTCATAGTTGGCGAAACGATATCGCGGCCTTCTATGGGGAGGTAGCGGGCGGAGATGAAGCTCCAGAAGGGGCCGCACGAGTCGGTGATGGGGCTGTTATACGTGCGGGCCAGGTAGCCGCCCATGACGGGACGCTCGTGCGCCGTCTGGTAGAGCATCCGCTCGCCCCCCGTTTCGCTCTGTTGTGTGGCGAACGGCAACTCCATCAGCGCGCCTCCCCCCTGCCCCGCAAGCGCCCCAAAGCCAGCCGGTATGTTCAGCGGCTCCACGTAGCGAGGGTGGATGGGCAATTCCGCCAGGAGCAGGGCCAGCAACGCAGAGCATATTAGCGCCGTTCGCCGCACGCCCGGTTGCCCCAGTGCCGTGAGCCTACCCAGGAGCCAACCCGCCCCCCATGCCGCCAACACGCCCATGCACAGGCGCACCAGCACCACTAGACGCTCCGGCTTGGCGATGGCCTCT
>JAXDKH010000400.1:0-3632 GCA_034667185.1 Chloroflexia bacterium | reverse complement strand
GCTCGCTGATGGGGAAGCCCTGCTGCTGAAGGCCGCCGTGCGACTTCCAGTACTCCAGGAATTTGCTGCAGGCCGCTTTACCCGTCTCCGGGAACTTCTGGCAGGGCGGCTGCCCCTGGGCAAGTATCTGTCCCGACGGCAGCAGTCCTGTAACAAGCGCCAACAGGGCGGCTGCTGCAATCATGTTGGCGAGGGGATTGCGCGATTTCGTAGGCATGTGCACCTCCTATCTGTGTCTATTATAACGGCAGTAGGGGGATAAAGTTCCCTGTGTTACTCAAGCGGCCCGAGAGTGAGCACGGCATTCAAGCCAAGAAAGTCGCCAATGCGGGTGGCTTCGGCCTGTAGTTGCTCGCGCTGGAGAGAGGTAAGCTGGACAAAAGCCTCCACCTTCAACTCTAGCCGCTTGCTCCGCACGTGTCGCTCCCACATGCCGGCCACCATGCCATCTACCAGCAACACCGGCAGCCCCACCGCGCCTTCGAAGCGTCCCCACCCGTGGGCAGAGATGCGCTTTCTGGCAGCTTGCGGGACCAGGAGCTCGCGGGGAACAGCGCCCAGCACGTAGCAGTCGTATTGCGTCAGCAGGTGAACCGATCCGACTTCAGTTGCAGACCTGGCGTCGAAGTCCCCAGCCAGGACATAAGAGGTGTGGCCGTCTACCTCGACTTGCTCCAGTTCTCCGCTGATCGAATCCATGACGCCACGAGCGTGCTCCGGCTTCAGCCAGAACCAGCGAGCGAAGTCCTGGTACGTAGCGGGGCCATATGCCCTCAGATAGCGGCGCAAGACCTCTACAAGCGCGGCGTAGGGGTCGAGGTCTTCCCAGGTGCCCGCCCATTGGTCGGCCCGCACGAAGGTTACCTTGCTGCCTCGGCTCGGTCCGAAGCAGAGTCGTCCCGCATAAGCTGCCGGTCCCAGCCATTCGCCCCAGGTAGAGGCGAGCCTCTCGCGCGCCCACTCTCCCACGCGGTTTGACACTTCAACAGCAAGCTCTTCCCGGGTCAGGCACCGCCCGTCCAGGGCCTCCCCTATACCTGACATCAGGGCTTCGGCCTGCTCCGGACGCAGGCCCGAAGCTTCATACCAGGTCGTTTCCTTCAAGTTCTCCTGGGCGCGCATCGCTGCCATCCAGAGGGACAACTCACCTGCTGGGAGCAAATGTAGCGTCCCACGCGGGCCATACGTCTTGATAAGGCCTCGCCTCTCCCATATCTCAGCCCGCACGTCCTGCTGGGTAACTCCCTGGACCCTGGCTCCTATCGTAAGCTCGGCGGCTGTGATGATCTGCGCCTGCGCGCCACAAGCCGCGCTGACGACACCCACTATCTGTGAGGCTTGCGCCTTCCCAAGAAGGTGTTGACGCTCCAACCGGCGACGCCATATCTCGTTCCAGCCTAAAGTTCTCATGCTCATCCACCAGCGCTTCTAACCTGGCCCATCCGCGCTCCTTCGATTAGCGCCTGTACGCCTCCGGGGTCGCGGACGTACATGAGGCCGAGGACGTAGCCGGGGGTGTAGGGCCACATCGTCTGGTAGCCGGGTGCTGGGCCGTAGCCCTGGCCGAAGGGGCCTTTGAACATGACGTTGCCGATGTTCTCGCCGTGCATGACTAACTGCGTGTGAGGCAGGCTGCCCAGGCTGTAGCTGGTGACTCTGGGAGAGAAGATGCCATGCCGTATCAGCACGCGGCTGTTGGTGACCAGGTACTCGGTGTTGTGCCACTCGCGGCTGGTGAGCACAAAGTGACCGCCCACCATGTAGAGGGAAGCAAGGCCGAAAGGCACGCCCCAGATCGCCAGCACGTCGGGCGCTTCGGTGGTGAGCACCACCACGAAATACACGACTATCGCCACCAGCAGCACCCCGCCGAACACGCTCAGGGGCCACGTGCGCCAGACGAACGCCTCACGCACCGGCTTCCCACGCCATAGCACCCTCTCGCCGGGCCACAGTTCGCCAGCGATGTCTGCGTCAGTAGCGGGTCTGGTGGTGATGGCAGTCATAGGACTGAATTAGGAAATTACGAATTACTAATTACGACTTACAGAGCCGTTTCCGTAATTCGTAATTAGTAATTCGTAATTTCCTAGGTGGGTGGTTTGTCGGGGGCTGGGAGGTTGGCGAAGAAGTCGTTGTAGAAGCGAGGTTGGTAGTTGTCGAGGAGGGCTTGCACGCGATTCGCGTCGGGGGAAACCACCACCAGGCCCGCGTGGTGACGGCGGTTTATGCGCCAGACCACCTCAGGGTCGTCGTAGGCGCTGGTGTCGGGCCACTCCTGGCGGGCTAGCGACACGATCATACCGCCGTAGTCCTTCCACCGGGCCGGGACCGCATAGGGCTTATCTCCGCCCGCTATCTCTACCCTGGCCCACTCGGCCCACAGGTCGATGCCGGTGGTGGCCTGCACCAGGTCTGTAATGTGCGCGCCACCCACCCTGGCCGCCGTCTCCAGGAAGTAGAACTGCCCGTCCTCCTTATCCCGGATGAACTCGGTGTGGGTGGCCCCGCGCACGTAGCCAAGCAGGTCGATAACGCGGCTGTGCAAGTCGCGCACCTGGGTGGCCTCTGGACCTTCGCGTGGCAGCGTGCGGGTGACGAACAGGCCGCCCTCGTGCATGACGTTGAGTGGGGGCGCGCCGTACTTGTGCACTTCAGCGAACAGCACTTCGCGCTCGTAGGTAATAGCGTCCACGTGGTACACATCGCCGGGGATGTACTGCTCCAGCAGGAAGTACGACTGCCTGTCACCAAGCTCGTCCAGCGCCCGCCAAAGCTCCTCGCTGCCGTAGATGCGCTTGATGCCGATGGAGGCGGCCTCGGCGCGGGGCTTGAGCACCCAGGGCGGCGGCACCCGGTCCATGTACTCCCGCAGCCTGTCGTAGTTGAAAATCGGCACGAAGGGCGGCACGAGTATGCCCTTCTCCAGCGCCTGCATGCGCATAGCCAGCTTGTCGCGGAAGTAGCGGGCCGTGGTGTCGCCCATGCCGGGCACACGAAAATGCTCGCGCAGGTGGGCCGCCATGAAGACGTCGTAGTCATCCAGGGGCACGATGCGGTCGATGAAGCGGCGGCGGGCGATGTAGCTGGCGACCCGTATCGCGTCCTCGCGGTTGAACAGGTCGGGGATGGTGTGGAATTCGTCTATGCTGTCGTGCGGCCAGGGGGCGTCCCGCAGCCGGTCCACGGTGAGCAGGACCACGTAGCAGCCCCGGCGCTTGCACTCGCGCAGGAACGGGTGTCCCTTTTCGTAGCTCGTGATGCAGAGGAATGTCAGCGGTTGCTCATCAGCCATATCTCGCGGCCCCTTTCATGGAGGCGACATAAAACCCGGCCATGCGGCAACTCTGCCCGCATTGTAGGGAGAATAGCACGCTGAGGGGTTAGCGTCAAGACGGACGATGGACGATGGACGATAATAGGAGACGGAAACGCAAAGACGCAAAGGACGCAAAGAACCCGCAAAGAGGATGTAGGGTTTTGGGTGGATGTAGGGGCACGATGCATCGTGCCCGTGGTGGGTTGCCCCCAAGCACCTTCGTACAGAACCCAGCCCCACCCTGTCATCCTGAACGCAGTGAAGGATCAGGTGGCATGCTAGAGTCCTCAACGATTTGGATGCTGGTGGTAAG
>JAXDKH010000399.1:0-5446 GCA_034667185.1 Chloroflexia bacterium | reverse complement strand
CGACGCAAAATCGTAGTAGAGGAGGACATTCACTTGGACGCACCGGGAAGCATGGCAG
Organism: Chloroflexia bacterium; assembly: GCA_034667185.1. Lineage (GTDB taxonomy): Bacteria > Chloroflexota > Chloroflexia > QHBQ01 > JADMIH01 > JADMIH01. The sequence continues at coordinate 5,388 of JAXDKH010000399.1, read as the reverse complement.
CCACGCCGCCTATGGGCTGGAATTCGTGGAACCTGTTCGGCAGTGCCATCAATGAAGCGGCGGTGCGTGGGACCGCCGAGGCGATTGCTGCTCTCGGCTTGCGGGAGTGCGGCTACAACTATGTTGTCATAGACGACTGCTGGCCGGTCAAAGTCGGGCGCGACGGCAATGGCGACCTGGTGCCCGATCCTGAGAAATTCCCCAATGGCATCAAGGCCCTGGCCGACCACGTGCACAGCCTCGACCTCAAGATCGGCATCTACTCGGACGCGGCGGAATTGACCTGCGCTAAGTACCCAGGCAGCTACGGCTTTGAGGAGCAAGACGCTGCTTTGTGGGCCTCCTGGGGCATAGACTTCCTCAAGTACGACTACTGCCACGCGCCATCCGACCAGGCAACGGCCATCGAGCGTTACGGGCGAATGGGCGAAGCCCTGCGCAACACAGGGCGCGAGTTCCTCTTCTCGCTCTGCGAGTGGGGTGGTAGGTCGCCTCACCTGTGGGGCCGGAGCGTCGGCGGGCACATGTGGCGGGTGACTGCGGACTTCTTCGATAGTTGGACAAACGAGCGCGTAGAAGGTAACGAGGGCCTGTTCTATGGTAGTGGTCTTGATGCCGCCATTGACGTGGCGGAGGACTTACACGAATATGGCGGCCCCGGCGGCTGGAACGACCTCGATATGTTGGTGGTGGGGCTGAAGGGGCGCGGCCAGATAGCGGGCGGTGGGATGACCTTCCTGGAGTACCAGACCCACATGTCTATCTGGTGCATGGCCTGCTCGCCGCTGATGATTACCTGCGACGTGCGCACTATGGACGAGGAAACGGCGTCCCTGCTGATGAACCGCGAAGTGCTGGCCGTGAACCAGGACCCGCTGGGCAAGCCGGGGCGGCGAGTCAGACAGATTGGCCGCTGCGACATATGGAAGAAACCGCTGGCTGATGGCTCGGTGGCCGTGGCCCTGGTCAACCGTGGCTCCACGGGCAGCGATGTCATGGTGAAAGCGGTCGATATTGGCATGCTGGACACGCCCAAGCTGGCGCGCAACCTGTGGCTCCAACAGGACAGCGCCGACTTCACGGAAGAACTGGAGCAACATGTGCAGCCGCACCAGACGGTTCTATTGAAGGTCTCCGTCTAGAAATATCACAAGGGCAAGGAGGTATGACAGTTGAGCGACCAAATAGCAACTTCGGCAGAAGAGCTGGCGATAGCATGCAGACTATCTGAGGCGGAACAGGCTGCCAGAGAAGAGGAGTTGGCGAAAGACATATTCAGCAACTGCCGGGAAGTAGCTGAACTGGCCGAGGGTTACGCATTCAGGTTCCCAGGCGATGGAGATTGGGCCGCAAAGCTCGTAGAGTTCATCGGGTTCGAGCGGAAATGTTGCCCGTTCTTCACGTTCGAGCTTGTATTTGAGCCCCAGGAAGGCCCAATGTGGCTGCGCCTGACGGGACCGGAGGGAGTAAAGTCCTTTATCGAACAGACCTTTGTGGTGGCTGGCGGGCAGGCGGCTGCGACGTGAATTTCTGTTTAAGGCTTGCATTATGCGCTTATGTATGCTAAACTGGGCAACACAGTTGAATAGCGGCGCAAGCCGCAGGCACGCGATGAGGGGAATTAGTAGCCAGGAAGGATGCTTACAGCGAATCGGGAGATGGTGGAAGCCCGAGAAGCCCCAACGGTGAACCGGTCCGTGAGCGGCCCGCCGAAGAAAGCCACAACGTGGTGAGCAAGTAGGATGGGGTGGTTGGTAACCACGCAGCAAATAACCAGGAGCGGTCACAGGCCACAAATGTGACAAGAAGGGTGGTACCGCGGGAGCCATGCTCTCGTCCCTTGTTTGGGACGGGAGTTTTTTGTTTGCCCGGAAATGGGCGATGGACGACAGACGAGGGACGATAGACGCGTGGCACGTAATCTGTAACTCGTAATTTGTAAATGGAAGGTCCCTAAGGGGGAGTATGATGCAGATAACGCTTGACAAGATAGCTTCGGTCACGGGCACGCTGGACCTCGAGAATGAGGTGGAAGTAGCCGAGTACGTGCCCACCGAGCGCGGCACCGTGTTGGTGGTCGAAGCGCTGGAAGAGAAATCGGTCTACGGAGAGCTTGAGCTGAGGGGCGGCAGATTGGCCCGCATCATCAAGGGCGACATCATCGCCGGGGTGCTGGGCGAGCGCCAGGCCCTCAAAGGCTTCGTAGGCTCGATACCAGCGCAAATAGAGCCGGGCGACACCCTCCACATCCTCAACATGGGTGGCGTGCTCGGCGTTTGCAGCTCCGCCAACTCCGACTTCGGCACGCCCCTGCAGGTGCGCGTAATTGGCTCCGTGGTGCTCGACGGGCAGCCCGCCAACATCATGGACCATGCCGTGCCGTGGCAGAACTCCCTCCGCGAGTGCGCCCCTATCATCCTGGTGTCCGGCACCTGCATGAACGCGGGCAAGACCACCGTCGCGTGCGAGGTCGTGCGCGTGTTGTCGAGCCACGGGTACAGGGTGGCCGCCGCCAAGCTGGCCGGAGTCGCTACCCAGCGCGACCTGCTCAACATGCAAGACCACGGCGCGGTGTGCGCATTGTCGTTCAGCGACGCGGGCCTGCCCTCCACCACCCGCACCGATAGCTGCCTGGTGCCCGCCGCCAAGGGCGTGCTCGCGGCCCTTAGCGCCTGCAACCCCGACGTAATTATGGTGGAGTTCGGTGACGGCATCATGGGGCATTACGGCGTGGACATACTGTTGCGCGACCGCGAGCTAATGAGCCACGTGAAGGCGCATGTCCTGTGCGCCAACGACCTGGTAGCCGCTTGGGGCGGGCTACGCTACCTGGAAGAGATGGGCGTGAGCGTGGACTGCGTATCCGGCCCCGCCACTGACAACAGCGCCGGGGTGGACTACATCACCGAGCATTTCAACATCGACGCGGCGAACGGGCGCAACGAGGCTGCACGCCTGGCGGCTATGGTGGAGCACCTTGTGTTCGCTGAGACTCACGAGCTAGTAGAGGTGGTAGCCTGATGCAGGGGATGCAGGCAGGCAGCAACCCCGTCCGGGTGGCAGTCATGGGGGCTTCGGGCTACATCGGCGGGGAGGCATTGCGTCTGCTGCTCAGCCACCCTTGTGTTGAAGTAGCCGCTGTTACCTCGCCGTCACACGCGGGCAAGCCTGTCACCGACGTGCTCCCGCACCTCAGCAAGCTGACCGACCTCCATTTCACCGCCGACATCTCCACCGAGGAAGCGGTGGGCTTTGATGCGATTTTCATGGCGCTACCCCACGGTGCAGCCATGCAGCGCGTGCCTGAGATATTGGGGGCGGGTGATAAGGGCGGCCCGCACGGCAACGGCCCTGTCCTGCTGGACATGAGCGGGGACTTTCGTATCAAGGACGCCGTTCAATTTGCTAAGTTCTACGGCTTGGAGCACACGGCTAATGAACTCGCTGTATCGGCGGCATACGGCCTGACGGAGTGGAACCGTGAGGCGATAATGGAGGCGCGGTTGGTGGCGTGTCCCGGCTGCTTCCCCACGGGTGCTCTGCTGGCGCTGACGCCCCTTGCCAGGGCCGGCCTGCTTGAGGGGCCGGTCGTGATCGATTCCAAGACGGGGTCATCCGGTTCGGGCAAAGAGCCGGGCGAGGGCACCCACCACCCGGTACGCTCTCAGGACTTCCGCGCCTATAATCTCCTAAAACACCGCCATCAGCCGGAGATTGCCCAGGAACTAGCGAAGTGGCAGGGCGACGGTGCTAACAGCATGCGCGTAGTCTTCACGCCCCACTCAGCGCCCATGATACGGGGCATCTTCACCACTGCTTACGTCTTCCCCTCCCGTCCGGTGAGCAAGAGCGAGTTACAGGACATATACCGTGAGGCATACGAGCAGGAGCACTTCGTTCGCCTGGTGGACAATCCCAGGGTGGCGGTGGTCACGCATTCCAACTTTTGCGACATTGCGGCAACCACCGACGGCGAGGGCACTATCATTGTCACCAGCGCCATTGACAACCTGGTGAAGGGCGGCGCGGGCCAGGCGGTGCAGGACCTCAACGTGGCGTTCGGCTGGCCGGAGAAGCTGGGGCTGACCTTCCCAGGCACGATGCCGTAGCTGGTGGCCTTGGTAGCAGGCGGCTATACTACAATTGCAGAACCAAGCCCCGTCCCTGTCATCCTGAGCGTAGCGAAGGATCAGGTGGGCAGTGAAGAAGTAGAATTGCAGCGGCCAAGCCTCTTTTTGTCATTCTGAACGCAGTGAAGAATCTCGTCCTTTACCTCGATGTCCCCGCTTTCTCTACTCCCTTTTTGGCATAAGGTATTCGGGTCTTGGGCTCTATAAGAAAAGTGGTACTTTGGGTGCTGTAGGACGAGATTCTTCGCTACGCTCAGAATGACAAGGTCGGGGCTTTGGTCCAAGAAGTGACGCATCTGGGCAGTAGTAGAAGACTGCAAGTCTTGCCCTCCAATCCTAAGAGAGTACAGAACAGGAGCAATCATGCTTACGACAGACGTGCAAACAGACCGCCAGGCCGTAATTGACGAAGAGACGAGCGCACAACTGGGCACCTACGCCAAGCTACCCATCGTGGCCGTGCGGGGCCAGGGCATCATGCTGTACGACGCCTCCGGGAAGGCTTACCACGACTTCTACTGCGGGCATGCGGTCACGCTGACGGGGCACTGCCACCCCAGGGTCGTGCGGGCGATACAGGAGCAGGCTGAGAAGCTGATCTTTTACTCCAACATCGTCTACAGCGAGGTGCGGGCCAAGTACGCGGGCATGCTGGTGGGCGTGGCCCCGGAGGGGTATGGGCAGGTCTTCTTCTGCAATTCGGGCGCTGAGGCTAACGAGACGGCGCTCAAGCTGGCCCGCAAGTTCACCGGGCGGCCCACTATCGTAGCGATGGAGGGCGGCTTCCACGGGCGGACCATGGGCGCGCTCGCCATGACGGCCAACCCAAAGTATAAGAAGGGTTTCGAGCCGCTGCTGCCGGGCGTGGAGTTCGCTCCTTTTGGCGACCTGACGGCGGTCGAAAGGCTCATGGCGGAGCAGGAAGTGGCCGCCGTGATAATCGAGCCGATACAGAGCATTGCGGGCGTACGCATGGCTGAGGCTGACTATTATCGTGGCCTCCGCGAGTTGTGCGACAGGAACGGCTCGCTGCTCATCTTCGACGAGATACAAACGGGCCTGGGGCGCACGGGCACGTTGTGGGTGGGCGAGCACTGGGGCGTCGTGCCCGACATCATCACGCTGGCGAAGGGTATAGCCTCCGGCGTGTCGATGGGTGCGACCCTCATCTCCACCCGCATAGCTGAGACGGTGCACCTGGACGAGCACGGCTCCACTTTCGGGGGCAGCCCCATCGCCTGCGCCGCCGCCACTGCCA
>JAXDKH010000398.1:0-4430 GCA_034667185.1 Chloroflexia bacterium | reverse complement strand
TGCTCACAGGCAACTTCGCTTTCTTCAACATACTCGCCATCGTGCTGTGCATACCTCTCTTGGACGACGCCATGCTGTGGCGGTTCGTGCCGGAGTTTGTCCGCTCCCGCGTGGCCGAACCCGTTTTGAGAAAGCCCCTCTGGCTGCTGCCCAGGAGGTTGGTCACGGTACCGCTGGCCGCGCTCATACTTGGCCTTAGCTGGACTCTGGTGCAGAGCATATATTTCTCGCGTGGCAACGTTCCAGAGCCGCTGTACAACCTCACCGTCAAGCTGCTGCCGTTCGAGTTGGTAAACAGCTACGGTCTCTTCGCGGTGATGACCACCTCGAGGCCGGAGATCGTGGTCGAGGGCAGCGATGACGGGAACACGTGGCGGGAGTACGAATTCAAGTACAAGGCGGGCGACCTCAACCGCATGCCCCAGTGGGTGGCCCCACACCAGCCCCGGCTCGACTGGCAGATGTGGTTCGCTGCGCTAAGCGGTCCCGCCTACGACCCGACTTCGAGCAACTGGTTCAGCCTCTTCATGCGGCGGCTGCTGGAAGGCTCGCCCGATGTGCTGGGCCTGCTGGCCAACAACCCCTTTCCGGATAAGCCTCCCCACTACGTGCGCGCTCAGCTATATGACTACACGTTTACGAAGTTCGGGGAGGGTGGTTGGTGGAAGCGCGAGTTGCTAGGTGACTATTTACCCCCTACCACCTTGACGGATTTCAAGCAGTTAGAGTCTGCGCCCTAAAAGGTCAAACGCGTGCAGCGTCGTCTCGCAAGGAGAACTTGGAGCACCCTATATAATATTGTTGTGGCTGAATAGGGCTGTGCGGCAACTTCACGTAGCGAGGTAGAACGATGGCTCGGATTAAACTGGCTTATATAGGCGGTGGCAGCACGCGGGCTCCCGGTACAATGGCTTCGTTCGTCCACCAGGGCGAGAACTTCGACGGCTCAGAGGTCGTGCTGATTGACCTGGACGCCGAACGCCTGGGTATAGTGAAGACGCTGGCCGCGAAGATGGCCCGCGCCAAAGGCCTCGACCTCAAGGTGAGCGCGACGACCGACCGCAGGGATGGTCTGCGCGACTGCGACGCGGTGCTGACCAGCTTCCGGCCCGGCGGCTTCGAGGCGCGTTACCTCGATGAGTGCATACCCCTCAAGCACGGCGTCATAGGGCAGGAAACGCAAGGTCCGGGCGGCTTCTTCATGGCCCTGCGCTCCATACACGTCATGCAGGGCATCGTTGCCGATATGGAGGCCGTCTGCCCCGACGCCACGCTGTTCAACTACACTAACCCGGTCAACCTCGTCTCTGAGGCCGTGACGCACCACACTGACATCCCCACCATCTCACTCTGCGAGGGGACACTTATGTACCCCAGGTGGATGGCGACGCTGGCGGACCTCGACCCTGACAAAGTATACGCGCCGATGATTGGCCTCAACCACGGCTCGTGGTCGGTGCAGCACGTGTACGACGGGGAAGATATGATGCCCCTGATAGCGGCTGCCTACGAGCGCATGAAGGAAGACCCCTCCGCAAGCAAGCACAACCTCCGCTGGCTGCAACTCGCTACCATGATGCAGAGCATCCCGAACGACTACTTCCTCTACTACTACTTCAAGGAGGAAATACTGGCCGAGCTACAGGTCAAGCCCACCACCCGCTCGCAGGACATTATGGCGAAGGTGCCCGACTACTGGGGGCACTACCGAGAGCAGGCCGAGCGCGACGAGCCGGAGCTGGAGCCTAATCGCTCTCGGGGTGGCATCAACGAGCTGGAGCTTGCGATTGACGTTATGGACGCCATCTACAACGACCGCAAGGAGGTATGGCCCGTCAACGTGCCCAACCGCGGGGCCATTACCAACCTCCCCGACGACAGGGTAGTCGAACTGCCGGGCTACGCGGACCGTAGCGGAGTGACACCGCTGGCGATGGGCGAGTTGCCCCGCCAGGTGTCGGGGCTGGTGCAGATGCTCGCCGAGTACCAGGCGCTCACCGCCGAGGCAGCGTGGACCGGCACCCGCAGAGAAGCTATCCAGGCTCTCGCCACCAACCCGCTATGCTTCTCCCTCCCCACAGCCGAGGCCCTGTACGACGAAATGGCCGCCGCCCACAAAGAGCACCTGCCCGCAAGGCTCTTGCAGTAGGGCACACGATATGAGATTAATCGTGACCGAGGACTACGACTCCTTGAGCCGCGTTGGGGCCAACTTCGTGGCAGAGATAATCGCCGCCAATCCAGCAGCCACGGTTGTGCCCGCGATGGGCGACACACCTATGCGCATTTACGCGGAACTTGCGGCACGCAGGCAACGCCGTGAGCTTGATACGTTGCAAATACGAGTCTTCCAGCTTGACGAGTACGCCGGAATCGACACCGAGGACCCACGCCTGCTGTACGGGTGGCTGTTGCGCTCCTTCGTTGCCCCGCTTGGCATCCCTGAGAGCAACGTGGTGCGACTGCGCGGCGACGTTGAGGACGTGCAGGCTGCCTGTCGCGACTACGAGAGCGCGGCGCACGAGGCGGGCGGGTTCGACCTGGCGATACTAGGGCTGGGGCCGAACGGGCACCTCGGCTTCAACGAGCCGCCCAGTGAGCCTGATGCTCCGACGAGAGTAGTGGAGTTGACCGACGAGAGCCTTGAGAGCAACGCCCGGTACTGGGGTGGCAAGGACCGGGTACCTCGTACTGCGGTGACGGCGGGCATGGACCTGCTGCTCGCATCTAAACAAATCCTCCTAGTAGTCTCAGGCGAGCACAAGAGCGAGATCCTGCGCCGCACTATCAACGGCCCCGCTACGCCTGAGGTGCCTGCCTCCCTGCTCCAGCACGCCGCCAACGTTACGGTGATTGCAGACCGCGCTAGCTGGCCCTTTAGCACCGCCGGCACGCAGGACAGCGACTCGTGGGCCGGGAAGTAGTGTCACCCGTGCGACCTGTCGAGTACGTGTTGGGCGTGGATGGCGGCAACACCAAGACGATCGCGCTGGTTGCCCGGCTGGACGGCACCATCGTCGGCTCAGGCCGTGGAGGCTGCTCCGACATCTACACCAACCCTGACCCTGCCATCCCACTTTCAGAGGCCGAAAAAGCGGTGCGTGGCGCGCTTCACATGTCCGGCTTGGAGACAGAGGCGCTGGCAGTGGGTGCGTTCAGCATGGCCGGCGGCGATTGGCCGGAGGACTTCTCGCTCATACAATCTGCTATGCAAGCAAGGGGTTTTGGCAGGCATGTGATCGTCGTGAATGACGCTGTGGGCGCATTGTGGGCCGGGTCGCTGAGCGGTCCTGCCGTCGTGGTGGCTTGTGGCACCGGCGCGGCCACCGCTTCCCGCTCCGAGGATGGTCGAGTGTGGCATAGCAGTTGGTGGCAGGAGCCCCAGGGGGCGCATCACCTCGGGGGGAAGACGCTGCAAGCTGTATACAGAGCCGAATTGGGCATAGACCCACCCACCCTGCTCACTGCTTCTGTGCTGCGTCATTTCGAGCAGGAGAGCGTCGAAGGCGTGCTGCATCTCTTCTTTACCCGCTCGGGAGATCGCCCGTCAAGCGGCAAAGTCAGCCAGTTGTCGCGTGCGTTGCTGGACGCAGCGTGCGCGGGTGACCTGACAGCGCGGCGCATAGTAGAGGAGCATGGGGCCTCGCTTGGTGACTATGCTTTAGCGGCGGCCCGGCAGGTCGGCATCCAGGGCGCACCCTTCACGCTCGCGCTCACCGGAGGGGTGTTCCGGCACTCCTGCCCCCTCTTGGCCGAGGCTCTGATAGCCCGCGTGCGTGCAGCCTCGCCGGGTGTGGTGCCGGTCTACAGCCGCTTTGAGCCTGCGGTGGGTGCGCTGTTGCTGGGGTTGGAAGCCGCGGGTAGCACGTTGGATGAGCCGCTACTCGCCCGCCTTACTGCCAGCCTGCCGCACGCCGGGCTGTTCGAGACCTGAGCCGAAGCGGGAGCATGCTACAGCAATGTTGATTTCACAGAGCGCAATAAGTATACTACCATCAACCAGCAATAGTCCTTTGTTCAAATGGTATGCCGTACTTAGTCTTCTTAGGATATTACTAAACGAGAAGTTTCAGGAGAAGTTATGAACAATAACCCACTCATTAGTTTGTTTAAGGAGCAACTAGAGCACGAATCTGCTGCAGTATCATCTCAGTACGGCCTGGATAAGCGTGGCGACTTCCTGATTTGGTGGTATTTTCTTCGAGTACTGGAACTCAGTGCCTCGGATATAGCCGCTATCATTTGCGATGGAGGTAATGATTTAGGTATTGATGCGATATACATTGATGATGAGAACTACGTGCATTTCTACCAGTTCAAGAATCCTGAGAAGCTAACATCTGCACTACCTGCTGGGGAAGTAGATAAGCTACTTTCAGGTCTACAAGTTATCCTGAATCGAAAATATGCGCAAATCGCGATTGCTGAGT
>JAXDKH010000397.1:0-14146 GCA_034667185.1 Chloroflexia bacterium | reverse complement strand
CGACGCAATATGTGCTTGGAAAACAAGCACAGAATATCACCCAAAACATCAGGAGGTATCCAGGAAATGGCTGATGCAGCAACCCAGGCGAAGACCAGCATCCGCCCTCTCGGCGACCGTGTTGTGGTCAAGGCCGTGGAGCGCGAGGAACAGACCAAGAGCGGCATTTACCTGCCCGACACCGCCCAGGAGAAGCCACAGGAGGCTATCGTGATAGCGGTGGGTCCCGGCAAGCTCAACGAGAACGGCAGCCGCGCCCCGATGGAACTCAAGGAAGGCGACCGCGTGCTCTTCTCCAAGTACGCCGGCACCGAGCTGAAGCAGGGCAGCGAAGAGTACCTCATCCTGCGCGAAAGCGACATTCTGGCGGTACTAGGCTAACCGCCAATTGTCAATTCTCAATTCTTAATTCTTAATTTCGTGTTCCTGAACAGGGCACATATAGTCAGGCGAGAAGCTAATTAAGAATTAAGAATTAAACATTAAGAATTCACCCAATTTACCGGAGGTAAAAGATGGCTAAGCAATTGGAATTCAGCATGGAGGCGCGTGCGTCGATCAAGGCCGGTATTGACGCGGTCGCCAACGCCGTGAAGACCACGATGGGTCCGAAGGGCCGCAACGTCGCCCTGGACAGAAAGTTTGGTGCTCCCACCGTCACCCACGACGGCGTGACGGTCGCCAAGGAAATCGAGCTGAAGGACCCGTTTGAGAACATGGGTGCCCAGATGCTCAAGGAAGCCGCCACCAAGACCAACGACGTGGCCGGTGACGGCACCACCACCGCTACCGTGCTCGCGCAGGCGATGGTGCACGAGGGCCTGAAGAACCTGGCCGCCGGTGCCAACCCGATGCTGCTCAAGCGCGGTATCGACATCGCTACCCGCGCCGCCGTGGAGCACATCCACCAGATGTCTTCTCCCGTAGAGACCCGCGAGGACATCGCCCACATCGCCACCATCTCCGCTGCCGACCCTGAGATCGGCAACCTGATCGCAGACGTGATGGACCGCGTGGGCAAGGACGGCGTTATCACCGTCGAGGAGAGTCGCGGCCTCCGCTTCGAGACCGAGTACGTCGAGGGTATGGAGTTCGACCGGGGCTACATCTCCGCCTACTTCGTCACCAACTCCGAGCGCATGATCGCAGAGATCGACGACCCGTACATCCTGATCACCGACAAGAAGATTTCTTCGGTGCAGGAACTGCTCCCAGTCCTTGAGAAGATGATCCAGACAGGCCGCAAGGACCTGGTCATCATCGCCGAGGACATCGAGGGCGAGGCCCTGGCTACGTTGGTTGTGAACCGCCTGCGCGGCACGTTGAACGTGCTGGGCGTGAAGGCCCCAGGCTTCGGCGACCGCCGCAAGGAAATGCTGCGCGACATCGCCATCCTGACCGGCGGCCAGGTGATCTCCGAGGAAGTGGGCCGCAAGCTGGATAGCGCCACGCTGGCCGACCTGGGTCGCGCCCGCCGCGTGCGCTCCGACAAGGACAGCACCACCATCATCGAGGGTATGGGCGACGAGAAGGCCATCAAGGCCCGCGTCGAGCAGATCCGCGCCCTGATGGAGACCACCACCTCCGACTACGACCGCGAGAAGCTCAACGAGCGCCTGGCGAAGCTGGCGGGTGGCGTGGCTGTTATCAAGGTGGGTGCCGCTACCGAGACCGAGCTCAAGGAGAAGAAGCACCGCGTGGAGGACGCCCTTTCGGCGGCCCGCGCAGGTATCGAGGAGGGCATGGTGCCTGGTGGTGGCGTGGCCCTGCTGAACACCGTTGAGGCCCTCAAGAACCTTGAGACAGCTTCTGGTGACGAGACGACCGGTGTGCAGATCGTGCGCCGCTCACTGGAGGAGCCTATCCGCCAGCTAGCCACTAACGCAGGCGAGGACGGCTCGGTGATCGTGCAGAACATCCGCCGCGCTCAGCAGGAGAAGGGCAGCGACAAGTATGGCTTCGACGTAATGTCGGGCGAGTACGTGGACCTGTTCGAGGTGGGTATCATGGATCCGGCGAAGGTGACGCGCTCCGCACTGGAGAACGCGGCCTCCATCGCCTCGATGATCCTGACCACCGAGGCCCTCATCACGGACATCCCCGAGAAGGAGCCCGCGATGCCCGGCGGTGGCCCCGGCGGCATGGGTGGCATGGACTACTAAGTCTCAGGCGAGACGAACGGAAAGGGGTTGGTGTTGAGCCAACCCCCTTCTGCATCCCTGTTCCCAAAATGGTACAAAAGTATCAAACGTGGGTAGCGTTTGATACTAATGGCGGTAAAAGTATCAAACGCTACCTATATATCCTGCTCAACAATGCTCATGATCTCACCAGCCAGGTAAAGCTTGCCACGCGCGGTTCTTCTCAGGGGTGTCAAAATACCTGTTTCCACCAGCCGATCAACATTCTGTTGGGCGCTACGATGCGTCACCCCTAATATAGTCTCTGCCATACTGACGGTGATCAATGGAGATTGAAACAAGCTATCACTCAGCAGCAACACCTTGGCTGAAGTTCCTGTCTGGGCTAACCGTAATCTGTACGAGTCCCGCAGATCCTGAAGCCTATTTGCCCTGACAACAGCGTCTCGTGCCTGGTCTGCCACGCCATCCAGGAAGAAAAGTATCCATTCCCGCCATTCTCCATCCTCGCTCACGCCCCTCAGCAGATTATAGTAAGTTCGCCGCTGTCTCTCAAAGAATGCACTAAGGTACAGCAGCGGTAGAGGCAGCAAATTCCAATGCACCAACAGCAGCGAGATTAGCAGTCGCCCAGTTCTACCGTTGCCGTCAACGAATGGGTGTATGGTTTCAAATTGCTGGTGTATGATAGCTAGCCGCACAAGGGGTGGGTAGTCATGTGGCTTGTGCATGTAGTTTTCGAGGTTGTGAAGTGCTTCGTTCATATCTTCGGGCGGCGGGGGTACGAAGACCGCCGAGTTGAGCGTGGCACCTCCTATCCAGTTCTGACTTGTGCGAAACTCTCCTGGGTAAGCACGCTCGCCACGGACACCTTTAAGGAGCAGAGCGTGCATTTCCCTTATCAGCCTCAAGCTTATAGGTAGTGTATTCAGTCTCTCCAGCCCGTATTCCAGAGCATTAACATAGTTCAGCACCTCTTGTGCATCTTGTTCAGCTTTGTTTGATCCTGGTCCTGGAAGTGGAAGTGAAAGTTGCTTAGCTTCGTACTCATACAGGCCGGCTATGCCGGTCTGAGTGCCTTCGATTCGGGACGACAACACGGCTTCGCGGCGTATGAAAGGTCTAATGAGCAACTGGGGATTAGGAACCGTTCGGCCCAGGCCTGCTAACTCACCTATGGCCCTGTCAGCGTCGGATAAAGCCCGCAGCAACGCCATGTCGTTCAAGGGGACCTCAGGTGGGAGTGAGTTGGGCACGAACGCCCAGTATGCAGCGTTGCCTTGCCCTACCTTCAGCAATCTTCCGGCGCTCGATTGTCGAAAACGGTCCAGGTTCATTGGCGGCTCTATCTCCTGTGCCGATTATAGCAGTTCCCAATCTGCGTCTTTGTGCTATACAGCCGCTCTGGCACACTTTTTGCCTTATGTAAATCACGGAGCAACATTCATACTAGCATCAGGGCGCAGCTCCTTCCGGGTCATTCCCCTCTACTTTCCCCGGTATTTGCAAGGCAGTTTCCACATATCCAGCAATTGAGCGAGGCTCGATTGTCTCTTGGGGGTCGTCCGAGTTCGGAATGTGGAGTGACGCTTTCGCACCAGCACAGCACAAAGCGACTTACACGGGAAAGCTGCGCGTGCTGCCGTTGGGCGCGACGTACCGGGTGGCATGTAGAGTGGAGACCGGCTTTTCAACACACACGCTTACCAACACACGTCAGCAATTTCGTCCGGGCGCAATCATCTGTACGGGCGCACAAGAATAGCCGAGGAGGGCAACGTCGTGAACAGGAGACCAAATCAGGGTAACAATCCCATAGTCAGGTGGATCATCATTTCAGCGAGCGTGTTCGCGCTCTTGCTGGCAAGCGGGCCGGCGATGTCCTGGCTGAGCAACGGCTCTGCCGGGGTAGTGGCGGCCAGGGCTGTGCAAGTGCAGACTGCCGATAAGGGCAACAGCGACAACGGGAAGGACAAGGACAAGGACAAAGATAAGGACGCAAAGCCGACCAAGGAACCCAAGGAGTCGAAGCCAACCGAAGAGCCCAAACCGACCAAGGAGGCTAAGCCTACTAAAGAAGCTAAGGATGACAAACCCACCAAGGAACCCAAGCCGACCAAAGAGCCGGAGCCTACTAAGGTCCCTGAGCCGACCAAGGACAAGGTGCAGGGTGGTGGTTGCCAGTTCGCCATTTTGAGTTTCAAGTCCTGCATGACCGCGGACCGCTGTGCCACTTATTCGATCCCGCTCAAGAACGAAGGCGACACGCCTATTACCGTGGATGGCACCGTCGTGCTGGAAGGTCGCTCCAACACTCAGTTGGGGCAGGGTAGCTTTGCCAACGTTCAGGTGCCGCCTAAGAGCACCATCTATGTGGAGGGCACAGTTTGCGCCACCCAGGCGGGGCAGGGGCCTTATAAGCTGTACGTGACGGTCAACGACATTGGGCGCGTGTGCGACTCGAAGCACAAGCAGCAGCCGGTGAAGGACAACTGCGACGTACCGCCACCCCCGGCAACGAACACCCCCAAGCCGGCACCTACCAACACCCATATCCCTCAGCCCACCAGCACCAATACCGCCGCGCCAACCAACACCACCATTCCTGCTACCTCTACCGCGACGGCTACACGCACTGCCGAACCTACCAATACCGTGGCCGCTGCCACCAACACTTTCGCCCCCACTTCCACGTCTACCGTGGAGGTCGTAGAGGACACCGCGACGGCCACGAGCACGGCCACAGCTACTCCAACCGCTGGTGGCTCGCCCGACAAGTCTGCCGTCATGGGAAACTCGACAGGCTCAAGCGGCACCCAGTCCAGGCAGTCGGAAGTGCTGCCGTTAGTGGGTGGTCCTGCGGCCAACCAGGATCACGTTGACGCATCGCAAGGCCCCAGGGAGGGAGTCCTCGGCGTCAGCTCGGAGAACCCGGCCGCTAACCAGGCCAGCCAGGCTCCCTTTATGGGGATATTGCCCGTGACCGGCGCGTTAGGCACGACCTTACTGCTCATGCTTGCGGGTCTCGCACTCGTGCTGGTTGGTGGCGGCCTTATGCTCAGGCATCGCCGCATAGCTGCCGTTAAGGCGAACCGCGACTAACTCCGAATAGCCGCGGGCCCTCCATCCAGGGGATCGCGTCTACAGCAAAATGGTCCTCATGGGTACCGAAGTACTGGTACCCATGAGGACTTTGCACGTTAAGAAGCGCGCAAAACTGCTTCCGCCAGGCACGGAATCAACCGAAAGTAGTAGATGAATAGGAGTTTAATCCCAGGGACCAAGGTACTAAGGACTCTACCTCTATCGCGTAATAGTGCGTCCCCTGGCTAAGGGGTACGATGTAGATGGTGCCGCTAAAGCGGTTGCCGTCTTTTTGATGCAATTATGTGCTCTTTATCAAACGTCGTCTTCTATTACGCTGAAGGCAAGGAGTGGAGAATGGGGAATAGACTTATGAGGCTGGCAAGGTTGCCCTGGCGACGCGCCGCGAGGTCCCTCATGACCGTAGCGGTGGCCTTGTCGTTGGTGGGAGTAGGGGGAACGGCCTCTACCCAGCGGCAGGCCTACGCACAGCCTCTCTTACTGCAGATGTCGGTTAGCCGGCCCGACTCTACGGTCTCGGTCATCGTGCAGAAGCTGGCTCAAAGCGGCGGTGTTGAGGCCAAGGTCGCAGCCCTGGGTGGCAAAGTCACCAGGAACCTGAGCATCATCAACTCCTTCTCCGCCATGATGCCCGCCCGCAACGTCCCTGAACTGGCTAAGACGGAAGGCGTGCGCTGGGTGTCACTCGACGCTCCCACCGTCGATACGGGCAAAGCTGCCCCTTGCTGCACCGGCAATAGCCTGGAGAGCATCTACCCGCAGGCCGTCGGCGCTAACACTCTGTGGAACAGCGCCTCTAACTTGCAAGGCCAGGGCATAGGCGTGGCAGTCGTAGACAGCGGTGTCGAGGCCACTCACCCCGACTTGCAAGGTCGCGTCACCGCCCAGGTCACGTTCATGCCGACATCGAAGGATGTGTCCGACACGTATGGACACGGCACGCATGTCGCGGGCATCATCGCGGGTGATGGCACTGCGTCCGGCGGTCGCTACGTCGGTATCGCACCCAAGGCCAACGTCATCAACGTCAAAGTCAGCGACGACCAGGGTGCTTCCACCGCGTCGTCCGTGGTGGCGGGCTTGCAGTGGGTGCTGGAGAACAAGGACAGGTACAACATCCGCGTGGTCAACCTGTCCCTCAACAGCAGCGTCGAGGAGTCTTACAACGTCGACCCTCTGGATGCAGCCGTCGAAGTGCTTTGGTTCAACAAGATCGTGGTAGTGGTCGCCTCCGGCAACACGGGCAGGAACTCGCTCTTCCCGCCCGCCAACGATCCATTCGTCATTACTGTGGGCGCTGTGGACAACAAGGCGACCGTAGCTACCAAAGACGATACACTGGCTAACTTCTCCAGCAGCGCGAAGACCGAGAACCACATCACCAAGCCCGACCTGTCGGCTCCCGGTGTGGACCTCATCAGCACCTTCTCCAGTTCTGCTACGAAGACGGCTTCGAAGCACCCTGACCATAAGGCCACCGGCTTCCCCGGCTCGCAGTATTACTTCCGCATGTCGGGCACCTCGATGTCCGCCCCGGTCGTGTCAGGCGCTGTGGCCCTGCTTCTGCAGGACGAGCCGAACCTCACCCCCGACCAGGTGAAGTACCGCCTGACCTCAACCGCCGCACGCCTGCCGGGTAAAGCCGACGGCGCGGGCCAGTTGAACGTCTATGCGGCGGTTACAGGTACCAGCACCGCCAGCGCTAATGTCGGAGTGCCCGCCAGCCAGCTTCTCTGGAGTGGTGACAATCCCGTGGTGTGGGACACTGTGAACTGGAATTCCGTCAACTGGAATTCTGTGAATTGGAACAGCGTGAACTGGAATTCCGTCAATTGGAATAGCGTAAACTGGAACAGTGACTACTGGGGACAGTAAACGAAGAGGCCAACAAAACCAAGAGGGGCTGCTCGCAGGGGCAGCCCCTTTTGATTGCCTTTCATCGCACGCCCGCAATCCGTCGCCCACCGTAGAACTCGCGGTATGGTATAATTGGTGCAACCGTTCCTTTATTTAAGGGTCTCCAACGATTATCCGCTGACCAACCTCCAGCCACCCGCACAACACATCCGCGATGCTTGCCGAACTGAACATCTCCAATTTTGCGATTATAGACAAGCTATACTTGCGCCTCGGCCCCGGCTTTAACGCGCTCACGGGTGAGACCGGCGCGGGCAAGTCGATCATCATTGACGCGGTGGGCGCGCTGCTGGGCTCTAAGGTCGGTCCGGAGTTCGTGCGGCATGGAGCGACCTCGGCCCGCGTGGAGGGCATGTTCGAACTGGCTTCCATGCCCCCGGACCCGCTACAAACCCTGCGTGCCATCCTTGCAGACGGTGGCCTCTCCGACACGGAGGACGGTAGCGACGACTCGGTGATCGTGACCCGTGAGATAAACGCCACCGGGCGCACGGTGGCGCGTGTGAACGGGCGCATGGTGAACCTGCCCATCTTGCAGCAGATTGGCGAGTTGCTGGTGGACGTGCACGGCCAGAGCGAGCACGTGTCGCTGCTGCGTTCGGCTACGCACATAGATTTGCTCGACCAGTACGCCGGGCTCTCCAGGGAGCGGCGCGAGATGGCCGAGCTTGTCACCAGGCTGCGTGCTATACAGAAGGAGCTGCGGGACCTGCAACGCGACGAGCGGGAGCTTGCCCGCCGCGCCGACCTGCTCACCTACCAGGTGGAAGAGATAGAGAAGGCGGGCGTGCAGCCGGACGAGGACACCGAGCTGGCGGTCGAGCGGGGCCGCCTCGCCAACGCCGAACGCCTGTCGTCCCTGTGCGACCAGATTTACGCCCTGCTTATAGAGGCAGGCGACGACGATTTCTCGCCCAGGGGCAGGGCCGCCGCACCCGCTACCATTTCCGTCCGCGACGCGCTGGGTGAAGCTTCGGGGCAGATGGCCGACCTCGCCCGCCTGGACACGTCTATGGAGAAGTATCTCCCCACGCTGGATGACCTTTACGAACGGGTGGAGGAGTTGGGCCGGGCGATGCGCGTCTACCGCGAGACGGTGGAGCACGACCCCGCTCGTCTGGAAGAAATAGAGGAGCGCCTTTCGCTGCTGCACGAACTCAAGCGCAAGTACGGCCCCACGCTGGAAGACGTTATCACCTTTGGCGAGCGTGCGGCCCAGGAGTTGGAAGGCATTTCCAACAGCGAGGAGCGCGTGGCGGCCTTGCAGGAGGAGAGCGAGCGGTTGGCCGCCACTATAGGCGAGCTAGGGCAGCGGATGTCGGTGGCGCGCGCCGAGGCAGGTGAGAGCATGGCCCGCGATGTTGAGAAGTCGATCAAGGACTTGCTGATGGGTTCCTCCCGCTTCCAGGTGGAGATTACCCAGCAGCCCTCCGATGACGGCGTGCCGGTGCCCGGCAAAAGCGGCCGGTTTGCTTACTCCGACAAAGGCATAGACCGGGTGGAGTTTCTCATCTCGCCCAACCCAGGCGAGCCGCTCAAGCCGCTCGCCAAAATCGCCTCCGGTGGCGAGACTTCGCGGCTCATGCTGGCCCTCAAGTCGATCCTGTCGGAGGCCGATATGACCCCCACGCTGGTGTTCGACGAGGTGGACGTGGGAGTGGGCGGCAGGAGCGGCGGCGTGGTCGGTGAGAAGCTGTGGGGCCTAACCACGAGCCACCAGGTGCTCTGCATCACCCACCTTCCGCAAATAGCGGCCTTCGCGGACAACCACTACAAAATCACCAAGCAGGTAGTGGGCGACCGCACCCGCACGCAGGTAGACGAACTTACCGGCGACGACAAAGAGTACGAGATCGCCGCCATGATAGCGGGCGCGCCCCCCTCTCAGCCCTCCCTGGAAAACGCCAGGGACATGCTGCGCGAGATCACCGAGATAAAGGATGGCATGCGCGAAAAGAGCACGGTCGGCAGTGGAAAAGCTTCCTGAAACGTGAAACGAGAAACGTGATGGGGCTTGCTCTATTTGGTGCGTGAGTAGGATACTATTGGTGTAGCCGCTGGTGTAGCAGGGCCGACTCCCGCCTTTGTCATCCTGAGCGTAGCGAAGAATCAGGTGGGCAGGCGAGAGTCCTCAACGTTCAGGATGCCGGGGGCATTAGGAACATCGGTACTGTAAGTTGAGAGAATCAAACATGGGTGGCTGATTCTTCGCTGCGCTCAGAATGACAAGGGCGGAGCAGGGTCCCGCAAGAGAAGCAACCTTCAATTTGCGTGACACCGTTCAGCAAGCCGCATCACGTTTCACGTTTCTGAACCGTTTCAGACTAAGGAGACAGATTTGCTTACAAGGGTAGGTCGGTACGCCGACAGGGTGCTGGAGATGGGTTGGTTGGGCGCGGCCATTTTGGTGCCGCTGTTCTTCAACGTCTACAGCAGCCGCGTGTTCGAGCCGGACAAGATTTCGGCGCTCAGGTCGCTGGTGCTCATCATGCTGGCGGCCTGGATCGTCAAGCTGGTGGAGGCGGGCTACTCGGCCATAGCGCAGCGCGACGCCGCGGTCGCACCGGTTCGCAGGGGTGGCAGAGTGGCGGTGGCCGTCAATGGCGCGGCGCGGGTGGGGATGCCCGGCTGGCTAGGCGTCCTGCGCGTGCCGATGCTTATCCCTATCCTGGTATACGCCCTCATTTACCTGATAAGCACGCTCTTCACGGTCACACCTTTTGCCACCATCTTCGGGTCGTACCAGCGTCTGCAGGGCACTTATTCGCAGTACAGCTACATGCTGCTGGCGATCATGGTAATCGCCAACCTGCGCACGCGCGCCCAGTTCGAGAGGCTGATCAACTTCATGCTGCTCGCCTCTCTCCCCGTGGCCCTGTACGGCGTCCTGCAGGCAAACCACCTCGACCCGCTACCGTGGGCAGGCGATACCGCTACTCGTGTGGCATCTTCGATGGGTAACGCTATCTTCGTGGCGGCCTGGCTCATCATGGTGGTGCCTTTCGCCGCCTACCGGCTGTTCACCGGCGTCAGCGCCAGCATAGCCGCCAGGCAGGCTAACCACGAAGTTGAGGCCACTCCCCTCACCGAGGCTGAAAGGCGCAAGCTGGCACGCACCCGCGCTGCTGAACTCCCCGGCTACGGCTGGGCGGTGGTCATGGGCGGCTTTGCCATCATCTTTATCCAGATATTCTTCCTCTTCATGGCCCTCAAGATCGAGGCGGGCCTGCCCCTTCCCGACGCCAGCATCTGGTGGGTTCTGCCGCTGGGGCTGGTGGTCTTCTTCGCGGGTTGCTGGGGCCTCGAATGGCTGGGCAACAACCGCGACAACCCTAGCGTAGTTTCGCCCACTTTGCCCCTGCTGGGTATCGCGCTGTTCCTCGTCACCACTGTGGCGCTGGTCTTCAACTGGACTATAGAGCGCACCGGCCCCACGGGTGGTGAGCAATTCAGTCCCGCCGTCAATATGGACGGTGGGGCGTTCCTGTGGGTGATGTTCTTCATGCTCCTTTGGGGCACGGTGGGCGCGGGAGCTTACGCCCTGGCAGGTAGCGAGAGACTGTCGGGCAACATCTCGTCCGACCGCGGCGTCTTACGCGTCTTCCTCAACGCGGGCTACGGCGTGCTCATCGTCCTGCAGGTTGTCTGCATCTACCTGAGCCAGAGTCGCGGCCCGTGGCTCGGCCTCGGCGCGTCGGTGATGACGTTCGTGGTGGGTATGTGGCTCGTGGGGCGCAGACGCAAGGTCCGCTGGATGGCGCGCCTTGGTGGCACCGTATCGGCTATCGCGCTCGTGGCCGTCCTCTTCGTGGGTGCGCTCAACATACCCGGCTCACCCCTCAAGGGGCTGGACAACGTGCCTGTGCTGGGACGCGGTATCGAGCGCCTGAGCACGCTGACCCAGAGCGAAGAGGGCACGGGCCTCGTGCGCAAGCTCATCTGGGAGGGCGCTACCAAGCAGGCCCTGTCCGACCCGGTCCGTTCGGTCATAGGCTGGGGACCCGAGTCGATGTATGTGGCTTATAACCCGTTTTACCCGGCGCAACTGGCCCAGGTGGAGCTTCGTAATGCCACGCCCGACCGTTCGCACAACGTGGAGTTCGATCATCTGGTGACGACGGGCGTGCTGGGCCTCCTGGCTTATTACTTCATGGTAGGCTCTTTCTACTTCCTGGGTATCAAGGCGCTCAAGCGTACCACGAGCGTCCGCGACTCGCTGCTTTTGCTCACGCTCCTGTCCGCGATGACGGCCCACTTCATCGAAATCCAGACCGGCATCCAGATCGCCTCTACCTGGACCTACTTCTACCTGATAGTCGCGCAGCTTGTGGTCTTCGCCTATTTCCTCAACCCGTATCTGCGCCGCGACACCGTGGCCGAAGATGGATTTGTGCCCGTCGCTGTCCCTGCTAGCAGCATGGCGGCTTCGGAGGCGGCGCTGGTCGAGGATGCGCGTCCAGTCGCTGCCGGCAGGGCCTCGCGTGGGGCTGCTACCGCGACCGTACAAATGGCTGAGGGCGGCAATGGCCGCGCCTCGCATGGGGCCAGGGGAAGGGCGAGCAGCAGCGTGGCGAACGGCCAAGGACGCACCTCGGACGGCAGGCGCGGACAAAGTACTGGGTCGCGCAGGTCGGTCGTCGTTACGGGTCGCAATGGCGATGGGCGCTACAGCAGCATCGACCCCGATACCGTGAGCAACCCGGTGTTTCTAGTCGTGTATGGTGTGTTGTTGCTGGGAGCCATCTTCCTGGGGTTCTTCTGGAACGCGTCGGGCGTGCAGGCCGACACGATTTACAAGCAGGGCCAGGCGTATGACAGCGCGCAACGGTGGCCTGAGGCCATCAGTCTTTACAAAGAAGCCATCGCAATGCAGCCAGAGCAGGACTACTATTATCTGTTCCTGGGCCGTGCGTGGCTGGAGTTCGCTAAGCAGGCGCGTAGCGAGACGCAGGGCAACGTTCGCCTCCGGCAGCAGTATCCGAACAGCGACAAGGAGGCCAGCGACCCGGCAATTGCCGCCAGCAATAACAAGCTACGCAAGGCGGAGGAGCTATACAGGCTGCAACAGGCCGAAACGGTGCTAAAGCACGCCAACCAGCTAAGCCCCCTCAACAGCGACCACTATGCCAACCTGGGTCGCCTCTACCTGTGGTGGGCCGACCCCACGGGCGGCAACGACCTGTCAAAAAGCCCGCTGGCGGTGGACCTGATGGAGAAAGCAGCGGCCCGTTCGCCCGGCAACGCGCAGATACGCGACGAGTTGGCCGTGGCGTACTCGCGCAACAACCAGTTCGGCAAGGCGATGGAGACGCTACGTTACTCGCAGGAGAAGCTCGACCCGCTGTTCGCCCGCACACCGTTTATACGGTCACAGCTGCTGGGCGAGCGCGCGAGCCTGGTCCGCGACCGGCTGGACCAGGGCAAACCTATGCCCACCGATGGAGAGACCGACTACGGCAAGCTGATGCTCGACCTGGGCCAGGCTTACTCGGAGACGATTGCGCTCGACCCGGCTACGGTGATAGACAGCAACTTCCCAACCCGCATCGACGCGCTGATACAGGCCACCGTGCCGTACACCAAGACCAACACCACACTGCCGGAGACCCAGGTTACCAACATACTCACCAACACGATTATGCGGTCCCTGGAGAACAAGCTTGTCTCGTCTGAGGAGGAAGTGACCGCTTATCTGCGCGGGCGGGGTGCATACAGCGGCACCGACCAATTTGTGCCCAACGACGTGCTGCTACAACTGTACCACGACCCGAACTGGGCCGGAGTGCAGGCTCCGAACAGCGGCGAAGTCTGGCTGGACTCGACTATGTCAACTCTCACCCATAAAGCCGCGATACTCAACTTTGGACTGGGCTACGTCTACAGCAAGGTAGGACGTCCTGGGTATCCGAGTGATGCGGTAGTGCGTGCAACGGCACTGGAGCCATACGGCAATTTCCAGATGCCCAACACGACCCAGCAACAGCCGCAGGCGCAACCATCGCCACAGCCAACGCCTCAACCGTAGCCGAGCCCTAGTATAGCTGCGGCCTTGGATACGTGAGTGCCCAATAGCTTATTTAGCGAGGACTAAGTCCCACCCTGTCATCCTGAGCGCAGCGAAGGATCAGGTGGGAAGTTAGAGCCCTCAACGTTGCGGATGTCGACGGCATTAGGAGCATTGGTCCTACAATTGTGAGAGTCAAGAGCGGGCTACTGATCCTTCGCTACGCTCAGGATGACAAGAGGGGACTTGGGTGCTGTAAAATGAATAAGGTCACATTGACGTACCTTGCGCCTTAGCCGCATCACGTTTCACGTTTCACGTTTCTGAACCCATGCACCAACTACTCAACCCACAACCCAACGTCAGCCTCGGCCCGCTGCTGCTGATCTTCCTGCTGGCGCTGGTGTTCACCTTTGTCGCTACGCCGGTAGCCCGGAGGGTGGCGCACAGGTATAGCGTGGTGGATGCGCCCTCGGCCCGGAAGATACACGCCAGCCCGGTGCCTCTGCTGGGTGGGGCTGCTATCTACGTGGCGGTGATAGTCAGCCTGGCGCTGTTCGGGCATTTGCAATACGTGCAGCAGACCGCCTCCATACTGGCCGGGGCGACCCTCATGTCGATGATGGGCGTGTGGGACGACAAGTGGGGCCTGCGGCCTGCCGCCAAGCTATTGGGGCAGGTCATCGCGGCCTCGCTGCTGTTCTTTTCCGGCATTTCGGTCGGGTTTCTGCGCAACGACTTGCTCAACTACCTGGCGACCGTGCTGTGGGTAGTCACTATTACCAATGCCCTCAACCTGATGGACAACATGGACGGCCTGGCGGGTGGCGTGTCTGCTGTCGCCTCCGTCTTCTTCTTCCTGATCGCCACGCTGACCGACCAACTGTTAGTCGCGCCCCTCGCCGCGGTGCTGGTGGGGGCGTGTCTCGGCTTCCTGTATTACAACTTCAACCCCTCTTACATATTCATGGGCGACACT
>JAXDKH010000396.1:0-8965 GCA_034667185.1 Chloroflexia bacterium | reverse complement strand
TCCTACTGCGCTACCGGCACAGGGTAGACCGAGTACCGGGCACAACCGCACGACGCCGCGCTGGGGCCAAAATTACCTGTGCTGCTGCAGTCGCAGTCACAGCAGGTCCAGTAGGCACCACCAGTCTGGCTCATAACAGTCCAGCAACCCACGGCGTAGCCCCAGTTGTATGAGAGGCGGCATTCCAATACCTGGCCGTTGTACTTGTTCTGGAAGCAGTATGCACCCTGGCAACCGTCGCTTGAGTCAGGCATGTTTACGCTGCAAAAGACGCCGTTTGGGGCCTGGCAGGCGGCGAAGGGGTCAGCCGGGGGCTGTTGCCCATCTGCGCCTTCGCCCTTCTGCTGGGCCGATGCGGTGTTCCCCAGGGTGCGCCCCGCGGCGAGTGTAGCCACGCCCGCGAATACCGCCGCGCTCGCCTGCGTGAGGAACTTGCGGCGGCCCATACTCCGGGCCAGCCCCTCGGTTAGTAGCCTTACTTTGCGGTCGAACATAGCGCCTGCTTCCTAACTTACTTGTTCCCGCCCTGCTTCGGTATCGATTCTCAACGCCCCTGCATCAACCTGCCCCTTGCATGGCCGGTTCAGCATGATCCGCCAAGCGTATCTGGCTGTAATAGAGGTCCAGCGCGTCCCTTGTGTTCGCAAGCCCTTTGGCGCGCACGATGCCCTGCTCGTCCAGGAAGAAGAGGAAGGGCGTCACCCGCACCCTGTAACGCTCCACCACCCCGTCGGCGGGGGTGTGCGCGGACACCGGCAGGGTGACCCCCTGCTCGGCTACATAGCGCGCATTCTCCTCACGCGACGCGGCGTTGAGCCACAGCACACCTACTTCAGGGTGGTCCTCCGCCCACGCGTGCAGTTCGGGTAGCAGCACCTTGCATGGGCCGCAAGTGGGCGAGCCGAACACGATCAGGAGGGGCCGCCCGCGGTAGTCTTGGGGGCGCTGGAGGTTGCCGTACTGGTCGGTGAGGCTGAAATCGGGGGCCACGCTGCCGGTCTCGATGCCGTCGCGCGACACCCCTTCGGCGCTCCCCAGGTACATGATGCCAAGTTGCCGGTAGAGCAAAATCACCAGCACGAGCAGCACCAATACGACCAGCCACAGCACGATGTAGCTAACTAACCAGATGCCTTCCATAGGCGCGGAAAAGCCCCACACAGCAGGACATACCGCGTTGCCCCCTTACGCCCAGTATGCGAAATTATAGTGGCGGGGAGGGGTAATGTCAATGATGGACGATAGACTATAGACTATAGACGATGGACGATAGTAGGAGATGGAAGCGCATCACGCCAAGCACGCCAAGAGAATAGTGGTTTAGGAGGAGCGTAAGGGTACGATGCATTGTGCCCCTACAAGATCCCCTACTCAGGTCTCATTACTCCTATCGTCTATCATCTATCGTCCGCGTGCGTGAGCGCCACGTAGAGCATCTTCGAGAGTTGCCCCCTGGTGGCGTGGTTGGCAGGGCGGAAGGTGCTGTCCGCGTAGCCGGAGATGATACCCAGCGCGTGCGCCGTTTCGACATAGGGGTAGAAAGGCGAGCCGGGGGGCACATCGGAGAAATTAGCCTCTTCTGGTATCTCCAGCGGCCATTGCCCGGCCAGCACGAGGATTTTGCAGAGTTGCCCGCGCGTCACGGGGTCGTTGGGGCGGAAGCTTCCATCTGCGTAGCCACCAATCATGCCGTGCAACACCCCCGCCTCAACGTAGCCATACGACCAGTCGCCCGGCAGCACGTCGTTGAAGGTGGGCCGCCCCGGCGCGTAGAGGGGCCAGCCGTACCCCAGCACCACCATCTTGACGATCTGGGCTCGTGTTGCCGTGTTACCGGGCCGGAACGTGTTATCGGAGTAGCCCGACACAATGCCCCTGCACGTCAACCAGTTTACGGCGGTGTAGAAGTATTGGCTGGGGTAGACATCGTCATAGTCCACGCAGGGCAGCGGCGTCGGCGTGGCGGGTGGCCTGGGAGTATGCGTGGGGGTGATTGTGCGCGTGTTGGTTGGCGTTCTGGTCTCGGTAGGGGTTCCGGTGGGGATGAATGTCCTGGTAGAGGTGGTCGTCTTGGTAGGAGTGAGTGTTCTAGTCGGCGTGAACGTTCTGGTGGGCGTAGTTGTCTTCGTGGGGGTCGTCGTCTTGGTGGGCGTGGGAGTAGTGGTGAACGTGGCTGTGTAGGTAGCCTCGAGCGTCGGTGTGCGGGTGGGAGTTGCGGTTTTGGTGCTGGACTGGGCGGTGATAGTAGGTGTCCTGGTCCTCGTGGGAGTGGCGGTATCAGTAATGGAAATCGCCGTGAGGGTGGCGGTGCGAGTCCTGGTGGCAGTACTTGTAGGCAAGGCAATGTGCGTTTCCGTAGGTGTTCGTGTAGGGGTCGCGGTGCGTGTAGGTGTAAGGGTAGGGGTGCTGGTGCTGGTGTTGGTGTTCATAGGGGTGGGGGTAAACGTGTCACTCTCCGGTGCCGGGGGAGTGCCTGTATTGGTGGCGGCAGGCGTGGACTCGGAGGTAATTACGGCGGTCGCTGTGCCTGTAAGAGTTGAGGAGCTGGCTGTGCCGGTGGTAGTGCGCGTAGCCGTAGCCGTCGCAGTGGAGGTCACTGTGGGAGTAGATGTTGAGGTAGACGTAGGCAATGGGCCGGTCGTGGTGAAGAATACCGATGCCGACAGCCCCCACTGGTCAGTATCGTTCTCGCCCCTCACGGTTAGCAGGTGCCGCCCCGCAGGCAGGGCGTTTGTATCCACCTGCGCCGAAACACTCACCACCGCAGCCCCGAAATCTCCACTCATCGGCGATGTGGGGCCGCTCTCCGGGTTACCATCTATTGTGTAGACCGCGCCCGCAATGGTGCCATAGTTGGCCGAAAGCACGGCGCTCACGTCTACCATACCTGCTGAAGCGCCAGGCCCGATGGAGAGTTGGGTGACCACCGGCCCAAAGGCGTGCGACAGGGTATCGTCCTTGCCCGTGCCTACCGCGCCCACGGCATGCAGCAGGGTAGGGCGCTGTGCGGTCCAGATTTGTTCGAGGTCAGCGCAGACGGGGGCCGATATGTTACCGATGTTGAGGGTAAAGGCCGGTACTCCGAACTGGCCGTACGCTGTATCGTCAAAGATGCCGCTGATGGGTGAGTTGCCGGGGTTGTGGCGGTGGACGCCGGCGCGAGGGGTGCCGTTCAGCCGCCCCAGGTCCCAGGCAAAAGCGTCCAGCTTTGCGGTGTCGGTGGGCGGGGTGGAGGTCCAGCCCCACGGGTAGAGCACCGAAGGCCCCGGCGCTTGGAGCGAGATAGCGAGGTCGGCGGGCCTGCCGCTTGCCTGGAAGGCCGCAAGCACGTGCTGGCTCTCCGGCTCGGACAGGGCAGAGGGGCCACGATAGGAGCTATCGCAGGGCAGGTTGCTGGTGCCGCCGTTGTTCCACTTATAAGGATAGTTGCGGTTGAGGTCGGTGCCCCATCTGAGGGGATCGCCGCAGCCATTAGTCTTGTTAGTGTTCTTGAACCAGGCAGGTTCGTTGGTATAAACCTGGACGTACCCGTCCGGGTTTGGAACGCTTAAAATATAGATCCAACGGTGGTCCAGCAGCCATGTGACGTCGGGATCGACGCCGTAATTGCTCGCCAAGTGGTCTATCAGGCGTAGCAGCACCTCAATCGTGGCTATATCGCGTGGGTGCTGGCCCGCGAGGAGAAAGATGGTAGGACGCGGCTCGGTGGCTGGCCCGCTGCCGCTACCCAGGCGCATCAGCCACAGGTGCCGCGTGCCTTCCCAGGACGACCCGGCGTCGCTGAGGGCGGCTATTTGCGGGTGTACGGTGGCTATAGATTGCAGGAAAGTCGTTACCTGCTCGTTGCTACGATAACAGGTGTCCCAGGCGGGTGCGTGTGATGCTGAGGCTGGAGGGGAAGCCGCGGAAGGGGAAGGCTGGATGAGCAGCAGGACGGAGACAGCCAGCAGAGCGAGCGACAGCAGCCGAGCGAGCATAGAGACCCCACCGCCGCATGGAGCGGCCACTAACAGCAAACGGCCACCGAGTCTGCCCTGCACATGGCCCTGCCAAGCGTACGCATAAAGAACAATTACCGGTGTACTGGCTCGACAGAGACAAAGAGTATCGTATTAAAGCATTACGACTACACGTTGTCAATAGGTGCCGGGCATTTTCGATTATCCTTCCGAGCAAGCAGATAAAGTTCGACAAAAAGGCCAGGCGGGTAGCATTCCCGCCTGGCCTCACGTGCTGCCTGGGTTACTGAAATTGCTTCAGCTACCCGCCATGTTGTACTCAACAACTTCGCCGTCGTGCCACTCCGGGTCCACAGCCATGAGTTCGCGCAACGACCGGAAGCGAGCATCCTGTTCAGGGCTGTTGGCGTTTGCCCAGTATGCTTCCTTGCTCTCGAAGACGATCGCCAGGTAATACTCGTTGGGGTCCGCGTCAGACCTGTACACGACCTGTGCCACCCACCCCGGTATCTGCTGGTACTCAGGGTTCTGCGATAGTTGCATGAGCGCCTCGTCACTGCCGGGCTTCACCTGGAATCGTGCTACTGTGCCGTACATGATTGCCTCCTTATCTTGTCAATGTCTAACCCAAGGCCAGCCGGTTAATAGGCTGTGTGCACCCACCAAGCCAACCGGCCCAATCGCACACCCTCGCGCCCCCTGGTATTGTGGAGGAAACAAAGAAGCCCGCTCGCAAGCAGGCTTGAGCGACAAAGCTGTAGTGAGAGAACCTGTAGCAGGGTGCACTAGGATTAAAGCACCGTAAGGGGGAAGTGTCAAGGGGACGATGGTAGGAAAAGAGACGGAACCGCCAAGACGCAAAGGACGCCAAGTACCAGCCAAGGTAATAAGGGTGAGGTACTACTAACCACTAGACGCTAACCACTCCGCCTATCCCGGCTTCGGGTATGTGCGCTTGGCCCAGGGGCTGTCGGGGTAGCGGCGGACTAGCTCTTCCCAGACCTCGTACATGCGGGTGCTGTCGCGGCGCTCAAAGAAGTAGGCTGTGGAGAGCCAGAAGAGGGCTTCGGCGGCCATGGCATTGTCTTCGGGGGCGGCTTCCTCCAGCAGTTTCGCGGCCTCGGCGTTGCGGGTCCAGGCCATGAGGCAGCGCGCCCTGCCGATCTTCAGGGTCGCCAGGAATTCCGGCGGTGGCGAGTAGCCTGGAGCTACGTAGTGCATGCTGCCATTGCGGTCCGCAAAGCCCACGGAGGGGGTCCAGATGACGTGATTGGCGCGGAAGTGGGGCCAGGCGTCCCGCTCGGCCATGTCGGCTTTGTAAGGGATGAAGTGGTTCGCTATGTACTGGCTGACCTGGGGATGTGAATACGTCACGGTATCCAATCTGATGCAGCCTGCTCAGTTTGGCTTGGTGAAGTAGACGAAAAGCTCCTTCTTCTCAGCACGCACGCGCTGGAGGGCTGTTTCGTAGCTCGGCTCCCACTGAATGTACTTGTCGGATAGGTCTGTCATTTGGCAGTAGTGGGTATTCTGTTAAAAACGTCGCACATTAAGCTTCAAGTGCAGCCATTTCTTGCATGACGCGCTCATTCGACATCAGTTCTGCCTGACCGGACTTATAATCTTCTAACGCTTCCTTGATTGCCTTTACCTGCTGTGATTGCTCTGCTATATAGCTCTTGACAGCTTGGTCGATCAACCATGCTTTAGGCCTGCCCAGTAGCTTAGCAAGAGCATCCAACTGAGCCGCCGTATCGTGCTTCAGACGTATAGATGTTATCTTCGACAAGGCTACCTTCTTTGTCTTACTTCCAGTAATCTATCCTATGCTGTCCTGATTGCTATAAGGCTATGCTTAGGTGATAGGCATAGGTTTTTCAGTTGAAACAGTCTCTAACCTAGTCCTTGCTATGAAACTCACCAGCAAGAAGCCGGGCGAAGTTCCTCTTGAGGTCAACAATAGCACCTCTGTGCAAGCGCTGATACAACTCAAGCCAGCGGCTCCTAAGTTCCCTTCGGTGGAATGTGCTAAGCAAAACATCCTGTTGCATACCGGCACGGAACTGATAGAGGCGAATCTCGTCTCCGTTTGTCAGTAGGTAGTAAGGTACCGATAGAGCAAAAGCATATGAGCGAGCCTGACCCACATCGTCATCAGTGAGTTTCTTGCCTGGCCGTTTTGCCTCTATTACTACGAGCGCATTACCGCTACCTCTGGTGTTACCCTCGAAGAGGACAAAGTCTGCCTGGACGTTGGTCTTCTTCACCCCTTGATAAACAGAGAGAGAATGTCCAATGGAGCAATCGTCTTCACTATAACCTAGTTGCTCTACCAGAGGCTGAATAAAATAGTATTCAACTTCGCGCTCACTCTCGAAACTACGGCCTTCAATTAAATCAAACCAGGCATCTGACGGCACCTGTTGTGGATACGTGACGGTTGAAGTAGGAACCGGAACGGTACCTGGTGCTTCATCATACGTGATGATCAACCAACTATCTCTGGCCTCTGTCCCCAGTAGCTCGGGAGAAATGTTGGTAAGCAAATTTCGGCGATTCAGAGCATCCCTAACCTGCGCAATTCGCTGTCTACTTCTTACCTTAAATCCAAACATGTCCCAGAACGTTTTGCTCAGCATACGCCTTTGGCGCTTCGGCGTAGCTAAAACAGACTGGTAAATATCTTCAATGAATTCGTCAAGACTTGCTGCCTTGGGCACAGGAAGGTCCTTTCCCGCAAGGTCGATCTTTGGAGGCTAAATACCTATGGTCTTACCGCTACTCACCTCAGCCAGCACCGACGCCAACTTGCCACTCAACACTAACTCCTCCACCGCCGCGATGTACGGCTGAAAGTCTTCGTCTTGCTGTAGGAACGGCACTCGTTCGCGCACCAGCGTGTAAGCCAGCGCCGTGCCTCGACCGAGCCTGGACGTAGGGCTTTCGTTGCGGATGCGGAAGTCAAGGGCCTGGGCCGACATCATCGCTTCGAGGGCCAGCACGCGGGCGGTGTTGGCGACAATGGAGCGGGCGTGGCGGGCGGCGATTGGCCCCATGCTGACGTGGTCCTCCACGTTGGCCGAAGTGGGGATGGTGTCCACGCTGGCGGGGTGGGCGAGGCTCTTGTTCTCGGAGGCGAGGGCGGCGGAGGTGTACTGCACCATCATGAAGCCGCTGTTGAGGCCGCCGTTCTCTATCAGGAAGGCCGGGAACAGCCCGCCGTGGGCCGCAGGGTCCACCAGCCGCGCCTGCCGGCGCTCGCTTATCGTGGCAAGCTGGCACACCGCGATGCCCAGGAAGTCTGAGGCCACTGAGAGCGGCGCACCGTGGAAGTTGCCGCCGGAGAGTATCTGGTGGCGGTGACTGAAGCCGGTATGCTGCACTTCGGTTGCGTGCTCATCGCTGAAGGTCTCGGCACCGAACACGAGCGGGTTGTCGTTCGCCCCGTTCAACTCCACCGCGAGTACGCCATTGACGTACCCTACCGCGTCCCTGGCCGGGCCATGCACCTGGGGCATGCAGCGCAGGGAGTA
Source organism: Chloroflexia bacterium (assembly GCA_034667185.1). Classification (GTDB taxonomy): domain Bacteria; phylum Chloroflexota; class Chloroflexia; order QHBQ01; family JADMIH01; genus JADMIH01. The sequence goes on along the minus strand of JAXDKH010000396.1, from coordinate 1,473 downwards.
AGCGTCCTGCACCTTGCCCGCCGCGGCTTTCTGATGTCCGTCGCCGGGGATGTCCCGCCACATGAGGGTGCTGGCATGGGTCAGGTTGCGTATGTTGGCGGCTGAAGCCACCTGGCCGCTATGTCCTCTCACTGCGTGGATGCGCGGGTCGAAGGCGTAAGGCACGCCCTGCATGGCCTCCAGGCTCATCGCGCCCACCACGTCGGCGGTGTCGCACAGCATAGCAGCATCCACCAGCGCGAGCGACAGCAAGGCCGACATAAGGGAGGTGCCATTGGAGAGCGCCAGCCCCTCTTTCGGAGCGAGGCGCGCCGGTTGCAGCCCGGCTGCGGCTAATGCTTCCCCGGCAGGCATGAAGCGACCACCATACTCCGCCTGCCCCAGTCCCAGCATGCCCAGCGCCATGTGCGACAACGGTGCCAGGTCGCCGCTCGCGCCCACGGAGCCCTGTTCGGGGATGAGGGGGTGCACGCCCGCGTTGAGCATGTCGTAGATGAGGCCGAGCGTCTGGGGTCGTATGCCGGAGTAGCCAAGCGAGAGGGTGTGGGCGCGGCACAGCATCATGGCCCGCACCACCTCGGCGGGCAGGGGGTTGCCCACGCCCACGCATTGGCTCAAGATGAGGTTCACCTGCAACTGCGCTAGGTCTTCGTGCGAGATGACCCGGTCCTTGAACGCCCCGAAGCCCGTGGTGATGCCGTACACCACCTCGCCGCGCTGCACAATATCGTCCACTATAGCCCGCGAACGCGCTACCCTATCCTGCGCCTCCGCCGACATGCCCACAACAAACTCAGCCCCCACCTTAGAGGGCTGGCGCGGTGCCCTGGCAATCCTGGCTACGTCGCCAGGGGTCAGATTGGTGCCATCAGACACGAACCCATAAGGCGTCCTGGTGTCCGATGGCCGCTGGTGATCCGTCTGCATTAGTACCTCTTCGTACCAGGGTAAGGTGTGACGAGCGACGACCAGCCAAACCATCGTTTTCTTTGCGCCTTCTTAGCGTCCTTTGCGTCTTTGCGGTTTCGTCTATTCACTCTTCACACTTTTCGTATTGTTCAGGAAGGTGAGCGCCTTCGAGGCTACGTCCTTGGGGGAGAGGCCGTCAGTGTGAATGTAGAGGTTGGCGTGCTCGCGGGCGTGGGACAGGCGGCGGTGCTCCTCGTCGAGCAAGGGGCGATGCCAGCGCGGGTTGCGGCGGCGGCGTATGGTCGCCAGGGAAGCGTCGAGGTAGATGAGCACGTCGGGCTTGGCTATCTGCCACAGGTAGGGCACGTGCGAGTGCTCCTGGGCCACGGTACGCACCTTGTAGCCCCTCTCCCGCAACGCCTTCGACAATGTCGATTTGCCCGACGAGCAGACGCCCACCACCGTTATGTGGCGCGGGTCTGTGGCCTCGTGCTCTTGCTGCCTCGGTAGGTGCGCTGGTATGTGCGCATGTTGGGAGGCACCTGCTTGCTCCGAGCCGTGGGG
>JAXDKH010000395.1:0-3984 GCA_034667185.1 Chloroflexia bacterium | reverse complement strand
TGTAGCTTCGTAGGCCAGGGCCAGCTCTGTGTTGGAACGCTGCAGGTCGTCAAAGAGCGTGGCGTTGTCGATGGCGATGGCCGCCTGCCCCGCGAGGGCCTCCAGGAAGTCTAGCCACTCGGCGTCGGGCTCCAAGCGCGACCTGTGGAAGACCTCCAACGCGCCCTTTATCTGGCCCTTGGCGACCAGTGGCACCACGTAGTAGGTGACAAAGCCCTCGCCTTCGATGAGGTAGCCACGCGTAAGCTCCCCAGCCTGCCGCAGGTCGGGAATGTTGAGGGTACGCCGTTCGAGGGCCGCCTTCCCTGCGTAGCCGTCGCCCAGCGGCTGCCTCGCCTTGAAGATGCCTGCTTTGAGAAAGCCACGGCTAGCTGCGTATTGCAACGTCTGAGTATGAGGGTGCAAGAGCATCACGTGGGCCGCGTCCACACCCAACTGGGAGACCACTTTATCGAGCACAACGTCCAGCGTCACGCGCAGGTCCATGCTGGAGCTGATCGCCATGTCGATGCTGCGCAGGGCTGCAAGCCGGTGCAGTTGCTGTTGCACCCTTTCGTTGGCGCGCCTCTCCTCATTGATGTTCTCGACCATACAAATGGTGTACTGCGGCTTCCCTTGCTCGTCGCAGAGCACCGACACGTTCAGATTGGCCCAAACCCAGCTACCATCCTTGCGGAGCGCCCTCTCGACCGCCTGGTAGCGGGCCCTGTGCCCAACACGGAAGCCGCGGAACATCTCCAGGTTAGTGGGTACATCTTGCGGGTGCGCCATTTCGGGGAGAGTCTTGCCGCTGAGTTCCTCAGCCGAGTAGCCCAGCAGTTGCTGTAGCGCGGTGTTGCATTCGAGTATGCGGCCACTCATGTCGGTGAGGGCGATGCCCACGGCTGCCGATGCAAAGATGGTCTCGAACCGCTGTTTGCTCTCGCGCTCGGCCTCTTCTGCCCTCAGCCGGTCGGCTAACTGCGACCTGGCCTCCTCGTACAGACGGGCGTTTTCGGCGCTTTGCCTCGTGAGGCTGTGGGAAGCGTTGCGCACCAGCGTGAACAGGGAGGTATAGAGCACCAGGAAGGCGATGCTAAGCCCTCCCCACAGCGAAGAACGAGGCTGGGCCAGGTATTGCTCCACCACGCCCACGTCGTGGTAGATCTCGTAGACCGCTTCCGGCTTATTGGAGTCCGACGGCGTAAGCGGGACGTAGATTTCGAACAGCTTGCTGAACTTCCCGCGCTCGTCTACATTCTCGTCTTCTTCCAGGTCGGATACGTTCATCACGACCTCGCCGGACATAGCCCTCAGCACTTCCGCCTCGGCCTCAAACTGCTTGCCTATCAGGTCAGGCTCGTCGGAGTAGAGTACCATGCCGTCGGGCGACCAGATTTTTACGCGGGCCACATTCCCGTCAAGGACGTAGCGGCCAATCAGATCATCCAGCGCCTGGCGACGTTCTGCGGTCATAGAGCCTTGGAGGTCCGCCAGCGTCACATTGGGGTTTAGAATGCGTTGGACCTGGGAGGCGGCACCCTCGGCCTCCTGGCGCAAGGTGCTAGCTTCAAGCTGGCGTTCCAGTAGCCAGCCCAGGCCAACGCCGGCCGCCCCCAGCAATAGGAAGCTGGCGACGGAGAATTTTACCAGCAGGCTGAGACGTGAATACCAGACGCGGATACCTGTGAGCGCGGGGCGGCGGTTGAGGACCTTTGGGGTGAGGGCTCCCGTGGAGGGAGGCATGGGAGTACGCACGATGCGTGGGCGCAGCCCGCCCAAGGAAATGCCCATTAGTCGCGCGGCTCCACGCTGAAGCCGGATTCGGTTGTGATTGTTCGTGACACGATAACGCTGCTTCCCTGCTTGATGTAACGTTGTAATGATTAGCCGGACGGAATTTGCAGGGCGATCCCCGCGCCCTTGCAGGCATTAGACGCCGTGTCTACAGCTTGAGCCTAACTACGTCTCCCACTTCTGTGTGCGTGCGCTCGACGGTGCCCTCCGGCAGCTCAATGGCGCGCTTCGCACCCTTTACGATCCTGCCCATGCGCCAGGGCTTGATGCCCTTGTACGTAAATACCACGCGGCCCTCGGCGTCGGTAAATACCACGTCCAAGGGGAAGCGCATGAAGAACATATGGATTGAGTTGCAGGGCTCGATCACAAGCCCACCGCCCTCGGGTAACGGCGGGCTGAACATGAGGCCGCGTCCTCTGGAGAAGAAGTCCGCGGCCTCGTGTGCGGTGTCGGCCAGTATTTGGCTGCGGGTGACGTTCTCTACAATCATGCTGTTAGGCGTGCGAAGTGGAGTACCCATGAAAACCTGTCCGGCCCTATTAGCCGATTCCATTGATCACCTTCGGGACCGCTGGCCCCAGGATCACTATGTACGTAGCCGGGAAGATCAGGAACACCATCGGGATCATCATAAGGATAGGGGCTTTGTGGGCCTGCTCCTCGGCGCGCTGGCGTCGGCGTACACGCATCTGTTCGCTCTGTATGCGCAGCACCTTGGCGATGGATACACCCAGTTGGTCGGCCTGGATGATCGAGGCCACAAAGGTGCTCAGGTCGGATACGCCGGTGCGACTTACCAGCTCCCTCAGGGCGTCGCGCTTGGACTTGCCCACCCGCATCTCGGCCAGGGCGCGGCCAAATTCTGCCGACAGGTCGTTGTTCCACTTGTCTGCTACACGCTGCATCGCACCGTCGAAGGCGAGGCCCGCCTCCACGCTAATCGTCATGAGGTCTATGGCATCGGGCAGCGTTTTCAGGATGCCCTTCTGGCGCTTCTTGATGCGGCTCCGCAGCCAGAACACCGGGAGAATGTAGCCCACCACCAAACCAAGCAGCGAGTACATCATCAGCATTGTAATGGCCGCCTGCATGAGGAGGGACAGGCCGAGCGCCAGGGCACCCATCATGAGACCTGACATGAAGCGCAGGCCCGTGAATTCCGCCACCTGCATGTTGAAGGGACTGCCGGCCAGGACGAGTTGCTGCCGCAGCTTGTCCATGCCCTTCGACGGGGCCAGCTTGCCGAAGAATTTCGTTACGCCGTTTACCAGCGGCTTTATCACGCGGTCGCTGAACGGCGCGTCAAGCTCAAGCTCCTCGAGCGACTTTGGTCGCTCGGCGAAGGCTTGCAGGCGCGACTCGATGGAGACGGCGTTCTGCTTGGGCATTGACATCTTCAGAAAGACGCCGAATATCCCCAGTGCCACGACCGCAGGTATCATCAACGACAGCGTCATTGTCAGGTCCATTATTGCCTCCATTTAGGATTTGGAATTTCGAATTGCGAATTTACTTGGATATCTACTAAATTCGCAATTCGAAATTCCAATTTCCAAATTACACTTCTATGTTTACTATCTTCCTGATGACCAGGAAGCCCACGAAAACCATTATGCCGCCGCAGATGGGCATGATCACCCAGGGGAACTCGAAGATCACGCTCATGTAGGTGGGGTTTATGACCGACACGACCACGCCTATGAGGCCGGGCAACGCGGTAATCAGGTAGCCTGATATGCGGCCCTGTGCCGTCAGCACCGAGATTTCGCCCTTGATGCGCACGCGCTCTCGGATTGTGTGGGATATCGTATCCAATATCTGCGCCAGGTTGCCACCGACTTCGTACTGGATGTTGATGGCAGTGATGAGCAGGTCCAGGTCGTCCGAGGGCATGCGCCGCAACAGGTTGTTCAGGGCATCCTGGGCGCTCAGGCCGAGGCCCACTTCGCGCACCACGCGCTTGAACTCGGAACCGATAGGGTCGGGCGCTTCTCGCGAGACCAGTTCCATCGACTGCAGCAGCGAGTAGCCGGACCGGAGCGAGTTCCCCATGAGGCTAATCGTGTCACCTAGCTGGCCGTTGAAGTCCTTGAGGCGCTTACTTATGCGGAACTTCACGTACCAGTCGATGCCGAAGAAGCCAAGCACCATACCGAACAGGCCAAAGAGCACGATCTGGAGGGAACCGCCGCGTCCGAGGTAAGC
>JAXDKH010000394.1:0-13428 GCA_034667185.1 Chloroflexia bacterium | reverse complement strand
CGTTCTGCTCCATTGCGGGTGTTCAGGATCGATCAACTTAACCTGGGTGCCCGTGCTCCCGTCGTTGATGGTGACGATTACCATGTCAGCGAAGCGGCCTCTGCGCAGGAAAGCGGCCCTCAAACCTGATGGTCCGTTCACAGAAACGGTGAAGTTGCTAAACGTAACCCTTGCGTCAGCCTTCATTAGCGTGCGCGGTTCTGCGTCGCCCAGCAAATCGAGCAGTACCGCGGCCATTTTACCGTTGGTGCCTTCCTGAGGCTCAATCGTAGTGACGAGCACAAAACGCTCGTCGGGGCTGAGGAGCGCGCTCTTGATGCTGCCCGTAGTTGAATAGATGAGACGGGCCTGTGTACCGTCCGGTGCCGCGGCATAGAGTTTCACTCCTCCGGCGCCCGGCGCGCTGGGATCAAATTCCGCGAGCAGGATGTGGTTGCCTTGTGCTCCAAAGCCGACCAGGACCGCGTTTGGTGCTACGGTGATCGTGGATGTACGGTTGCTGTCGTAGGCTTCGTAATCCAGTTCAGAACCGACGTAAAGACCTTCCATTGGCACTCCGGCGTATTCCATATTGGAGACGTGTACTCCCCAGACTCCGGCCGTGCTCATGACGTAGTAGATGTAGCGCGATGGGTCGAGACTCAACTTGTGGAAGACAGGGCCGTGAACGCCATCGAACGAAACAGTCATGAGCCGGCGGCCTACCAACTCAGGAGACCCGACCTCTGTCTGTTGTGGAAGACCCGGCGCAACCGTAGGCGTGGGAGTGGGTGGACCGGCCCACCCCGATCCGGGTACGTCGTACAGGAAGGTGCCATCCTCGCCGTAGGCCCTTATTCTGCTCCACCGGTCGCTCTCCTCCAGGCGCACCCACTTCTCGGCGTCACGGTAGTATAGAGCCGGGTCGTCCAATACCCTGCGTGCAATCGAGCCGTTCAGCGCATCTCTATAGACACGCCGTTCGGCCTCAGTGGTGAGCGCGTCGAGACCCTTATAGTGAGGCTGTATCGCAGCAACTTCCTGGGCCGCTTTCAGTACGACGGCCCACTCACCCGCCTCGGCGTGCACGGAGGCGATCTCGTACTGCTTGTTGCGCTCCTCTATCTTTTTCTCGACGTCCTGGGCGCGAGTGGAGGCGTCCCGATAGCCGTCGGCGGCCTGGAAATAGGCCCTGGCCTCGTCCCACTGCTGTGCTATCACGGCGCGGCTCCCAAGCTCGTAATCGTTGCGCAGGCGCTCGCCATGCCACCACTGCCACCCTGCCCAACCGAGCACCCCCAGGAGCAAAAGCACCCCAAGCCAGACCTCACGGGTGCGCACCGTCCTGGCCCTGCCAGGAGGCTCCGGGTCCAGGTCCTCCATTATCGATAGCTCGTGGTTGTCTACAGGCTGCGACATAGCTCTACCATATTATACCCATGTACCAGTTCTAACGTTCCACGCGCGCTCATATTACATATGTAAGTACATTACTCGAGAAGTCAGTTGGATCGATGTTCTTGTTGGATGCGTGGAATCAAGCTCCCCACTGTCATTCTGAACGCAGTGAAGAATCTCAAGAAGGTGACTATGGACGCTGTTGCCGGTTGAGGAACTTAGTGGTGCTAGTTCAACATGGTGCCAGGACAAGCATTTGAGATTCTTCACTACGTTCAGAATGACAGTGGGTAGCATCCACTTACCCACTTCCACCAACCGCATCACGTTTCACGTCTCACGTTTCAGAACTACGTTTGCCCGCCCTACCCCTTTGTGCTATATTTGGACTGTCTTCCATCGCCACGCGTGCTTCTCTCTCGTCATGCGCGAAACCCCTATAAGGCCTCATCACACATGTCTATAGACTCAACGCCAACCCCGCCCAGCGACACCGAGCGCCAGCAGGCCGAGACCTTGAATGGTTCCGATAGCGAGGCTCAGGTTGCTGCGGATTCTGGCATGGTCGCCCCTTCCGAAACCGTCCTGGAGGCAGGCTCCCACGGGCCTAGCACCACGCCCCTGGTCGTCGTAGAGGCCCCGGCGGGCACCAGCACCACCCCACTGCCCGGCCTGGGCGGTCCACCCAGCCCTCCGTTAGAGTTGGGCACCATGCTGGGCGGGCGCTATGAAGTGGTGCTGTTCATGAACAGCCTCGGCAACACCAACATCTACAGGGTGCTCGACCAGCAGGGCTTCAGGCGGTGCTGGGCCTGCGGCTCCACCAACTCGGCGCCCGGCGACATGTACTGCGTAGAGTGCGGCGCGCAACTCTCAGGCCGCTACTACCGTGCCCAGGAGTTCAGCGTCGCACCCGGAGAAGTGCCCGACGATCCCACCCAGACGACCGAAGAACTATCTCCCGTTCCTAACGCGGTTCCTGACGCAAATCCGATTTCCGAAATCCCAGATGCCAATTCCAACCTCGTCATTCCCGTGCCTGAAGCCATACTCGCCAACCGCGTGCTCGGCGTGGTGCAGGCGTCGGACGCGATTGCGGCCCCTGAACTTGGGCGGGTGTATGTGGTGTGGGAGGAGGCTTACGGGCGCACCCTCTCTTCGTGGTTGCCCGACGCGGGAGCCGATATATTCGCGCAGATACAGTCGGGGCAGTCGGGGCAACTTTCCATCGAGGAACCGAGCGAGGAGCAGTCCCTGGCCTGGATGGCGCAGTCGGCTGAAATCCTCACCAACCTGCACGCGGAGGGCATACTCGGCTGCAATATGGGCCTGAACAATTTGCTGGTGCAGGTAGGCGACCGCGTGCTGCTGCTCGACCCCTCGGGGTGCCGCCAGGCCGATGTGGACGACACCGCTGCGGCCCAGGCCTCCGACGTGCGCGCCCTGGCAGGCGAGCTGGAGCATTGGTACATGTCGGTGCGTAAGGACACGGGCGCGCTCACGATGTCTTCCGAGGAGCCACAAGCCAAAGCGGGCGGTAACGGCAGGATGATGGTGGCGAGCGAGTTCACTGGGCCGCTTGCCAGCATGCTCAACCCCGCTGTGGCCCTCGCCAAGGCGCGCGAAGGTTCGTTGCCCACGGCAGAGGCTTTCTCAAAGGTATTGCACGAGATCTACGAGGCGAGCAGGCCGTTACGTAACCTGCAGCTCTGGAGCGGGCGGGCCTCCGACGTTGGGCAGGTGCGACAGATCAACGAGGACAGCGTGCTCACTTTCGAGGCCACGGTATTGGAGCACGAGGGCGGCGTGCCGGTGGGCCTGTACGTGGTGGCCGACGGCATGGGCGGGCACCAGAGTGGCGAGGTCGCTTCTTCTATTGCCGTTCGCACTATAGTGGCGGTGGTTAATTCCTCGCTTATCGGCCCCATGCTGGCGGGCGACCCGGTGGCCTGCGACCCCAATACGTGCATGAGCCTGTTGCGGCAGGCGGTTATGGAGGCCAACCGGCGCATCTCCGATTTGGCGCGCGAGCGACATTCCGACCTGGGTACCACGGCGGTGGCTGCCATACTGGTGGGCAACCAGTTGTGCGTAGCTAACGTGGGCGACAGCCGCGCCTACTTCTGGCACGAGGGCCAGCTTACCCCCATCACGCGGGACCACTCGCTGGTGGCGCAACTGGTGGCAGCCGGGCAGATCAAGCCTGAGGACATTTACACCCACCCGCGCCGCAACGAGATTTACCGCGCGCTGGGTGAGGCACGGCTGGTCGACACCGACGTGGACGTGTTCACCCGCCGCCTGCAACCGGGCGACGGCCTGCTCGTCTGCTCCGATGGTCTGTGGGACTTCGTGCGCGACCCCGACATCAATGCCGCCATCAACGCAGGCACCGAACCCCAGGCCATTTGCCACACCCTCATCGACCTGGCGAACAAGGGCGGCGGCGAGGACAACATCAGCGCCATATTCGTGAAGGTCGTCTCCGCGAAACGCTCCAAGGAGTAGCTGCGTAAGTGAGTGATGAGTAAAGAGACGAAACCGCAAAGGACGCTAAGAACGCGCAAAGAGGATGATGGTTTGGCTGGTACCAGTCGTCGCTCGTCACGAATGCCATTTTGAGGGGTAACACACGCAATGACCGCACTTTCTTTGAAGGCAACCTGGAATTACGACCCACTGCCCGCGTTGGACCAGACTAGCCTCGCTTACGTCCTTGTTGACATAAACGAAGAGCAATCTGGTAATGGCGCACAGCCCAATCCCGCCCCGAATGTTCAGTCCTCATCACTTAACCTGAGCCTTGTGCTTGATACGTCAGGGTCGATGGGTGGGGCCAAGCTGCAGAACCTGAAGCAGGCGGTCAATTGGCTGGTGGACCACCTGAGCGAGCGCGATACCCTTGCCATCACCCTGTTTGACGACGAGGTGCACCCTCTTACCGGCAGCACCACCTTGCAGAACCGCGATGCGCTCCATTCGCAGATAGACGGCATAAACGAGGCGGGCGGCACCGCTATGAGCAAGGGGCTGCTCGTGGGGCTGGACGAGGCGACGAAGGGGCGCAGGGAAGGCGTGGTGTCCCGCATCGTGGTGCTCACCGACGGGCAGACCTGGGGCGATGCCGAGCGTTGCGTGCAGCTTGCCCGGCAGGCAGGCGCGGCGGGCATACCTATCACGGCGCTGGGCATAGGCGCAGAAGAGGACTGGAGCATCGAACTGCTCGATAGTCTGGCTGCCGAGAGTGGCGGCGACTCCGGTTATATCGCTAAGCCGGAGGAGATCGCGGGTGCGTTCGAGGAGACGTTGCGCGCCATGCAGGCCACCACCTACCAGAACCTGCGCCTGACCTTCAACCCGGCGGGCGGAGTGCAGCCACGTGCCATCTACCGGGTAGCTCCCATTATCTCCCGCCTGTGGCCCGCCCAGCAAGCCGCGCAGGACAGCGAGGGTGCGAACGCCACGCCCCAGACAGACGGCGCGGCCACCGCTATCACACTACCCCTGGGCGATTTGCAGCCGGGCACAGGACAGACGCTGCTCTATGAGCTGGTATTACCCGCCCGCAAGCCGGGGCAGTACCGCCTGGCGCACCTGATGCTTGAGTACGAGGCGGCGGGTGGCGCGACGGGCAAGCACGACACGGCGCTTGACCTTGTGGTGTCGTTCGCTAGCGGGGCAGGCAAGGGTCCAGGCGACCCGCGTGTGATGAACCACGTGGAGCGCGCCACCACCTTCAAGCTACAGACGAGGGCATTGCAAGCCAGCATGGTAGGCGACGTAGCAGCCGCCACCCGCAACCTCCAGGCTGTCGCCACCCGCCTGCTCAACATGGGCGAGACCGAACTGGCCGAGCAGGCCCAGCGCGAAGCTGTACGCGTAGAACAGCAAGGCAGCATGAGCGCCGCCGGCACCAAGAAGCTCGCGTACGACACCCGCAAGCTGTCCGTGAACGAGACGATGATCTTGAGAGAAGAAACGTGAAACGTGAAACGTGAAACGTGATGCGGCTTGCTCAATAGAGTACGTGAATACGTCATGGCTGGTGTAACAGGACCAAGTTCCCCTTTGTCATTCTGAACGCAGTGAAGAATCTCGTCCTCTACCGGGATGTTTCCTCTTTCTTAGCGTACTATGTGGCTGAAAGAAAGGTGTTATCATGTGCTGGAGGACGAGATTCTTCGCTCCGCTCAGAATGACAAGGGGGAGCAGGGTTCTATAGTAGAAGCAGTCACATATTCACGTACCAGGAATAGCAAGCCTCATCACGTTTCACGTTTCAGCACCAGGACTCAACGGCGAGGACCTGACCTATGACCAATACATTGCACAGAGAACCCGCGCTTCCGGCGGACGTTCCGCGCAGCTTCGGGATAGCACCTGGGACCGTACTGGTGCCGATGCTCAACCTTAGCATCGCCGGTGATATGCTGCAATTGGCGGCTATTCTGGCTTCGGGGCACAGGTCCCACCTCTCTACCGTGCCCTCAGACGATACTGGCTCCTCCCGGCCTGGCCTGATGCCCCGGATCGTGGTGCTGGGCGTGGTGGAAGTGCCTGCCGACCAGCCACTCACCACGGGCATGGATATGGCCCGATCCTATCGCGCCTTGTTCGATTTCCTACCCTCCGAGGTGGACGCAGGTGGCAGGCACGTGCGGGTGGACCGGCTCGTGAAGGTGGCCCGCGACGTGCCCACGGCGGTGCGGCAGGCAGTAGAAGAGGAGCACGCCGGTCTCGTGCTGGCCCACTGGAAGGGGCACCCGCGTAACCCGAAGCTCCACGTCTACGGCCACATCCTGGACGACCTGCTGCGCGACCCTCCTTGCGACATTATTCTCACCCGCCCTGACGGCTGGCGCGATTGCGGTCGAGTGCTGCTGCCTGTGCGGGGAGGCCCCTCCGCCGAACAGGCCCTGGATGTCGCGCTGCTGCTGGCTGAGCAGGGGGGTATGCACCTGGCGGTGATGCACAACGTGCCTGCTTCTCGCTCCGGTACGGGGCCTCTGAGCCAGGGGCTCCTTAAGAAGACGCCCACGGGGCCACTAAGCAATGCGCAGGTCGCCGCGGACGTGATGGAGACCGGACCTTACGTCGATTTCAACGAGTACCTTGAGACGGTAGGGCAGGCAGCTTCGGTGCAAATAGAACGCATCGCCACGGTGAGCGAGAGCGCCACGGCGGCGGTGCTTGGAGAGGTGCAGCCGGAAGACCTGGTTATCATGGGCGTCGGAGCCTTCTCGGAGCGCGGGGGCAAGAGCGGCCAGGCTGGCGCGTCCACCCTGCCCGCTACGGTAGCGGCGAACACCAAAGCTCCCATCCTGTTGCTCCGCACGCGGGAGACGCTGAACCTGGCGAAGTACGCGAGCAAGGCCCAGGTAGCGCACGTACGCAACGCCTGGACGGACATGCCGTTCGAGTACTGGTTTGTCGAGAACACGTATCACGGCGACGAGTTCCGCGACCCCGACGAATTCCTCAAGCTGAAGCAGGCGACAGGTCTCAGCATAAGCGTGGGGCTGCTCACCTCCAACGACGCGCGGCACCTGCGCTCTATGATCACTGGACTGAGGCGCGTGCTCATGGAGATGCACCCGCTGGCCGACCAGATAGCGGTGGTAGACGCGGGTTCGGGCGACGAGACGCTGGAGATCGCCCGCTCGCTGGGCGTTGAGGTGTATAGCGCACCGGAGATTCTGCCGGACGAGGGCAGCCTGCACGGGCGGGGCGAAAGCTGGTGGAAGAGCCTGGCGGTGTTGCGTGGCGACATAGTGGTGTGGCTCGACCCGCGCGCTACCCGATTCCACCCGAGCGCGGCCCTTGCGCTGGCCGGGCCACTACTGCGCAACGCTAACCTGCAACTCGTCAAGGCGTTCTCCTTAACGCAGCACGATCCCCACGGCGCGGCCATGACGAAGGAGCAGGAAGGTCGCCGGGGTGAGGGTACGGCTCCCCTGGATGTAAGTTGGGGCGGGTTCGTTGTACCCAAGCGGGACGGGGCCTGGCCCTTCGCCAGGCGCATCAGGGTGCAGGCGCTCAAGCCGTCAGACCTGGCGGCGCTTACCCCGGCCCAGTTTGCCGCGCTCCCTCCGCGCACGATCTTGCAGGTGCTGTCGTCCTCGCTGGCCGGGGTGGTGGACCCCTTTGGCCGCGACTACGCAGCCCGGCGCGACGCGATGCTGTCTATCCCGGTGTTCAGCGGACCTAACCTGGAACTCGGCATGCTGCTGTCGGTGACGTCACACTGGGGTAGCCGGGCCCTCGCTCAGGTGGAGCTTCGCCACGCCCAGCCCGCCCCACCCCCCCAGCCGGGTTTGCCGATTGCTATTGACGTACTACAGGTACTCGCCCACCGTCTCGAAGACGACCAACTCGCGGGTATAGCCTCCGAGATCGCCGCCCGCCTGCAAGCGGAGCTACAAGGTCCCACCGGACCGGACAGCGGCATCGAAGTGCGCGCCCTCAACCCCGTCGAGCGACCGCCCATGTCAACCGTGCTCGGCGCTTGATGGGCTATGCGGAGCGTGGATGTGGCAAGGGGCTACAATGATTAATCATTGTAGCCCCTTGCTTATCTGCCCTTGCTACTCGAAGTAGTCCCTGAACGATTTAGTTCTGTCCCAGTCTGTATAGAGATTGTACTCCACTCTCCTTCGCATCAAGCGCATACCTAAGAACACGGAAACCAGCACCGCGAAGGCTCCAGCCCCCCAGGAAAATACCTCGTATGGGGTAGCGCCCGTCTGCGGCAACACCCTTGGAACATCTTCTCCTGAAGTTGAGCCGGTTTCAGAGAGTGTGTCGCCTCCAGGTCCTGGCGATGCTAAGACCCCTGTAGGCGCTGCTGTTACTTCACTTGCGACGGGAACCTGCGTGCCGGCAACTTCTGTTGTGGGTGGGCTAATCTCTCCAGAAACTGGCGTCTCGCGCTGCCCAGATGTTATCGTGCTTGTATCCTGAGCAGACGGTGTTTCCGTTGCCACCGAAGTCTCCGTCCCGACATGGGTGGGCGTATTCGATTCTACTGGGGCAGGTGTTCCCGTTGACGGTGTTTCAGGGGTACTGGTTGGAGAGGACGGCTGGCCGGTGCCCGTCGGAAGTTGAGGCTGATAGAGGCCCGCGTCCAGTGTCAGGTTGGTCTGCCCCGCCAGCGCCGCGACAGCTGCGGTGCGCCCGGTAAGCGGGTCCGCATCGCTGTCTGTGTCGTCGCTGCCGCCCTGGTCGCGAGGACTAAACAGATAATCTAGAGGAGCCATAAATTGCACCCAGTAGCTGCCGGTCGCCGGAGCCTCGAACTGGTAATTGCCGCTGCCATTCGTGGTAGTTGATGCTACCAGCTCTCCCTGGTCGTTGTACAGCAACACCGTGACTCCCGGTACGCCCCCTTCGCCAGGCTCTTGTATGCCATCTGCATCCTGGTCTTGCCACACCAGATCACCGAACCACGCGGGCGGGACCTGAGTAGGAGTGCCGGTAGCCGTAGGAGTAGGGGTGTCAGTTGATGTAAAGGTGAGCGGCAGGGGCGTGTTGGTGGCAGCCGGTTCGGGTGTGTCGGTGTAATTAGGCTTGCGCGTGGGCTTCGGGCTCCGGGTCTCAGTGGATCGAGGCACCTGTGTGTTGGTCGCACCCACGACGGGAGTACCCGTAGCACGCGGCGTGGAGGTATTGGTCGCTGAAGGTCCGGCAGTGTTCGTAATGCCAGGTACGGCAGTGTTGGTGGACGGCAGGGGCGTGTTGGTGGGGGCCGGGCCACCTGGCGTACGGGTGCTGGTAGGCGCGTTGGCAGAGGTCGCTGTGCTTGTGGCCGTTTTTGCCGGAGTGCTGGTTGGGGCGCTCGGCTGGTAGAGGCCCGCGTCCACAGTAAGATTGTGTTGCCCTGCAAGCAACGTTATATTGTCTGTTCGCCCGGTTGCCGGGTCCACGTCGCTGTCCAGCGCATCGTTGCCCTGGTCCTGTGGGCTGAATAGATATCCTGCAGGCGGCACGAACTCCAGGTAATAGTCACCCGCCACTATTCCAGGGAAGTTGTAGGTGCCGTTTCCATCCGTCGTAGCGGTGGCGATAGCTGTGCCCTGTGCGTTGTACAGGCCGACTCCCACACCCTGAATGCCAGGTTCACCGAGGTCTTGTACACCATCTACATCAAGGTCTTTCCACACCAGGTCGCCGAACAACCCCGGCAATGGTGTGCTGCTAGCAGAGGCAGTGACAGTGTCCGTGGCAGTAGTCGTGTTGGTAGGTGCCTGGGTGTACGTTGCCGTATTGGTAGCCGTGTCAGTAGGCTCCTCAGTTAGAGTGACGGTCCTCGTGGGAGTGTTACTGGCGACCCTGGTGTTCGTACTGATGGCCGTCCCCGTAGGTTCATCGGTGGAAGTAGCGGTGGGACTAGCAGTTGGCGTAGGCGTACTAGTCGCAGTGTTAGCGGGTATCTCAGTTGCGGTGCTGGTGTCCGTGGGTATAGAGGTGGAGGTGGAGATTGGAGTATGAGTAGCAGTGCCAGTGGCAATGTTCGTTGCCGTCGTGGTGGCTGTTTGCGTTGAAGTGCTTGTATAGGTGCTGGTAGGTGTGTTGGTACCGGCAGTCGTACCTGTGGGTGTTAGAGTCGCTGTATCGGTAGGTGCCGCAGTGCTGGTGCTCGTAGCGATAGCAGTATAAGTAGCAGTATGCGTCTCAGTGGGTATGCTGGTGCCGGTTTCCGTGTTAGTAACCGTCTCCGTGGGACTGTTCGTTGAGGCGGGTGTGCTTGTGGCTGTATCGGCGTCAGTAGCCGTACTGGTGGCTGTGTTGATGACCGTGTTGGTAGGGCTGCTTGTAGGCGCATTAGTGGCAGTAGAAGTGCTGGTACTGGTAATGGTACTGGTAGTCGTGGCACTTGCGGTAGGAATTGAGGCCCCATCTATGTCGGTGGCGTCTACCTGTGGAAACGCATTGTCTAACTGGTCCGTATAGTCCAGTGTCACCATATTCGTCAATTGCCCACTTACACCTGCGTTTACTTGCGCCGTCACCCCGACGCTCCCGTTAGCCCCGGCGCTCACCCAGCCGTCTAGATTAAACGTTACAATGCCAGGCGATGTCTGGCTGCAAGTGCCGGAGTAAGGCGCGTCGAATCCACAACTCACAAATGTAGTGCCGGTTGGTAGCTCGTCCCTAAGCACGACATTGTTAGCGGCGCCCGGCGCGTTCGTGCTGTCGGAGGTATTGGTGAAGGAGAGTGTATAGGTCAACGTCTGGCCCGCAAGGACGGAAGTCAGCCCGTCGGTCTTAGCTACCTCCATTCGAGGCGTAGGCGGCTGTGTGTGGTAGCCTGGTGCGCCGGTTTGCCCTTCCTGGATGAACTGGTTGTGATTGCTGATACAGGTCTGAATCTGCCACCAACCTGTTTCGGGGTTGTCGATAACATCGCCCGTACCCCGGCTGGTTTGCGACCCGGTGCTCCAACTGGCGTTGCTCGAGACGGTGCCTGCTGTTTGCCCACCCGACGGGCTGATGTAAGTAACTGTGCCGTTGTCATCCATATCGAAGTTATGGAATGGTACCTGGGTCTGCGTCGTCGCAACGTACTCATAGAGGGTAAAGCAAGTGGTTGCGCCCGCGTCGTGCTGGTAGGCGGCCTGGACCTGGCCTACCACCAGTTCGTCGTTGGTGCCGGGCAACCCATCGGGGTTGTCGTAGTTCGCGGGCGGTGTATTGTTGGCATCGGTGTCATTGTCGCGGCCTACGCGCAGGCGGACGCGATTCTGGTCGTCACCGCCTGCCTCCGAGCGCAACACGTAGGTACCGCAGGCCACTGGGGCTGCCAGCGTGTAGAACCGGCTCCAGCTTTCGGCGCTGCCGCTTGGCGCATAGGTACGCAGCGACCCTGCGATACCGCTACCTGCCGCAGGCTGGTCCGGGGCAGGTCCTATCGCTGTTCCAAGCGCGTACATCTCGAACGAGGTATTAGTGGGCGTCGCGTCGTCATCTTCGTCTGCAAGCGGGACAGTGCTGTTCATTTCGGGGCTAAATAGATCGACGTTAACAGCAGTGTCGCTGGGCCAGCCGCATGGCACGTTTATGGTGAAATAGTGGTACCCTGTGGTTGCGCCATTCGCATCGCTCGTATACCAGTCGCCTCTACCTATAGAAGAAGTAGGCCCGTTGGTCTGCAGGTATATAGGGTCGCCCGGCGGGGGTACCTCGACCGCATAGGTCACCTGCTGACGACGTATAGAGGGTAAGGTTACTGCGGCCACCAGAGCCACTAGAGCCACAATCGTGAGCCGTTTCCATCTGCGAACCACTACGTATTTCTCCTCTAACCCGGTATTGATGTCATTAAGACGCGCGTCTACCTACCGAGGTAGGGTTTCAGTTCCAGCGTACTGATGGTGTTGGGTTGAGGTAGTGGTGTTGGTTGCGAAAGCTAGAGGGGATATCCAGGCGGACAGGTGGCTGTTAGTATATCCGGCTGCGGTACCTTGATCTGACAAGTTCTCCCATTGCGCCTGCAACGAAGTCTGAATAGTCGCTCATCCATATCGCTTGGTGCAGGATGGCACATGCTCTCGGAATCCGAGCCTATATGTACTATTACTATGCCGATTATAGAGGGGAGGTATCTAAATAGCAGCGGTTGGCGGCATGACTTTAGTCCTGGAAGTAGTATTACTTTGCTCCCCCTTCGGGACTTTTGGGCTACTACCCTTGCAAAGTCCATACGGTGAACAAATAGAAATGAGATGGCTGTCCTATTCTAATCCCGCAGAATCCGGTGTATTATGCTTGTGGCACGGCTGGAGCTTACTTGTGTCCTGCGTTGGTTGAGTAGATGGAGGGCCGGATAAGATGAGGAAGAACACAAGGTTATGTCTTGTCGTGTTCATGGTATTGGGTATGGTACTCGGCCTGGTAGGCGTGGCGAGCGCGCAAACAAACCCATTCCCCGCTACGAAGCAGCCAAAGTCGGCACGGTTCGACATATCAGGTTCGTACCTTAGCGTCTTGACCGGAGGCAGCCAGGCTACAGGCGGGATGACCAGCCTGCGTATAGCCGGTAATGGGGCAGTTTCGGACAACAACATGCAGCTTGATATGACGATCACGATGGAGATTCCTGAGAATGCAGGCGCTCCGCCCGATCCGAACGACCCCACCGCCATCAAAATATCGATGGTCCTGCTGGATGGCAAGCTTTACTACAAACTCCCCGGCCTAACTGGAGAAGACCAATGGGTCGTCACCGATGCGAGCGATTTGACCACAGGTGACCTTACCGGCGGCATGACGGGTATGTCCGGGCTGGACCCCCGTTACGCCGGTGCCTTTACTGTCACTCAGGAGGGCAAGGAGAGCCTCAATGGCTCCCCAACCACGAAATACCGCATCGACGTGGATTACGAAAAACTGCTGTCCGCTATAAATGCCGGGTCGGGCACCCCAGTAGCGCCTGGGTCCATGTCGGACATCACGTACGTCATGTACCTCTGGGTGGGCGACAACGATATGTATGTCCACCAGATGAACACCTCGCTGGATGGCACCGTACCGGTGGGAGATGCCACGTTGCTTGTGCAGTTCAATTTTACTATGACCTTCCGCGACTTTGACCAGCCCGTGACGATCACCGCCCCGGCCAACGCTCAGGAACTTGACCTGTCCTCCCTCGGCATTAACCCTGGAGCCCTACCAGTTGGCGCTTTGCCGGGTATGCCGGGGAGCGTAGCGGCCGGCCTGGGGATGGGCATGCCCGCGATGGGCACCGGTATGGCCGGTATGCCCCGCACCGGCTCGCCCTCCGGCAGCCTGCCTATAGGAGGCCTGACGGTAATAGCCCTGGGCTTACTCTGCCTGTTGCTCGGCGGTTTGGCTCGGCGGGCCAGCGTGCGCGGTTGATCGGAAAAGACGGAACCGCATCACGCTAGGACGCCAAGGACGCGCCAAGATTAGGACTTTCATTCAAGCAGAAGGACCAGAGTACGACATAACGTACCCTGGTCCTTCTTGTACCCTCCAAACCCTGCTTAACCTTGGCGGGTCCTTGGCGTCCTTGGCGTCTTGGCGGTTCCGTCT
>JAXDKH010000393.1:0-11529 GCA_034667185.1 Chloroflexia bacterium | reverse complement strand
CCTGGATGTATACAGCACCATAGTCGCCGCCCGCGAGCACCTGGCTAAGTTGGAGGCGGGGGCCACGATAGACCTGCCCGTACAGGTGACCCAGCCCGCCGTAAACGCCAACGAGGTGGAGGAGGTGCGCAAGCTCCTCACCGTGCGCGTCAGCGGCCCCATCACCGCCACCGCAGGTGACAAGAAGCTCACGCTGGACCCCCAGGCAATGGTGCGCTTCACCGTCATCGAGCGCAACCCCGACCGCACCGCACCCCAGCACGTGACACTGGGCTGGAACGACCCGCAATTGAGGATACTGGCCGACAAGTGGGCGGCGGAAGCCAAGCGCAGCCCGCAGAACGCCAAGTTCGACTGGCAGAACGGCGCGGTGAGCGTGGTGCGCGAGTCGGTGGAGGGGCTGGAGGTAGACCCCGCTGCTGTAATCACCGCCATCAAGGAGCACGCCGACAAGCCCGACGCCCGGGAGTTCGCGATGCCCGGCAAAGTGATTACCCCCACTGTGTCGAGCAAGGATATAGGTGCGCTCGGTATCAAGGAAGAGATAGCGTCGGGCAATTCCACCTTCAAAGGCTCCTCGCCGGAGCGCGCCACCAACATCAAGGTAGCCGCCGACCTGCTAAACGGCACGGTGGTGCCGCCGGGTGGCACGTTCTCGTTCCTGCAGACAATGGGGGGGATTGACGAGGCGCATGGCTTCGTACCCGGCTACGTAATCGCGGCGGAGAGGACGCAGCTAGGCGTGGGAGGCGGGGTGTGCCAGGTGTCCACCACCATGTTCCGGGCCGCCTTCTGGAGCCAACTAGACATAACCGAGCGCAACCAGCACTCCTATCGCGTCGGCTGGTACGAGGCGAACGGCGAGCCGGTGGGCTTCGACGCGGCGGTGTTCGACCCCGGCGTGGACCTCAAGTTCGTCAACACCACGCCCGGCTACATTCTCATCAGGGCGGGCACCACCACCGACGAGCTGATTGTGACTCTTTACGGCACCAAGTTGCCAGGCGAGGTGAAGCTGGAAGGCCCCGCGATCAGCAACCGCGTCCCCGCCCCCGGCGACGTGTACGAGGTGGACCCGCGCCTGCCCAAGGGCACCAAGAAGCAGGTCGAGACAGCCCGTGGGGGCCTG
The DNA here is from genome assembly GCA_034667185.1 of Chloroflexia bacterium. Lineage (GTDB taxonomy): Bacteria > Chloroflexota > Chloroflexia > QHBQ01 > JADMIH01 > JADMIH01. The sequence goes on along the minus strand of JAXDKH010000393.1, from coordinate 10,400 downwards.
GACACGGTAATCACGCGACGCATCGTCGTGCCCGGCCAGCCGGACAAGGTAGATGAGTTCCACAGCCACTACCAGGCTTGGCCCAACTGGTACGTGGTCGCGTCCGAGTCGCAGGTGCCCAATGGCGCACGCAGGCCGGAGCCAGCGCCCACAGCCGCGCCCTGATGTGCTAACTTGCTCTTCAGCCAATGCAGGCGAGACATGCAAAGATTCCGTTTCAGGAGCTCCTGATATTTGCTGTGCTACTTGGAGTAGTGGCGTCCCAGTAGCCAGCCTGACACACTGCGGAAAACCCTACAGAGCCCCCTCTACGTAGCATAATATGCCAACAATACGCAAAAAGCAGTAGAACCTGCACACGTGCTAAACGTTATAATGTTGTTACCGCATCAGGACTCATGCATTACTTCTGTATGCCCACGACTACCTTGAGGTAATTGGCGTTTCCGGTCGCCTGCGAAACGCCTACGTTCTCCCAGCACCCGGAATTAGGAGGATTCACTTGGATAGGAAGAGGATTGTCAAACTTGGCGGAATCGCACTGCTGCTCGCAACCTCCCTGCCTGCAGCAACGTACCTGCCCAAGGGGGTAGAGGCCGCGCAGAGTAGCGCATCGGCCCCGGTCAAAGACCGCACCAGCCAGGCCGCCGACGTACCACCTGATACCACGTCCTTCGCGAACGTGTGGAACCGCACCGACTCCCTGGTGGCTTCCGGCGCGGTCAAGCGGTCGTGGCTATGGGGCCCGCAGCCCTTCTGGACCACCCGCGAGCTTTACGTGGACGACCCCACCGGCACCGAGACCCGCCTGGTACAGTACTGGGACAAGAGCCGCATGGAGATCAACAATCCCAACGGCAACAAGGCCGACCCGTTCTACATTACCAACGGTCTGCTCACAGTGGAGCTTATCTCCGGCAAGATGCAGACGGGCAACAACACCTTCGAGGACCGCAAACCCGCCCAGGTGAACATCGCCGGCGACTTTGACGATCCTACCGCACCCACCTACGCCTCGTTCGTGGGCAAGGCCAACGCAGGCGGCGACCACCCCGACGCTAACAAGATGGGGCAGAAGGTTACCGCGACCATAGCGCGCGACGGCAGCGTGGGCAATGACCCCGGCAAGGGCAACGTGCCAGGCATAGATGTGGCATATTACGACGACGTCACTAAGCACAACATCCCGAAGGCCATGTGGGACTTCCTCAACGCCTCCGGCCCGGTACGCAAGGGCAACCAGACGGTGAGCGAGCCGATCTCGACGCCCTGGTTCTACGCCACGGGACGCCCGATCTCCGATGCCTATTGGGGCAAGATCAAGATCGCTGGCAGGCCCACCGACGCCCTCATCCAGGCGTTCGAGCGCCGCGTGCTCACCTATGTGCCTACCAACCCCGCTGGCTTCCAGGTGGAGTTCGGCAACATCGGGGCGCACTACCGCGACTGGCGCTACCTGAGCGCGGGCAAGCTCAACGAGACCTTCCAGAAGGCGCAGCACATCGGCTACGGCTTCAACGTGCAGCTATACTACACCGACAAGGACCGCGTGCAGCAGACCGCTCGCGACGCGGGTTTCAACTGGGTGCGGCAACAGGTCGCCTGGCGCGACATCCAGGGCAAGAACCTGCTCTTCGCCTGGGGCGAACTCGACTCGGTAGTCGATTCGGCGGTGCGCAACAAGCAGAAGATCCTCCTGTCCATAGCCAAGTCGCCCGATTGGGCATCGCCCAAGACCAAGGGCGGCATACCTGAGAACCCGCTGGACTTCGGCAACTTCATGTACATGCTGACCCGCCGCTACAAGGGCAAGGTGCAGGCATACGAAATCTGGAACGAGCAGAACCTGGCCGGTGAAGTAGGCGGCGCGGTGAGCGTGGCCCCATACGTTGAGCTGCTCAAGTACGGCTACACCGGCGTCAAGTATGCAGATCCCAGTGCGATAGTGCTGTTTGGTGGGCTTACACCTACCGGCGTCACTAACGTGAACGTGGCGTTGGACGATGTTGAGTATTTGAAGCAGGTGTACGCTTACCAGGGCGGCGTCGTGAAGAACTACTACGACGTGCTCGGCGCGCATCCCGGCTCGAACGCCAACTCGCCCGACCAGCTTTACCCCGACAATCCCGGCTCAGGCCATTGCCCACCTAAGTACGCTTCCCAGGAAGGTACCTGCTGGCGCAACCAGCCGTCGTTCTACTTCCGCCGCGTCGAGCAGCAGTACGCAGCCATGGTCGCCGCCGGCGAAGGAACTAAACAAATGTGGCTGACCGAGTTTGGCTGGAGCACGTACAACACTGCCGAGAACTATGAGTACGGCCAGTTGATCAGCCCTGAGCTTCAGGCGCAGTACCTGGTGCGTGCGTTCGAGAAGGGCAAGAACGACTACCCGTGGATGGGCGTCATGTTCGTGTGGAACCTCAACTTCAGCACTCTTGGCTTGCCGCCTAACGACGAGAAGGTGCCGTGGTCGGTAATCAACCCTGACTGGAGCCCCAGGCCCGCCTTCACAGCCCTGAAGGCGATAGATAAGTCAACGCAGAAGTAGAACCGCCTGACAAGTGGCGAGTAGAGGGAGGGGTGCCATGTGGCACTCCTTCTTCGTGTTTGTCACCCGGTTAGTGTAACTGTACTGCTAAAGTGTACCTGATGGAGCAAGGCTATTTCTATAAGTGGTCGGTGCGCTAAAGATTCTACTCAGATACAATCTGAGTAGAATGAGTAGGCGTATAATGTATGGATTTGGGCTATAGAACAGTTGCGGCACTCTAGTTGGTCGTTTTTATCAATTTGGGGCTGGTTAACCCTGTGCAAGATGCTTAGACTATGATATAATGCCAGTTGCGCCAGTTCTCATTCCTCTAATACGACCCTCCTGTATACTGGAAGTCCGATCCGTGCTAGGGCTCGTTTTCTATTGCTCCACGGGGCGCTGGGCAATAGGGCTCCACCCTTCTACTTCTTGGGTGGGGCTGTTTCAACCATGGGAAATTCCAAACTTTGAGAGGATAATTAATGATAACCACCATATCGGCACGCGTCCTCGGACAGCGTATCCGCCAACTGCGCACGCGTCGAGGTTTAACGCAGCAGGACCTGGCCGGAGAAGATTACTCCAAAAGCTATATTTCAGCTATAGAGCAAGGTAAAACCAGGCCTTCCCTCGAGGCCCTGCAAAGGATTGCCTCCCGGCTCGAGGTAGCCGCGGGCCAGCTCCTCGACCCCGATGCGCCGGGCTTTGTGCCTGCCGACCCCGAGTCCATGCCGAGGCGCGTAAGACGCCGGCGTGGCGTACGCGCAGGTGAAAACCTCGGCATATTCGACCCCGCTTACCAGGACCTGCAAATCTCGCAGGCCGAGTTGTACCTCCACACCAATCGTCCCAATCAGGCCCTTGAAATCCTGCGCCCTATGCTCCCCGACGAGAATGGGTCGGCGGGCACGCAGGGCACTTCCGGAGGCCAGCGCCCCCTCGACACCCAGCAGCAACAGAGGGCTTATTGCCTCGCTGCCCAGGCTGCGGTGCACTCCGGCAACGCCACTGAGGCGCTTGGGTACGTGCAGAAGGGCATACAGCTTGCCACCCGCCTGGGCGACCGCGAGGGGCTGGAGCAGTTGCGCCTGCTCCTGGGTATGGCCTATTACCAGGCGGACCAGCCTTTATCGGCATTGGAGCAGCATCGCACGTGCCTGGAGGCTGTGAACAACGGCGTGGTACGAGATCCCAACTTCAAGCTGAGGGTGTTGAGCAACATCGCCGCAGACTACTGGGCCCTCCACGACAACGACCGGGCCCTCACCGCCTACCGGAGCGCGCTTGACCTGCTCGGCCAGGTGAACAGCGTCGAGCGACAGGCTGCTATCTTCTGGGACATGGCGATGGCTTACGGGGAAGACCGGCACTTCAGCGCCGCCCGGACCGCCAGCATACGTGCCCTGAGCATCTACGAAGCGCTTGACAACATGCAGACCGTCGCCAAGATGGAAAGCCGCTACGGCAACATCCTGATCGAGATGGGCGAGGCCGAGGCAGCCGAGGAGTACCTCCGGCACAGCCTGGACCTTGCGGAGAGGCTCAACAGCCAGACCGACAAGGCGCTGGCCCTCACCAACCTTGCCCGGCTTGCGATGACCAGGGGCAACCTGGACGAAGCCAGGGACATGGCTAGCAATGCGGTAGAGACAAGCCGCGCCGCCGCACAGTCCGCGAAGCAGGAAGGTCGTGGAGAGAGCGCGCAGGCCGACGTGCAACTCCCCGAGCACCTGCAGGGCCAGGCCGACACCAATGAGGTGCTGGCGAGCGCCCTCGCCCTCTCCGGCGAAATCGCCGCCCAGCGCGGCGAGGCCAAGCAGTCTGACGCCCTGTTCAACGAAGCCATCGAGCTACTGGAAAAGGGCGAGGCAGCCGGAAAAGCCAGCGACATCTACCAGCGCTACGCCCAGGTGCTGGCAGGCCGTGGCAAGCACGAGCAAGCCTCCCGCTACTTCGAGCGCGCCTACAAAGCCGTCACCAAGCGCACGCGGTAGGAGACGAAAACGCAAAGACGCAAAGGACGCAAAGAACGCGCAAAGTGGATGAAAGGTTAGAGAGTACAAAAAGGACCAGGGTACGATATCACGTACTCTGGTCCTTTTACCTAGAACACCCTCTTAATCTCTGCGCGTTCTTTGCGTCCTTTGCGTCTTTGCGTTTTCGTCGCTCTAATGAGGTTCAATAGGGATGCGGTTCGCTAGCGGGTTTGGGGTGGATGCCGTGCTGCTCCAGCCAGGTTATGTCGAGGGTCCAGTCATGATTGCTGCGCTGCGACCAGACCTCGAAGGCCACCTCAACGTACAGGCGGGCGTCCTCCACCGACCAGCCATTGACCCTGGCGAGGTGGCGTAACGCCTGCTCCTCACGTCCCCGCGAGATGGCTAGCCCGATGTGCTTGACCGAGTGGCAGTCGGGGCAGAGGGCGAGGAGGCCGGTCAGCTTCTGCACGTGATGCTGGTCATCGTACTCCCATATCTCGTGCGCCTCTACCGGCCACCTGGGACCACGCCCGCCGCAGATTTGGCATCTATTGCCCGCTGACATGGCAGTCATCTTCTTGAGCGTGTCCCAATCGCCCGCGCTCACCTCCGAGCGCACGTTCTTGAACCAGCAGGTGCGGGGCACAAGCTCTATCGTGAGGAGGGTTGGCATAAACTCCGATCTCTAAGCCTTGGGGTTAGAGCATAACTATACAGACTGTCTGCGGCCTTTGCCAGCCAAATCAGAGGGTGGGAGCCGATTATTCTGCAGTATTTGGCACGCCACTTGCTCCAAACAATGGTGACTGCGGCCAAGAAAGTCGTAGTCCCAAGTCAACCGAAAGGTAGAGGAGGGATAGCGCATGAATGACGCAGCAGACAATTCCGCAATCTTCGGACAAACTCGAGCCGGCGCTTAGTGCGCCTCCGCAAGGATTCAGGTAAAGGTTAGTTCGCAGAGGCGCGGTAAAAGTCACACTACAGGCCCGGCGGTTTTCGTCGGGCCGGTTGCTTTTGTTGATTTGCTTTGTGTTCGAGAGCTATTTGCGCGTGACCACCAGCGTACCAATCGGTGCCCAGTCGTAAAGCCATTTAGCGTCCTGCGGCGTCAGGTTCACACAGCCGTGGCTCTGCGGTGTGCCGAAGCTGTTGTGCCAGTACGCACCGTGCAGGGCGTAGTCGGCGTAGAAGTACATCGTATACGGCACATCGGGTATGTCGTAGGCATCGGCACCCTGCCCGCCCTTCATCCTCGTCTGCACGTACTTGGCGTACACACGGAACGTGCCCTCCACCGTCACGTACGGAGACCGCCCTGAGCTTATCTTGGTCGAATATACGGGCGTGTTTCCCTCGTACGCGGTGAGCGCCTGGGTGCTGAGGCTTACCTCCACCCACTTCGGGCCGAACTCGCCCATTGGCGGTTTAGGCTCCAGTAGGGTCGACTTGGGCTTGGTTGACGAATTACCGTTGGTGCCTTGCCCCGGCTTCACAATCGTAAGCACCTGGCCCGAGTAGAGCAGGCTGGGGTTGGTTATGTTATTGGCCGACATCAGCGCCTGCACAGTCGTGCTGTACTTGGCGGCTATTGTGGACAGGTTCTCCCCAGGCTGGACCGTGTGCGTCTGCGGCTTGCTTGGATCGGGTGTAGCCGTAGGCACAGAGGACGTGGCAGTGGGAGGCACGCGAGTGGCCGTGGGTTGCGCGGGCGGCTGTTGCTGTTGCTGGCTGCCGGGTATATTCAGCACCTGTCCCATGTACAGCATTGCGCTGGGTGAGATGCCGTTGGCCGCCGCCAGTGCCTCGCGGGACACCCCGAAGCGTTGCGCAAGCACGGACAGGTTGTCGCCGGGCTGCACCACGTAGGTAGAGCCGTTGGCGGGCGGGTTTGACGGGCCGGCACCGGAGCCGGACGAAGGGATAACCAGGGTCTGCCCCGAGTAGATGGTGCGGTTGGGCAGGTTGTTGGCCGTCACGATGGCATCGACCGTGGTGCCGTACCGGACCGCAATGCCGCTGAGCGTGTCGCCCGGCTGCACCTTGTAGCTGGTGTCGGCAAAGCTGACGCCCGCCATGCCTATGAGCAACATGGCTAGCAACAAGCCGGGCACGAGCCACCTCGCGGCCCTGACGCCTCTGCCTCGCGCGAACGCGACATGAGAGGCAGTATTACCGTGCAAAATATGTCCTCCAGGTGATTTAAGAGCAGTTTTCCACAATAGGTGGCTTTTAGCTCACCTGGAATCCATGATAGCATCCGGGGATGGGGGCGTCAATGGCCCTTTATGTCTACTTATCCACAATTGAGAGTACTGGGGTACTGCCGGTGAGGGGGTGAGAAAGCGGACTTACACCACCACCATGATGCCCAATCCTTCGTCAACCTCACCCACCTCCCACGAGGGCACGCCCGCGTCTTCCAGCCTGGCGCGCACTTCGGAGAGCGAAGCCTGGGGCACGGCGGCGAACAGGCCACCGGAGGTCTGCGGGTCGAACAGCAGGGTCATGCTATCGCGCGGGATGTCGCCGTGCACACGGACACGCACATCTGTCTGGTGTCCGGTGGGGTGGGCGGCCTCCGGCTCCTTGTCCGGTTTGATGAGGTAGTCGCGATTGCGGCCCGTGCCGCCTGGCACCTGCTTCTGGCGAACGTAATCCAAAGCCCCGTCGAGCACCGGCACCGCCGAGGCCGAGATGCGCATGAGCACGCCACCCGCCTGCGCCATCTCGGAGGCGTGGCCGAGCAAGCCGAACCCGGTGATATCGGTGCACGCCCTGACCCCTGCTGCTACCAGCACGCGCGAGGCGGGACCGTTCAGGCGCAACATCCAGTCCACAGCCCCTTGCAGGTGAGCGGGGGTGGCCCGGTCGTTCTTGGCGGCGGTGGTGATGACCCCGGTGCCAATCGGCTTGGTCAATATGAGACGGTCGCCCGGACGCGCCCCAGCCTTCGACATGATGCGCGCGGGGTCGGCCAGGCCCGTGACGCACAGGCCGTACTTGGGCTCCGGGTCCGTTACCGTGTGCCCGCCCGCGATGATGCCGCCCGCTTCTCTCACCTTGTCGAGACCGCCCTGCAAGATCGCGGTGAGGATAGCCTTGTCCAGGTCGGTGGGGAAGGCCACGATGTTGAGGGCAAGCGCCACCGTACCACCCATCGCGTACACGTCGCTCATGGAGTTGGCAGCCGCAATCGCGCCAAAGGTGTACGGGTCGTCCACGATAGGCGGGAAGAAGTCGAGCGTCTGCACCAGCGCCTGCTGCTCGTTCAGGAGGTAGACAGCGGCATCGTCGCCTGGGTTCAGCCCAATTATGAGGTTGGGGTGCGTGTGCACCGAAAGAGGACGCAGCACCTGCGCCAGGTCACCTGGACCCATCTTGCTGGCTCAACCCGCGCAAGAGGCCAGGCTAGTCAGGCGCACCACGTCCCGCCGGTTAGGCTCCTCCACCGCTATCACCTCCTTTCACGTCTTTCTGCCTTCATTGTACACAGCTAAACCAATCCGCACCAACTGCGCAGTCGGCAGAGGTAAGAGACGAAAACGCAAAGACGCAAAGGACGCAAAGAACGCGCAGAGATTAGGATTGTTGGTTTCTAAACAAAAGGGTCAAGGTTCGATATCAGGTATCCTGTTCCTCGTTGTACTAACCAAACCATCATCCTCTTTGCGTGTTCTTTGCGTCCTTTGCGTCTTTGCGTTTTCGTCTTGCAATCACTCATCATAGGGATGATCCCCCTCCCTGGTGACGTGTGGTGTGGCTGGTGTGTATAATGATATAGAGACGGAAAGGGAGGAGTTTTCGAGAGATGCCCGTGCAGGTTAATGACAAGGCGTGTATCGATAGGGAGCATTGTTTCGCGGCTGCGGCGTGCCCCTACGATGCCTACTTCCATAACGGCTTGCGCAAGACATGGGAGACGGACCCCACCATTTGCGGCGACTGCCCCGGCCCCTGCCTCAACTTCTGCGACAAGGACGCGCTCCTCTGGGGCGACGACTTGGTCGACCTGAAGTTGGTCAAGGCGGAGGTTGACGGGAAGATGACGCACACGGAGGTAGTGGAGGCCCGCGCCAAACATAAACAAGAGCTGATAGAGGCCGCCGCAGCCGCGAAAGCTGCCGCCGAGGTCGCAAAGAAAACGAAAGAAGGTGCAGTAGTGGACTTAACAATGCGCAATTTTGAAGAGGAAGTATTGAGGTCGGATATCCCTGTGGCTGTCGATTGCTGGGCTGCGTGGTGCGGCCCCTGCAAGCAGTACTCGCCCATCTTCGAGGCGGTAGCCAAGCAGTACCAGGGGATCGTCAAGTTCTCCAAGCTGGACACCGACGGCGAGCCCGCCCTGTCCCGCGGTCTCGGCGTGCAGGCGCTGCCCACGACGCTCATCTTCTACAAGGGACAGCTAGTCAACGCAGTTGAGGGTGCCCTACCCGCCGAGCACCTGCAACAGTGGCTTTACCAGACGCTCGCCGTCATACGCCAGTACGCCACGCAGCTGGACACCGAAGCCGAGGACGCGATAGCCGCGGCGGTGAAGAACCTCAACCTGCTCGACGCCGACGGCAACGTGCCCGCCTCAGACGACGATATAGCACCCGAAGTGCCACACGCGCAGTCCGGCTACACCGCCGACGCCCTGGACCCCCGCAACATGTCGCCCCAACCCCCCAGGCGAGACGATGATGGCCCCGGCAGGCGCACCGCCAGTGGGCTGTATATCCCGTAGGAAGACGATGGACAATGGACGATGGACAGAACCTCCTACTATCGTCTATCGTCTATCGTCCGTTTACGTTTCCCGCCTGATTTGGTACAATCACTAGCATGTCCACACCCAGGAGAATAGACCCAAAGACGGCGACTAAGCGCCGTGCGGCCCGCCGCAAGCGGACCCGCGAAACACTCGGGCGACTCGGCGTTCTAGGTATCGTCGCTATCCTAGTGATCAGCACCGTAGCTAGCGTTATAACGAGCACCGTAACCGCACCCGTCGTCGCCCCTACAGCCACCACCCTGGCCGCGCTACCCACGCCCACGGGGCCCGACCTCAGCGCCCTGGAGTCCTTCATCAGCCAGGGGGACGATGCAGCAAGCAAGGGCAACTGGAATGATGCCGCCAGCCTCTACAGGGCGTATCTCGGCCAGGTACCGGATAATGGTGAGGTGCACTTCAAGCTGGGCAAGACCTACCTCAGCATGCAGCCGCCCAACTACCTCGACGCGCTGGCCGAATTTCAGCAGGCCCTCAACATCAACCCTGGCGCTCCTTACGCGCAGGAAGCGCAGTCCCTCATTGACCAGAACAAAGACAAGGCGCTCACACCTGTGACCACAGTCGGAGCTACCACAGCCATTCCGGGCACGGTAACGCCGGTTATTACGGTCACAGGCTCAGGTGTCGTGACAGGCACGGTGACTGTGACAGGCACAACCGTGACGGGCACCGCCCCGCCGGCGACCACACCGGCTGGAGCCAGTCCAACGCCGTAGCCAATCTAGGAATGAAGGGACGGAACCGCCAAGACGCCAAGAACGCGTCAAGAGAAGATATGGTTTGGTGGTGCGTAGGGGCACGATGCATCGTGCCCGTGGGGGGCTGGTGGGATATTGAACATGAGGAGCAATGCTTCCCCTGTCATCCTGAGCGTAGCGAAGGATCAGCAGCCCGTTCTTGACTCTCCCTACTCAGCCGCCGATATCCCTTTTACCACCATCATCCCCTACGTTGTAGAATCTAGCATGTCACCTGATCCTTCGCTACGCTCAGGATGACAAGGTAGGAGAGGATCCTGTAATAGAAGCGGCGAGGCAAAACAGCAGGGCACGATGCATCGTGCCCCTACACACCGAAAAACCCTGTCTTCTCTTGGTGGGCTCTTGGCGTCTTG
>JAXDKH010000392.1:0-12222 GCA_034667185.1 Chloroflexia bacterium | reverse complement strand
ATAACTACGGCCTGCAACAGGGTAGCGTCCCCTCTATCTCGGTTGGCGACGTTGTAACCGTGCCCGTATCCTTAACCAACATGGGGCCGATGCCCTGGAACGCTGACCGCGTGCCCAGGGTGCACCTGAGCTACCATTGGAAAAAGCCCGGTGGCGACTTCTACGCAGTCTTTGACGGCCCGCGCACTGCTCTTCCGCACGATGTTGATCCAGGAGGCAGCGTGCAGGTGGAGGCGGTAGTAGAGGCCCCACCCAAGGCGGGAGAGTACATCATCGAGTGGGACCTGGTCCAGGAAGACGTCACCTGGTTCTACGAGAAAAGCCGGGTGCGCGTTGAGTCGGAGGTTGTGAACGTCGGGGAAGCCACCGGACATGCCAAGGTGCTTCCACCCGACACTGCACCACCCGTCAGCGTGCAAATAATGGAGAACTCCGGTGACTCCACGGTGCCCAGGGGCGATCTGTGGCGCGCAGCCTTTGCCATGTTCCGCGACCACCCGATAACGGGCGTGGGCCCCGACGGGTTCCGCAACCTGTACGGCAAGTACACCGGCAAGGAAAGCTGGAACAAAAACATTTACACCAACAACATGTACATCGAGATGTTCACGAACCTGGGTATACTTGGCGGGCTGGCCTTCTCGTGGCTCGTGGGGCTGGCACTCTGGCGCAGTATGCGCAACATGCTGATGCCGTTCGACCCCGCCAACCGGCCGATGTACACCGCGGGCGTGTGGGTAGTATGCGTGGCAGCTGGCGCGGCCCTGCTCTCGTTCTTGCTGCACGGCCTGGTGGACTACTTTCTCTTCTCCACCCCGCTGTACACGGCATTCTGGTTCATCATGGCGATAAGCACGCAGTGGGGGAATTTGGGAATGCGGAATTCGGATTTCGGATTTAGTAGGATTTCAAGCAAATCCGCAATCCGAAATCCCAAATCCGAAATGGGGCATCATGCTGGTAGGATTTGAAGCGTCCGCGCTGCACGGGCGCAAGTCGGGAGTGGGGTACCACACCGAGAACATGATGGCTAGTATCATGGCGGCCTCCCCCGAGAATCGCTATGTCCTCTTTTCCAGCCGTGACGTGCGTGGCGACGATTACGCGCTCGGTGCTGGGCTGGAGTACAACGCCCGCCACTTCCCCGTGAGGACGGTCTGGATGCAGACGGTGCTGCCCAGCGCCCTGCGGCAGGTCCGCCCCGACCTGTGCCATTTCACCAACTATCTGGCCCCCGTGCAGTGCCCTTGCCCCTCAATCGTCACCATCTACGACATGACGGTGTTCATCACCCCGCGCTTCCACACCTTCAAGAAGTTCGTGCTCGACCGCACTCTCATCCCCATCGTGGCCCGGCGCGCCGATGCGATTGTCACTGTGTCCAACAGCGCCCGCAACGACATCCTGCGCTACCTGAAAGTGCCACGCGATAAGGTACGGGTGATACCGGGCGCGGCCTCCTCGCACTTCCATCTGACTAATGATGAGGACAAATTGGAGGAGGTCCGCCGCAGGTATGGGCTGGATGGATCTTACATTCTGTACGTTGGCACAATAGAGCCGCGTAAGAACCTGGTACGCCTCGCACGTGCCTTCTCTCGCCTCAAAAAGCGCGGACTGCCGCACAAACTGCTAATCGTCGGGCAGGCGGGGTGGCAGGTTGGCCCCGTATACGCGGAGGTCGAGCGACTTGGCCTCACCAAAGACGTCATCTTCACCGGCTACGTGCCGCTGGAGGACTTGCCACCACTCTACACAATGGCCGAGAGCCTGGCCTTCCCCTCTTTGTACGAAGGATTCGGACTGCCCGTGATCGAAGCTATGGCCTGTGGCACTCCCGTAATCACATCTCGCTCTTCCTCTCTACGGGAGATATCCGGCGATGCCGCCTTGCTGATTGACCCCCTCTCCGTGGACGAACTGGAAGACGCCCTCTACCGCGTCCACTCTGACCCGGTCCTGCGAGCCTGCCTCCGCGAAAAAGGCATAGCCCGCGCCGCTCTCTTCACCTGGGAGACCACTGCCCGCGCCACGCTGGACCTGTACAAGCAGGTGCGTTCCAGGTCGGTGGGCGTCAAAGGGCAGGAGCCGGGGGTGCGGGAGAGAGAGCGACACGAGTCGGTGGTGGGGGATTATTGATATACTGCGCTGTTATGGGGTGTTGGTGCTCCTGGTGCGCCTATCCATCGTTTCGCCAGCCGACGCCCAGCGAATAAATTCGCGGGCTACAGTTTGCGAAGTCCCCTTCAGGGACTACACCATCCTATTAGGTCTAGTCAGGTCCTATAAGAAGAACCAGTCCGCCGCAGGGCGGACTTTGCCTTGTGTAGCCAGCGAATACATTCGCGGGGCGTCGGCTGGCGACTTTGTATGTTGTTTTGTGCCCGCTGACCCGCCCTGCTATAATACCCCCGATGAAGCCTCTGACGATTGGCGTGGCAGGCGGGACCGGGTCGGGCAAGACCACCGTGGTGCACGCCCTGATGCAGGCTGTGGGGGCTGAGAACACCGCCTTCCTGCCGCACGACGCCTATTACCGCGACTACCGCCACCTCTCCATCGAGGAGCGCACGCAGGTCAACTGGGACCACCCCGACGCCCTGGAGACCGAGCTGATGGTGCGGCACCTGGAGCAACTCGCCGCCTGGCAGCCCGTCGAGCGCCCCCTCTACGACTTCCGCGATTACACCCGGCTCGCTGAGACCGAGCGTGTAGAACCCCGGCCCGTAATCATAGTCGAGGGTATACTCATCTTAGTAGAACATGACTTGCGCGATATGCTTGACATAAAAGCCTTCGTAGACACCGACGCAGATATCAGGTTCATCCGCCGCTTGCAGCGTGACATGCTGGAACGGGGTCGCTCGGTCTCCTCGGTCGTGGAGCAGTACCTCGGCACGGTGCGCCCCATGCACCTTGACTTCGTGGAGCCGAGCAAGCGCTACGCCGATATCATCATCCCCCGTGGTGGGCATAACCGCGTGGCAATCGAGATGCTGGTCGCTAGGGTCAGGTCGGCTCTGGCTGCTGGCAAGTAGATTGCTGTATAACGGAGAACCATACTAACAAGGAGTACGAGTGGTTAGTGGCTAGTGGTCAGTGGTTAGCAAGGAGCTACTGACCACTAGCCACTAACCACTTACCACTAGCCACCAGCATGATCCAGACGCCCGAATGGGTACGTGACGCCGTCTTTTACCAGATTTTCCCCGATAGGTTCGCCAAAAGCCCCTCGCTAAAGAAGCCTAGCAATTTGGAGCCGTGGAACTCCCCGCCTACGTCGCATGGGTTCAAGGGGGGCGACCTGCTTGGCGTAGTGGAGCACCTGGACCACATACAGGAACTGGGCGCCAACGCCATCTACTTTTGCCCGATCTTCCAGTCGGCGGCTAATCACCGCTACCACACCTACGACTACTTCAACGTGGACCCTCTCCTGGGCGGCAACCAGGCGTTGCGGGTGCTGCTGGACGAGGCGCACAGGCGCGACATGCGGGTGATCCTGGATGGGGTGTTCAACCACGCGAGCCGGGGCTTCTTCCAGTTCCACGACATACTGGAGAACGGCAGACACTCCCCCTACATCGACTGGTTTACGGTGCGCAGCATGCCCCTCAACGCGTATGACGAGCGCGTGCCGCCCAACTACGACGCCTGGTGGTCGTTGCACGCCCTCCCCAAGTTCAACATCTCCAACGCCGACGTGCGCGAGTACCTGATGCGCGTGGGCGAGTTCTGGGTGCAGTTCGGCATCGACGGCTGGCGGCTAGACGTGCCTGCCGAGATCAACGACGATAGCTTTTGGCGGGAGTTCCGCACGCGGGTCAAGGCGCTCAACCCCGAAGCTTATATAGTCGGCGAGATCTGGCACGAGGCGCGGCGCTGGCTCCAGGGTGACCAGTTCGATGCAGTGATGAACTATCTGTTCACCAGGCTGTGCATCGAGTTCTTCATCGGGGGCAACGTGGACCCGGCGTTGCTGGAAGGATCGTCGCTATGGCCGGTGCGGCATATCGAGGCGGCTGAGTTCGGGAAGGAGATTGACGCTCTGCTCAAGCTCTACAGCCGCGAGATCACCGAGGTACAGATGAACCTGCTCGACAGCCACGACACCGCCCGCTACCTCACCATGGCCCGCGGCGACCAGACCGCCCTGCGCCTCGCCACCCTGTTCCAGATGGCCTACCCCGGCGCGCCCTCCGTCTACTACGCCGACGAGATAGGCATGCCGGGCGGCAAGGACCCCCTGTCCCGTGCCTCCTTCCCGTGGGACCAGTCGACCTGGGACACTGACCTGCTCGCCTTCTTCAAGAGGACCATTGCCCTGCGGCACGCCCACCCGGCCCTCCGCCGAGGCGATTACCATACGCTATTCGCCCAGGGCTCTGTCTACGTCATGGCTAGGCAACTGGAAGGCGATATGGTGGTACTAGCGTTCAACGTGGGCACCGAGCCAATATCTGGGGCCATCCCGGTCGCGCCCTTCTTGCAAAACGGCATGCAATTACGCAACGAGTGGACCGGCCAGACCTTGCAGGTTGAGGGTGGGTTGCTCACGCTGAACATGCCTGCTCGTTCCGGAACGGTGCTCGCCCTGGCCGGTGCCGCCCCCGATACCGTCACGGGTTGAGCCATGCCAAGTAGCTACTCGGACAAAGACCGCTTCCTTGAAGGTCTGGCCCGCCAGGTGCAGCTACGCGGTGGCGCGCCAGACGCCGAGCGAGTGTTACGGGCCATCTTCGAGCACGAGCAGGAAGCGGGCGCAGACGCTATGACCGAGCGAGTGCTTGCCCGCATCGTCCGCATGCCCGTGCCCGTAGTAGCCGCTATCCGCCGTGAGTTGGAGCAGGCCGAGGTGTTGGAACCTGGCCTCTCCATCCAAATGACCCCCGCCGCCAGGCAGACGCTGGCAGAGGAGTGGGGTTGGCAGCCTCTCCAGCAGACGGCTTTCCTTTCTACACCGCCCGCCCCACGTTCAGAGAAGGTGCAGCCACAGCAGACCCAGGTCTCGCAGTTGTGCGCCACGTGCGACGGCACCGGGATAGCGCCTTCCGGCCCGCAGTGGGACGCCGTGCTGGAGGGCCTCCAAAAGCATTTCCCGGGCAAGCCCCGCAAGGTGCCGGCCGGGGGCAGCGCCCGAAACCAGCCCACACCCGATACCAACCTCCGCCGCGCCGCGTTGATGCACGAGCAGAATGCGCTGGCGGGCAAAGACGTGCTGGTGATTGGCGATGATGTGACGCTTGCCGCTGCCATTGCACTCGCGGGCAAGGCGCTCTCGCCCTCCGGCAGGCTGTCGCGCAGGCTGGTGGCCCTGCACTCCGACGACAAGGTGCTGCGGCAACTGCGCGACATCGCGGTGGGCGAAGGTCTAATCATCGGCCTGGTCACGCACGACCTGCGCCGCCCGCTGATGGAGGATTTACAAGGCGAGTTCGACACGGTCTTTGTGGACGCGCCGCAGGGTTACGCGGGCGTGGTGCTGGCGGTGTCCAGGGCGATTGACGCCGCCAACGCAGAGGGCACCATATTCCTCTCATATGGTTCCGAGCAGCCCGCCGACCTCCTTGAGGTGCAACGGGCTATACTTGAGGCGGGCCTGCTTATCGCCCAGGTGATTCCCGCCTTCGACCGATATTCCACCGGAAGCCGCGACCTCTACGTGCTCCGCATGACCGAGGACACGCTGCCCCTGGTCGAGGGCGACTATACGGAGGAGTTCTCCGACGAGCGCCAGACCTACGCCTGCACCCTGTGCGGCCGCCAGCTAACGGTAGGCGGCGAGGCTAGTGGGCGCTTTGCCACTCTCCACGATCTGGAGGAAGCAGGCTGCCCCACCTGTGGCGGGCGCACCTTCACCCCCATTCTCGGCCACCCCCGTGGTGGCAATGGTGTAGGCTAAAGCAACAAGAAGACGGAACCGCCAAGACGCCAAGGACGCCAAGAACCCGCCAAGAGTGTAGAGGTTTGAAGGGTAGAAAGGGGACCAGAGTACTACAGCACGTACCCTAGTCCTCTTGCTTGAAGAACAACCCTTAACCTTGGCGCGCCCTTGGCGTCTTGGCGGTTCCGTCTCTTTTAATATGGGTTAGGCCAGAGGGATTGGTCGCACAGAGGCTGGTAGCCACAGGCGCGGCAGCGGGCTGGGCTGTTGTGGTTGCGGTCTACTTCCGGCATGCGGGCAGCGTGGCGCATCTCCTCCAGCACGGAGATGAGATAGGCGCGGGTCTCTTTGTTGTAGTCCACCTGGAAGGTGTTGTTGCTGTAGCGTAGCAGGCCGTGCGTGGGGCGCTTGCCCTCTGTCTCCTCGATGAGCAGGCAATAGGCGAGCACTTGCAGCAGGTGCGACTCGTGCGGCTCGTTCTCGGTGCGCCCTGGCTTCACCTCCACCGGCACCAAGCCCCGGCTCGTCTGCACGATGTAATCGGGCGTGCCTGCCAACCCGTAACGGGCCGAGTAAAGTGGCTTGCCGGGCGTCCCACCGGCACCTGTGTCCGATTGTAGCACGTCACCTGACGGCAGCCCGCTTTCCCGCCTCAGCCGCACCGAGTAAGCGAGTGCCAACGCCGCCAGCAGCATGAGGATTATGCCTCCCAGCAAGATAACTCCCATGCACCATCCTGAGTAGAGAATAGTTTCCGCCTTTTATTCTACACCTGCGAGCTTAGCCACCGCCGGTTTTGCGTATCACTACATCGCTGCGCCAGAAGCCGCCTCGCCCGTTGGTCAGCAGCACGTACTTGCCGTCAGGAGACAGGCTGGACCATGTGTCCCAGCGGGGTTGGCTCAATTCCCACCTGCGCCCGCCCGCAAGGTCGAACGCGATGATGCGCCTGCCATAAAAGGGTGTGGTCTGCAGCAGGATGTACTTGCCGTCAGGAGTCCACTGCGGAAACCCGCTGCCGTGACCCGATTGGGCACCTGTAACGGTCGTTACAAGACCCTCGCGAGTCACCCGGTACATGGTGGTACCACTGCCATTCTGCCAGGCCACAGCTAACTCACTCCCGGCGTTATTCCAGACAGCCTGCCCCCACTCGCTGTGGTTCTTCACCGGATTTTTACCATTCCGGTCCTGCAAACATACTCCACCCTCGCACCGGAAGGCTATGCGCCTGCCGTCGGGCGATGGCTGCACATCATAGCCACTGTTAGCGTCTACGGGACGCGGCAACTTTTGCTCCTGACTTCCATCAAAGGGCTTTATGTGCAGTGCTTCCAGGTCGATATACCAAAGCCCCTCGCTGCTAACGCCTAGCGGCCTGGGGTTGCCGTCTCTTGCGGGCATGGGAGCAGGTGCATCGGTCAGCTTGCGTGTTGTGCCGTCGTTGCGTCCGACCGAGTAAGCCGCGCCCGTTTTGGCCTGGGTGTAGACGATGTAGTTGCCATCCGGCGACCAGGCATAATCCGCAACATTCTCTGCCACCTTACGCGGCGCATTCGTGTTGAGGGGCACGAGCCAGAGTTCCTCCTCCTTGTCGGCTACCCAGCGGTTCAGCAAGACGGCGTCGCCCTGCGGAGAGATGAGCGGCTGCACCACGGGCCGGTAGGCTCCCCATGACAGCGACCAGTTCCCAAGGTCCAGGCTCATGAGCCGTTCCGATTCTGGGTGTACCTGGATGCGCACAGGCCTGGCTAGAATCAGTGGCTCGTCTCCCCTGGGCGGGGGCGCTTCGGCCAGAGGCTCATGGATCGTACTAAGCCTGTCCAGAGGTGCGACCTGGATGTTCGAGTAATGGGATGACCTCAAGAAGCGGTACATGCCGAACAAGCCCTGGCTCTCCCAGACCGGTATGAGATAGTCGCGAGTCGATCCGTCCTGGTACAGCATGCGGGTAGTGACGACGGCGTCCGGTCGCTCGTAGCCTGACCCGGGTATCGACACGGACAAGAACTCGTACCCCGCGAGTGGCTGCGTTACATCCAGCGGGTCGAGGCCCGTCTCGCCTATCAGCCCGTTCAGCCTCTCTGCCAGCAGCGACTCGGGCTGCCCCGCCACTACGAAGCCGTTGCGGAAGGGCAGCCTGGGATCGTAGCTGTAACAGCCGCATGCCTGCCAGAAAAGGCCGAGAGGGTTCGGCAAGAATGAGAACGGCTGCACAAAGTTCATAAGCGCCAGCACTACGACGGCGTATCCCGGACCCTTCCAGCGCCCTCCATACCTGGCGAGCAGCACGATGGCCGCACCCGTCGCAATGAGGCTAACGGCCAGCAAGAGTCCCCATGAGAAATTGTTTCTGAAGCTGGCGCTATTGCCCGGTATCAGCCCTACCGTTACGCGCGTCGGGTGAGTAGACAACTGCGAATTGTCTAGCTGAACGACATTGAGGCTGACCATATACGCCCCGGTCTGGGTGTAGGTATGGGTGGCTGTGAATGTGCCTTTTGGCGGCAATACTGGGGACGGGCTGCATGACTCGGGCGTGGTGGTGCCGTCTCCCCAGTCCCAGTAGATATCTTTGCAGTCGTCGCCGATAGCTACATTGAAGTCTCCGGTGAACTCAACATTGAGTGGAGGCGGCCCTACCAGTGCGCCGTCGCTGGAGATATAGCCTATCGCTGCGCCGTTGGGCAGCGGCGTAGAGATAGGCCCGGCGGTAGGTGAGGGTATTATCCCCATGCTAGGCGTGGGCAAGGCCTGCTGAGTCTGCATCGCCACAACCGCCTTCGTTGCTTCGGCAAGTTGTGCTTGCCGGGTGGCGATTGGGTTAATCGGCACCCGAGTAACAGGAGCCGACGGCAGTGCAGGAGGGAAGGCCGAGGTTGCTGTAGCTACGGGGTACGGGAATCCAGCGTAGGTACCGGGGGCGGGAGTTGGCGCGGGTAAGAACCGGCTTATCAGCCAGCTAGTGCCGGTGCCGATCTGCGGCAAAAACCACAGGCCCACTGTCATGCACGCGCTGGCAAGCACCATGAGCGCTATTACGCCGGTTATCTTCAGTCCGGTCCTTTTTCTCTCCACTCGCTCTCCTACTCGACTCCAATATGCTCTGGCACGTTCTATAAACGTGCCAATCGGGGGGGCGGTTGCTGCAGTATTTAAGCAGGAGAGGGAGTTGCAAACGCAACTCCCTCCAGAGATACAGTTTGAGCTGAAACCTCAGAGGCTAACGGGGTCCGGCGTTGCGCACCTCGTCGGTCACCTGGTCGGCGAACTTGTTGAAGTTGTCCTTGAAGCGCTGGGCCAGATTGCGGGCGGCCTGGTCGTAGGCGTCCTTGTCCTGCCAGGTGTTGCGCGGAGTGAGCACGTCGCTGGGCACGCCTGGACAGCTTGTGGGCACCTGGAGGCCGAAGATGGGGTCGGTGACGGTGGGCACCTGGGCCAGCGAGCCGTCGAGGGCGGCGCTCACCATGGCGCGGGTGTGGGCGATGCTCATGCGCTTGCCCTGCCCGTAAGCCCCACCCGACCAGCCGGTGTTCACCAGCCACACGTCCGCGCGATGCTGGCGTATCTTCTCGCCCAACAGGCGGGCGTAAGTCATGGGGGGCAGGGGCAGGAAGGGAGAGCCGAAGCAGGCCGAGAAGTTCGGCTCGGGCTCGGTCACGCCGCGCTCGGTGCCCGCCAGCTTCGCGGTGTAGCCGGACAGGAAGTAGTACATCGCCTGCTCCGGCGTGAGCCTGGCTATGGGTGGCATCACCCCGAAGGCGTCGGCGGTGAGCATCATGATGTTCTTGGGGTGCGCGCCCGTACCGGTAGGCGAAGCGTTAGGGATGAAGTGGATAGGGTAGGCCGAGCGGGTGTTTTCGGTCTTTTCGGCGCTCTCCAGGTTCAGCTCGCGGGTGTCGGGGTGCATCACCACGTTTTCGAGCAGCGTCCCGAAGCGGTGGGAGGCGGCCCAGATGTCGGGCTCGGCCTTCTGCGAGAGCTTGATCACCTTGGCGTAGCAGCCACCTTCGAAGTTGAACACGCCCGTGTCGCTCCAGCCGTGCTCGTCGTCGCCTATGAGCGTGCGGTTAGGGTCGGCGGAGAGGGTCGTCTTGCCTGTGCCTGACAGCCCGAAGAAAAGGGCGGTGTCGCCGTTCTTGCCTATATTGGCCGAGCAGTGCATCGAGAGCACGCCGTTGACGGGCAGCACGTAGTTCATCACCGTGAACATCGACTTCTTGATCTCGCCGCCGTACTCGGTGCCGCCTATGAGCACCAGCCTCTGCGCGAGGTTGAGGGCAATGAACGTCTCGGTGCGCGTGCCTTCTTCAGCTGGGTTGGCGTGGAACGAGGGCACGTCTACTACCACAAAATCTGGCTCGAAGCCGGCGCGCTCAGCCTCGGTGGGCCTGATGAAGAGGTTGCGGGCGAAGAGGTTGGACCATGCGAACTCGGTGTAGATGCGGACCTTCAGCCGGTAGTTGGGGTCGGCGCCGACGTACACGTCCTGCACGTAGAGCTTCATCGCCTTATCGCGCACGTGGACCATAAGCCTTTCACGCAGAGCATCGAACTTTTCCTGGGGGAGGGGCTGGTTCACCGCGCCCCACCAAATGTTGTCCTGGCTGGAAGGCTCCTCCACGACGAACTTGTCCTTGGGGGAGCGTCCAGTGTACTGGCCGGTGCTTACAACCAACGGGCCCTCGGCGGCGAGGCTACCTTCGTTGTTGCGAATGGCTTCTTCTACGAGCTGCGCGGTGTTAAGGTTATGCCTCGTGGGGTCTATCTCGATATCTAAATTAATAGCAACCGGCCTGTCTGTGACTTGCATCAGTCAACCTCCTTGTTGTACTTGCCCACATCGTGAGCGTGGCAGTGTCTAGCAGTGGCCTATTCAATTACAGTCTCAGCCTGCTAAAGAGCAAGTTCTGAGCCTGTGTCGGCTTCATTGCCAACCGATATTGTAAGCCACAAACATGTGAGTTGGCAAGCCACGTTGTGAGTAGCTCGTCCGGTGTTACATCTGCATGCGACGACCAAGCTCCGTCTTTGTCATTCCGAGCGCAGCGAGGAATCAGTTGGGTAGGTAAGAAGGTGCATTGGAGCACATGAGTGGCCCTGCCCCCCGTACTCCTTCAATGCAACAGAGAACGACTGCCCACTGATTCCTCGCTGTGCTCGGAATGACAAAGGGAAACAAGGTTCTCCTATCCAACGTTGCAGCCGCCCCATTACTTATTTGGCGTGCAGTGACCGGCGACAAGAATGGGGTATAGTATAGACAAGCGCCTATGTCACACAACGACTCCACCGAGCCCATCAAAGGGCAGATAATCCGCCTTTACGCCGACGTTGCCACGGTGCAGATAGGCGACGATCAGGTGACGATACCTATCCGGGGCAGGCTCTTCAAGGAGGACCCCCCCGCGGTTGGCGACTGGGTGGAACTGCAAGGCAAGCAGGACCACTACGTAATCGCGGCGGTGCTCCCCCGGCAGAGCGTGCTGGCCCGGCGGGCAACGGGCACGCGGCTCAAGCGGCAGGTGCTAATCGCCAACGTGGACCAGGTGGTGGTAGTCTTCGCGGCTGCCCTGCCCCCGCCCAACCTGCCCATGCTGGACCGCTTCCTGGTCGTAGCCGAGGCCAATCACCTGGGGGCCCGCGTGGTCATCAACAAGATTGAGCTTGCCGAAAATCAGGACGATGTGCACGCACTGTTAGAGCCGGTGCGGATGGCGGGTTACCCGGTGCACTTCACCAGCGTGAAGCAGAACGTTGGGCTGGAAGAACTGCACGAGGCGCTGATAGGCAAAGCGTCGGTGCTGACGGGGCCTTCGGGCGTGGGCAAGTCGAGCATGCTCAACGCGTTATACCCCGGCCTGAACCTCCGGGTGGGGCAGGTGAGCGCGGCCTACGGTACGGGGCGGCACACCACGGTGGGTGGCTACCTTATACGGTTACCCGACGGGGCTTCGGTGGCCGACACCGCAGGCCTGCGCGAGGTGGGCGTCTGGATGGTGCCGCCCGAAGAGCTGCCCGACTGCTTCCCCGAGTTCCGCCCCCACCTGGACCACTGCCGCTTCAGCGACTGCGCCCACATGGCCGAACCCGGCTGCGCCATACAAGCCGCCGTAGCAGCGGGCCAAATCCACGAACTCCGCTACGAGAGCTACGCCCAACTCCGCGAAGAAGCCGAAGCCACCTTCCCTAGATGGTAGGACTTAACGATGAAACCGCAAAGGCGCAAAGAGCGCAAAGGTCAGCTAAGAATGTGAAGGGTTTCGTGGGTACAAAGAGGACCAGGATACGACATCATGTACCCTGGTCGTTTTTGTTTAGAACACCCTCTTAATCTA
>JAXDKH010000391.1:0-10870 GCA_034667185.1 Chloroflexia bacterium | reverse complement strand
CTACGCTCAGGATGACAAGGGGTGGTTGGTCCTGTTGGTTGCAGCATCAGGACTTTGCGGCCAACCTGTCCGCGGAGTGCGCGGCGGCAGAAGTACTGGAATAGTATAGAATGAAGCAAAAGAAGGTTAGCTACAAACAGGAGACAAATAAAATGTCCGCAGAAGAAAACAAGATAACAGCGCGCCGCTTCTTCGAGCTATTTTCCAGCGGCGACTTCGACGGTGCCAGCCAACTGGTAGCAGAAAACGTGATAGTACATGGCTTCCCAGGCCTGCAACCCGGACGCGAGAACTACAAGCAGGTCGGCCAAATGTTCGCCCGTGCCTTCCCCGACCACCAGTCGATTGTAGAGGACCAGGTAGCCGAGGGCGACAGGGTAGTGACCCGCACCACGTTCCGGGGCACCCACCTGGGCGACTTACAGGGCATCCCGCCCACCGGCAAGCAAATCGCCTTCTCTTCCGTCATGATCGACCGCTTTGAGAACGGACTGATAGCCGAACGCTGGGTCGTCTTCGACCAGTTCGGCATGCTGCAGCAGCTTGGCGTAATACCGGCACCTGAACAATAGCCAAGAAATTACGAAAACGCAAAGACGCAAAGACGCAAAGACGCAAAGAACGCGCTAAGATTAAATAGAGTGTTCTAAGTACAAAGAGGTCCAGGTTACATGATGTCGTACCCTGGACCTCTTTGTACCCTCTAAACCTTAATCCTCTTTGCGCGTTCTTTGCGTCTTTGCGGTTCCGCCTCTTACACAACCGGCTTTTTGCGGCCACGAAACTCAATGCGCCGCACCGCCACGCTGAGGAGCAGGGTTACCAGGGCGGCCGCGAGGGGGTAGAACCAGAGGGGGTCGTACTCCACTATCGCGCCGGTAAGGTTGGTGCCGTCGAGGGCGAGCGCGGGGTCCGTCAGGTAGCCCTTGTTGCCGTTGAGGCGCTTGAGCAGGCGGTCGTTGGTGCCCACGTGCGCCCACTCCTCGCCTACGGGGACGGTGAAACCCGCCGTCTCGGTCTCGGGTGGGGCGGCTTCTTCGCCGGGGCGGGTGAGGCGCACCTCGTAGGCTCCAAGCTCGCTCACCGGCACGTCGGCTTCGTAGCGGCCCGGCCCGGCCTGGCTGAGCAGCGTGGTAGTTACCACGCCGGAGGGGGAGCGCAGGCCCGCCGTGATGTCGCTCAGGTCGGAGAAGCCCAGGTCGTCGTTGAGGCTCTCCACAGCGATGTGCGCCAGGGGCTGCCCGGCCTCGTCCGTGGTCACGTTCACAGTGGGTTGAAGCTGGCGGTTGAGGGGGCTTTGCATCGTCCAGCGCACGGCGGAGTTCCAGAAGCGGTCGAAGTCACCCCAACCCAGCCAGTCCTTGGCCCACACCTGGTTCACGCTCGACGTGAAGGCTAGCACGCGCCCCAGGCCATAGTTCCAGTGCGCGAGCAGCGGCTGGCCCAGGTCTGAGGTGAGCGCGGTCACGCTGGCGTCCTTGGGCGAAGTGATATCATAGCCGCCAAGCTGCGGGATAGAGCCGGGCGTGATGCCGCGCAGCACCGGGCTGGTCTCCTGCACGTGGGGCTGCACCGCGCCCTCGATGATGGCCTCCTTGAGGGCCAGGTCAAGCTCACGGAAAACAATCTTGGGTATGTTGTCTATGCGCTCCGTGAAGTAGCTCCGGCCCTGGCCCTTGCGCGCCAATTCCACCAGCAGGCCCCGGTCCGCGTCGGAGCCGACTGCTATCGTGGAGAGGCTCACATCGGCGGTGCGCAGCTTGTTGATGATGTCATCGTAACCGCCTTCGTGGTAGTCCTTGCCGTCGGTCATGAGCACCAGGTGCCGAGACTGCGCCTTGATGGTGAGGATTTTCTCGCCCGCTGCCACGACCGCAGGGTATATGCTGGTGCCACCGCCCAGTTGTATCTGGGTTATCTTGTCCTTCAACGCCTGCTTGTCGGTATCGGCGTGTATGGTGACAGGCTCGATGGTCCACAGGTTCTCGGTATCGAAGCTGAGCACCCCGAAGATGTCCCCGGCGCGCAGGGCGTCAATGGAGAGGCGGGCCGCTTCCTTAGCCATGCTGAACTTGGTGTCCTGGTTGCTCAGCCCCATCCACTCGTCCATCGAGGAGGAACGGTCGAACACCAGGATGAGGGCGGTCTCACCTTTTTCGGGGCGGGGGCCGGGGTCGGAGGATACCGGCATCACATCTTCAAGCACGCTGTCCTGGTAACCGCTCTTGGCGAAGCTGGTCTCTCCTCCTACCGCTACCAAGCCCTTGCCGCTGCGCCGCACGTACTCCTGCAGGGTGCGCTGCTGGTCAAGCGTCATGCTGGTGGCGGCCACGTTGTAGAGCACTATGCTGTCGTACTGGTCCAGGTCCGAGAGGCGGGCCGGGATGAAGGCGGGCGGGCGCACATCGACGGTTATCTCGCTTTTGAGCAGGCTGCCCACCAGCCGGTCCGACTCGCCTGGGCGGTCCTCCAGCACCAGCACGTTCGGCTGCGGCTTGACTACTATCGTGGCGGCGGCGCTGTTGTTCTCTGCCGAACTGTCTTTTTCGCTGGTTATGATCGCATCGAGACGGTGGAAGCCAGGGGTGAGGGCGCGGTGGTCGATGGGCAGGGTGTTGTCGCCTGCCTTGAGGGTGACAGTCTGCGTGACGAGTGCGCGGCCATCCACGCTCAGGCTGAGCACGGCGGGACCAGCATCGCTGCTATAGACGTTCAACCCGGTGCGTACGGGGTCGCCCACGCGGGCGTAGGGGTCCACGTCCAGCGAGCGCACGATCACCTCCGGCGTGCCCAATGCGGAGAGCGGCATCACCTGTACGTCAATGCCACGGCTTTGCAGACGCAGGGCCTCATCTGTAGCGTGGCCCAGCGTCTCCCAGCCGTCGCTAACCACAACCACCCGGCGGCGGCCCTCGTCCTTCAGGAGGCTACCGGCAAGGCGTAGACCTGCGGCTAGATCGGTGGCGCGCAGATTGGGGTCTTCCACCATAGAGTTGGTGTCGCTAATGACCGACCAACTGCCGTTGAGTACTTCTTCATCCGTAAGCTGGGTGGCGCGCTGCCCCACCGACACGAATTGCAGGGTAACGTCTTCCCCGGCTGTGTTGAGCACGTCGCGGGCGAAAGCGGTGGCTTGCTCGCGACCTTGCGTGCTGACGCTGGCGGAGGAGTCGAGCACCACCACCAGGCTCATGGTGGCCTGTGGGTGCGCCATGACGGGCTGGGCAAGGGAGGCCACGAGCAGCAACACGGTCAGGGTCTGGAAGAAAGCCGCGGTCCGACGCCGCCAGGGAGCCAACCCGCGCACCAGGCGGATAGAGAGAATGAGCAGCGCGACCAAGAAAGGGGCCAGCCACAGTGTTTGGGGTTGTAGGAAGAGGAAGTCGTTCACATGCGGCCTCGTTTCAGGCAGTAGAGCAGCCACTCACCACCCGCCAGCACCAGCGCCACCGCGGCCAGCGGCGACCAGTAGTCCTGCGTAGCCAGGCGCTCGGAGGCTTGCACGGCGGCCCGCTCAAGCTCACGGTGGTCCCGGGGAGTGACGTTAGATTCGTTGATGTCGGTCATGTTCACGGCGAAGGAGCGCATGCCGTCCTGCGGGTTGGCCTGCCGGTCAGCCACCGAGACGGTGTAGATGCCCACCTCGTGCGTATCCGCAAACACGCCCGCCTCGCTCGCCTTGACCGTCTTCCCGTTGGGGGTGGTCACGGTCGCGCCGGGGGGCACGATAGCAGCCTCGCCGGGACGTAGCGCGCCCACGCCCGACTGAGGGTAGAGCCAGTCTGCCAGGTTCGCCATGAGCAGCGGGAAGGCCGCCAGCTTGGGCAGGTTAGATTCGCGCGGGTCGAAGGTGAGCACCGCTATCCTGCGGCCATCCTGCTCCCCCGCCAATAACAACGGGCCGTCGGCGCTCTGCACAATAGGCTCAAGCCAGGCCGGGGCCTCGTACTTGCGGGCGCGCTGCACGAACAGGGCACGCAGGTCGATGTCGCGCAATAGCGGGTGGTCCGCTACCGTTTCTTGCGAGCTAACGTTCTCCAGTTCGCCCGTAGCGGCAAACAAGCCTCCCGTGGGGTTCACCAGGAAGAGGCCACCGGCGGGCAAGGCAGCAGGTAGCTCCCCCTCCCATACGGTGAAGGCGGTCTCGGCGCTGCCCTTCACGGTGTCCGTAATCGGTTGCAGGCCGTGATAGCCCGCCACCGCCCGCATGTACATAGTTGGGTCATCGGACTTGACGATCACCTGGTCCTGCGAGTTGGTCGGCAGGAAGAGCACCGCCTGGTTGTCGGCTGCGAGCGCGTCCTGCGTGTTAACACCGACTGTTAGCTTGAGCGCCCCGGCGGGTACGTCCCACGTTACATCGGCATGCCCACCGGCGGGTATGTTCAGGCTGCGAGGCTCCAGCGGCACCGTATCCGCCACCGCCGACACCTGCACGGCGGCTTGCGATGTTGAGACGTTCTCAATACGGGCGTAGGCCGAATAGCCGGGCGAGTTGTTGGGAGGCCTGCGGGCGCTCAACACGCTCACAGCCAGGTTGGTAACGTTGCCGCCCACCTGCACGAAATGCATGTCCGAGGGCAGTCCACCAGCGGGCAAATCGGCAAAAGCCCCGTCTGAGATGACATAGGTAGTGGTGGCGTTCGCGCCAGCCTGCCCTGCGAGACCGGCGGCGACGGACACGGCGGAAGGCCAGTCGGCACGCCCGGCGCTCGGCGTCAGGTCGCTCAGGGCACGCTCGAAGTCGTTGCGCACGCAGTTGGAGCAAGCAGTGAGCACGGTCGGTCCCACACCCAACAGAGTTATGCGGTCGTTGTCGCGCAGTTTGCCCGCTATGTTACGTGCGTCCGTGCGCGCCTGCTCGAAGCGGGTGGTGAAACCGTCGGCGGTCTGCATGCTGCCCGACATATCGAGGAGCACCACAGTGTGACGCGCGGCGGGAGTCCAGAGGGCCGGTTGCATGAGGGCGAAGGCCCCGGCGGCCAATAGGAGGGCCTGGAGCAGCAGCAGCCACGATAGCGGCGGGCGGCGCAGGCGCGGGGTGGGACGCTCCACCTGGGGCAGTTCGCGCCACAAGCGAAGGCTGGGCACGGGCTTGCGGCGCGAGCGGGGCCTCAGCATGTAGAGGGCAATCAACGCGGGCACGAGCAGGAGCCACCACGCACCGGCGGGGTTCAGCAGGTTCACGCCGTAACTCCCCTCTTGCGCAGCACGTCGAGCAGGGTCCGCTCGATGTCCCAATCGCTTTGCAGGCGCACGTAGCGAGCGCCGTTAGCATGGCACCAGGATTCTGTTTCGGCCAGCCAGGCGGCTACGCGGCGGTCGTACTCCTGCAGGCTGGCGGCACCCAGGTGCACGTCCAAGCGCTCACCCGTTTCGCTATCCTCAAGCTGGAAATCACCGTCCTCTGAGGGCGACAGCTCTTCGGGGCTGAGCACGTGCAG
Organism: Chloroflexia bacterium; assembly: GCA_034667185.1. Classification (GTDB taxonomy): domain Bacteria; phylum Chloroflexota; class Chloroflexia; order QHBQ01; family JADMIH01; genus JADMIH01. Next base: position 5,426 of record JAXDKH010000391.1, on the reverse strand, counting down.
CACCGTGACCCCGAAGCCGTTGGTAACGAGGTTGCGCACGCCATCATGCCAGCCGTCGAGCAGCAGGTCCGACACGATCACGGCCAGGCGGCCCACCGCGCCACCCCCCATGCGCTCCGCGCTCCACCCCACCATGATACCGTCGAAATCTATGGCCTGCCCTGCGTTCAACTCCTGCAGAGTGCGGAAGAGGTTGGGTGATTGGCCCCGGCCCCTGAATGGGTCAGCGGCAAGCCTGTTGTCAGCACCCGGTGCCGCCAGCACCACGCTATCGAGGTGCGACAGTGCGATATAGCCTAGACCGGCGGCCAGGCGGCGGGCGGAGAGGAACTTGGTCGGGTTGCCGAAGTCCATCGAGGGGCTGGCGTCCACCAGCAGGAATAGCACCGTGTCGTGCTCGGCCTGCGATTGGCGAACGTGCAGGGTACCGAGGCGGGCGTAGGCATTCCAGTCCACCCGGCGAAGGTCGTCGCCCGCGCTGTACTGGCGGTAGTCCGCGAACTCTATGCCGGATGTGCGCCGAGTGGAAAGGTGCTCGCCCATCAGCCCGTTTATGAGGTCGCGCCCCAGCGTGAGCGAGAGCCGGTCCAGCTTGCGCAGGAAGTCGCCATCAACCACCGTGTCAGTGGGCATCGGCGCGAGACTCGGCACGGCACGGGCGAATCGACGACCCAGGTTATTCAATGTAGCCCGTATGCCGCCTACCGATCTCAAGGCTGTACCTCTTCCAGCACGCGGGTGATGATGCTGTCGGCTGTGACGCTCTGTAGCTGCGCTTCCACGTTGAGCACCATGCGGTGCCGCAACGAAGGCAGGGCCACGCGCTTCAGATCGTCGTACGAGACGTTGTACCGCCCCGAAAGGATGGCGTTCACCTTCCCGGCGAGCACCAGAGACTGTATTGCGCGGGGGCTGGCCCCGAACCGCACGAACTGGCGGGCCGAGGGGCTGGCGGTGGCAGTCTCGGGGTGGGTAGCCATAACCAGGTTGGCGGCGTAATCGAGCACCTCTTCGGCCACGGGGATGTCGCGCACGATCTGCTGCAAGCGCAACAACGTGGCCCCGTCCATCACCTTGCGGGCGGTCACGGCGCGGTTGCCAGTGGTGCGGCGGGCGATCTCCTTCAGCTCGGCACCCTGCGGGTACTCCACTATTAGCTTGAAGAAGAAGCGGTCAAGCTGGGCTTCGGGCAGGGGGTATGTGCCCTGCAAATCTATCGGGTTCTGGGTAGCCATCACGAAGAAGGGTTCCGGCAAAGGGTGGCTGGTGCGCCCCACGGTGACAACGTGCTCCTGCATGGCTTCGAGCATGGCCGATTGGGTCCGGGGCGTGGCGCGGTTGATTTCGTCGGCGAGCACCAGGTGGGCGAAAATCGGCCCCGGCTGGAAGGCGAAGGCACGCATGCCGTCGTTCTCGTTGATAATGTCGGTGCCCACGATGTCGGCGGGCATGAGGTCGGGCGTGAACTGGATGCGGCTGTAGGTGAGGTCCAGGCACTCGGCTAACGTGCGCACCAACAGCGTCTTGCCCAGGCCGGGCACGCCCTCCAGCAGCACGTGGCCCCCCGCGAGCAGGGCGGTGAGCACCCCGCGCACCACCTGCTTCTGCCCCACAATCACGCTACCAAGCTCGGCCTCCAGCGTGCCCACGATCTCCTGCACGCGTCCCGACAGCCCACTTGCCTGCTCAGGTGTCCAGGCTTGCATTGTATCGCTCAATCTAATACACCCCTTCTACGATTTCGGATTTGGGAATTCGGATTGCGGACTTGCTACGAGTTCAACTAAATCCGAAGTCCGCAATCCGAATTCCCAATTTCCTCTTCAGTCCCACCAGAAATACCATACGCTTGCATCAAGTAGAGTTGCGGCCAGGGACAGGATGCCGCCGTCGCCCTGGTCTACGATGTCGGCGCAGTAGCCGTACTGCTCCCTGGCGAGGTTGAACGCGCTTAGCTTGCTGTTGGGCGGGCGGGTTACGCCTACTTCCAGCACGTCGTGGGTCAGGCCGACTACTTGCGAGCCGTAGCGTGCGTGCCAGTGTTTCAGCACGGCCACATGCTCCTGGGGCGAGGGACAGTCGTTCCAGGCCCCGAACTTCAAGTAGGCAGGTACTTCCCAGCCTGCGACAGTTGGCACCAGGGCCATGCGCACGGTAGGTAGTGGTTTCAGCCTGGTGTAGTCGCCCGTCCACTGGTATGGAATGGAAAAGTAGTTGTGCGGCTGCGCGCCCTCCGGCCACTCCCCGGCCCTTTCTGTAAGCAGCTGCTCTAACAAGGCTTTCCGGCGGCCCGGCACTTTGTCAACGTGGTCGGCCCACTCCGTCGCCACGTCGATGTGACTACCCTCACCCTGAGCCTCTGCCTTGCTCATGAGCATATCGGTGAACGCCTGCGATTCATCACTGTCAAGCTCTATGAGGCTGAGAAGGCGATTCTCCAAAAGCATATCAACGTCTATTGCCTCAGCCCCGGCAAGAATCTCCTCCACGGACGTTTCAGCGTTGAAGTCCTCAATGGCCTCCCTGTGGAACTTTACCTCTTCCTCGGCACCGAGGATGACGGGCCAGTGTCCGGTCTCGTTCGACAGGTCGCGCAACTCGCCCCACATGGTGAGGGCACGCTCGCCTAGGACATTGAGGCCGTACACCTCATACCCATCGGGGGAGAACAGGAGTTCGAGCCTGGAGGTGTCGATGCCATACCGGCTCAACACGCCCGCCAGTTCTTCTATGGGCACTTTCCATCCTTTGGGAGCGAGGCCGCGCACGACCGCGCATCACTGGCCGTTGAAATACCTCTGCACCACGTCCCAGCGCTCCACGGGCACGCGGCTGTTCTCTCCGGGCACGTTGCTGGCGGTGCCCTGGTCGGCGGGGGCCGCCTGGCTGGACTGCTGCCTGTCGCCTTCCACGGAGAGGGCGGGCTGGTTGCCGTCGCTGGGGTTGCCACCCTTGGGGTCCTTGCTGCCCTCAAGCTCGAACGGGTTGGACGCGCCGCCGTTCACGCTGCCGGGTCCGGTCGGTCCGGTCTCACGGTGGCCGTCGCCCGCGCCGGGATTACCCTGTCCGGGCTGCTCGTTCTGGGCCTGGCCGCCAGACTGGCTCTGGCCCTGCTGGCCCTGTCCTTGTCCAGCTTCCCCCTGCCCCTGTTCGCCGCTCTGCTTCCCCTGGCCGTTCTGGCCGCCCGATTGCTGGCTTTGCTCGCCCTGCCCCTGCTGTTGGCCGCCGCCTTGCTGGTTCTCTCCCGACTGCTGGGATTGGCCGCCCTGGTTCTGCTCGCCCGGCTGGGTACCTTGCTGGCCGTCCTGCGCTGATTGCTCGCCATTCTGCGACGGCGCGGCTGGAGGCACCTGCCCAGCACCACCTGTGCCCGCCGTGGGCGACGGAAAGGCCTGCGCCATCTCCTCCTGCGTCATCACCTTGCCCGCGGTGTCCTGCACCGACTTGCCCAGGTTGCCCAGCGCCTCATCAATGTCCTTGTACTTGCCCTTACGCAGGGCGTTGGCGGCCTGGCGCTCTTTGAAGCGCATATCGTCAGTAGTATTCGGGTCATCCGAGGCGGCATCGAGCGCGTCGGCGAGGTCTTTCTTGGCCTGTTCCGAAAGCTGGTCATTCTGCTGGCCCAACTCGCCAAGCTGCTTGGCCGCCTCGTCGTAGTTGCCGTTGCGCAGGTTGTCAGCGATGCTCTGAGTCGCGCCCTGCCCGTCCAGCGACTTACCCAGCGTGTCCAGGCTCGACTTGGCGTCCTGAGATTCGGCGGCTTCCTGCTGGGCAGGGGTAAGGCTATTCTGCCCATCCGCGCCCGGCGTGGCGTTGGGAGAGCCGGCCTGCTGGGTGGCCTGCTGCTCGGCATCAGGCAGGCCTGTCACCGCTGTAGGCGTGGCAAGCTGTGCTAGCTCCTCGGGGGTCTGCGGCAGCGTACCCGTCCGGTATGGCACAAATTGCCCACCCGTGCCCTTGAGCACGAACACGGCAAGCGACAGGCAAAGCAACCCGGCGGTGAGAGCCAACGACGGCCTCATGCTCCTGATGGGGCTGACCACCTTCGGGTCGGCACGTGACAGGAGCCGGGCGGAGGTAGCCACCTGCGTAGCGTCCAGCGGCCCCAACTCCGCCTTGCCCCCCAGCTCGAGGGCAGTCACCAGGCGCTGCCGGTCGTCCAGCCGGGAGTCGAGTATGCGGGCGGTGGTACGCAAGGAGGGACGAGTGATGATCTCCGCGAGCAGCGCCAGGAACGGCACAGTCAGGGTCAGAGAGGCGGCCACGGCAAGGATGAGAGGAGAAGCCATGTCCACCGCGTACAACAGCGACATGCCTATCCACATCACGCCGATGCCAATGCCCGAGACGCCCACGAAAGCCCTGCGGCGGTCGCGCCCCAGGCGATTGCGGTAGGCCCGCAATGTGGAAGCCATCAGGTCGCCGGGGCGGGAGGTGTCTTCAGGTGCGGGGGCACCGTTTGCCTGGCTTTCCATTTCGTGCGTTACAGCCAAGATGGGTTCTCCTCTACGTGGGGACGCTGCCGCGCACGCTGGTTGCGCTTCTGGGCGCGGACCACGGCAAAGGCACCGAGCGCCAGGGCCAGCACGCCCAGACCGAGCGCCCCGAACCCTGCCAGCCTGCGGTACTGCCAGGTAGTCGAAAGGATGTCGTTCACCTCGGCCACATGCTTATCGTCACCGAGGTCCACGAAAGCGTCCGCCGCGCTCCGGGCCGAGAGTTCCGCCGCGGGCAGGTTCCAATCCGACAGGTGCTTCTTCGCCTGTTCAAGCTGGGATAGAGCGTCCACGCCGCGCCTGGCTAGCTGGGCGGTCTCTGAGGCCTTGGTCTGGTTGCTGTCAAGCTTCAGGTTGTCGTAGGTGCTGCCCGCTTCCGTGGCGTAGTTGAACGCCTGCTCGTAGTCGTGCGATTTGAGAGACTCGGTGGCCTGCCCGACAAGGTCGCCCGCCGTATAAGCCTGCCGCGAGTGCTCGCGCATGATGGCTATCTCGTCGGCCTTGATTATTTTACCCAGGTCGCGGTACAGCCTCTCGGACAGGGCAAACTGCTCCTCGGCCTCTTTGAAGCGCCCCGCGTCGTACAATGCCTGGGCCGGAGCGAGGTCGTAAGCTATCAAGAGGTTGGTGCGCCAGCCCGTATCGAGGAAGCCAGGTAGCCAATCGAGCCACTCCTGCTCCAACTGCTTGGTTGTCTTGGAGTAGGCCCAGGCTATCGCGTCGTCCAGGTCGGCACCATCGCGCAGGTTGTTCATCATGCGGCCAAAGGTGGACATGCCGTACTTGTCCGCCAGGAAGTGCATCACGCTGTAGCTCTGCGGGTAGGCAACGTCGATTGCCCTGCCGAAAGTCTCGCCATCGTTCAATTCTTGCCAGGTAAGCCAGGTTTCACCCTTCTCCTTGGCCTGGCGCAACAAGCTGGCGACTTCC
>JAXDKH010000390.1:0-8060 GCA_034667185.1 Chloroflexia bacterium | reverse complement strand
AACTTCCGCAGTGCAACTCAGTAGTCGTAGTTGAAGATCAAGGTTACGATTGGGTAGCCTATCATGAACAGAGCCACTACCAGGTAGAACATCAGCAGGAACCTGGGTATCGGCCCGTTCCCCTCCTGGGTCACGCCCGCGAAGTCCTCGACATTGCGTCCCAGTATGTCCGGGAGATTGCGGCGGTCCTTACCCGCGCTGGTCCACAACCAAATGGCGACCACCAGGAGTATGACCACGAACCACATTACACCTTCAAGCGGCAGGTTCCACGACCAGGGTTTGATTAGATCACTACCGTTGGGGAACGACATGTCGGCTTTCCTCCAGCTTCCTCAGCGTGTTAGATGCCCGTCGGCTTGGCTGCCGGGCCAGCACTTGGGTTAGCAGCTTTCGTGCCCGCTACGGTGCCGGAACGCTGCTCCTCGGCAAGCAGGGCGGCCTCGCGGGCGTCCGACTCGGCCATGATGGCCTCGTAGTCCTCTGCGTTATCGAGCATAGAGAACTTGGATTCCTCGACGTTGCTGAACTGCCCGCTGTGGATCGCCCACCAGGCCATGAATACACCCGTCAGAATAGCGACCAAAGCCCCAATGAGCATCCAGTTCGCCACCGCAAGCTCATCGTCTCCGATATTGTCGTGTGCGGAAGCTACCGTGGGTACAGCCAGCAAAAGAAACGCCGACAGCAGCCAGCAGACCTTCATCAGTCGTAAGTATCTTCTCACCAAAGGGCCACCTACTTTCCCGAACCAGCCTGTATCTATAATGCTGGTTCCTTCTTCACCGTTGCCGGTCATGATCACCCGCCGGGAGCCACCGTCTTCTCGGGCACGGGTGCGACCGTGGGATTTGCCCCAGGAGTCCCGTTCGGCTGCGGGGTAGAATTAGCGCCTGTGGCCCCGCCTGTCTGCCCAAGTCCGCCCTCTGGGGTGACCACGGGCACGTTGCCGGGCGCAGGCTCTAGTGGCAGCGGCGTCGAGCGAATCGGCACGATGTCCGCCGGGCTGACCATCATGCTGGCATCGAGTTGATCGACCAGCAGGCCGCCGTTGGGTATAGTGCGGATAAAGTTCGTCACATCCCAAATGTCGTTGACTGTGAGCACGTCGCCCCAGGCGGGCATGGCGGTGCCGTCGACACCGAAGAGGATAGCGTCGTACAATTCGCCGTCGCTAAAATATAGCTGCTGACTGGCATCGGTGAAGTTCCGGGGGGAAGGGTTGGCGACAAAACGTGTCGCCGGGCCCTTGCCGTCTCCGGTCACGTTGTGGCAGCCTATGCAGTTGGTCGTGAACACCTGCTTGCCGTGCACCAGCGAGCGTGTCGACGGCTCCATAGGGTTGCGCACGTTGCGCCAGGTACTGGGGAACCACTCGTGAATGATAGCGTCGTTGCCCCTGGCACGCTCGGTCAGCAGCTTCGTCTTAAGCGCCCGCTGCCGTTGGGCACGCTCCACGCCCGCTTGCCCGCCCAAGCTTTGAACGTAAGCAATCAGGTTCTTTACGTCGTCGGTCGGTTCGTACTCACGGTAATAGAAGCTGAACTGGGGCATGATCGACTTGGGCGAGGTAAAGCGCGGGTTGTAGAAGTGGGCGAGGTGCCACTCGTCATCGTGCGCGCCCCCCTCCTGCGAGAGGTCGGGGCCAGTGCGCTCGCTGCCCAGCAAAAGCGTCTGCTGGTAGTAATAATCACCTGCTTGCGCCACGCGACCTACGGTCCTGAAGGACTGAACACCCGTCCAGTCTTGCGGGCGCAGGTACTGGCTATGGCAATAGAGGCAGCCGTTGGCGGCATACAGCCTGCGGCCCGCTTCCTCTTGCGCGGTCAGGGGGCGGGCGTCGGCGGACCGGGGCGGTTGGTAGGTAAGGTAGGGCAAGGCCACCACAATGAAGATGATAGAGGCGAAGACGATGAACCCACCGAAGAATATGGTGCGTCCATCCATTCTGAAAACTGCTCCACCGTTGTGGTCCATTTACACTCCTCGTCTTCCGGTGTGACAAAGTGGTAGCCGCAGACGCGGCGGCCGTAAGGGAACCTAGTTAGGCGCCTCCGCCGGTGCGGGGGCCGCAGCCATCATAGGCTGGCTCGAAGTCACGGTCTTGTATATGTTCCAGGCCTGGAGTATGCCCGACATCACGATCATCGCGCCCGAAATGGCCCGGATCACCAGGTAGGGCTTGAGTTCCGGCAGCACCTTGTACTGCGAGTCTCCGTTGAGCCACATAGCACCCTGGATCAGGCCGCCGATCTGCAAAGAGAGCATCATCAGCAGGAAGCCGGCAGTAACCAGCCAGAATTGGATTTCAGCAAGGCCCGGACTGTATATGCGCCTGCGTAACGTCACCGGGATGATGTAGTAGATAGCACCCATCGCCCAGAAGGAGAAGGTGCCGAGCAATGCCAGGTGAGCGTGGCCCACGATCCAGTTTGTGAAGTGGATCAACCTGTTGAAGCCCTGGATAGCCTGTAGCGGGCCCTGAATACACGTGATGAAATAGAAGACGGTGCCCACGATCATAAACTTGAGGGGCAGACTCTCATAAATCTTGCCCCAGTTTCCCCTCATCGTCAGCCAAATGTTAGTGAGGAACGTAAAAACCGGGATGAAAAGCCCCAGCGAGCCTACCACAGCCAGCGTCTTGAGCCAGCCGGGCGTGGGCGTTGAGAGTATGTGGTGCTGCCCGACCAGGCCGTAGAAGAAGGCAATTGACCAGAAGCCGATGAGTGACAGGAGGTGACTGAAGAGGGGGCTTCTGATGATTACAGGTATGATGTAGTAGGTGATCGCGACGCCGGAGGTGGTGAACCAGTAGCCGAGCACGTTGTGCCCGTAGAACCAGCTCCAGGTAACGTCCATGATGCCCGTAAGCCCGCCCGACGGGAAGCCCGCGATGTTCGTTTCCGCGCTCGGAAGCAGCGGTTGCCACATCACGTTGCCCACGAAATAGAGCATGGGCATCCAAATCATCGTGCCCATGATGTACCACAAGGAGACAAAAAGCTTCTTCTCCTTGCGGGCGAATATGGTGCGGAAGATGTTGAACCCGACCAGGAGTAAGGCGACCATGACCATCACGTCAATGGGCCATATTAGCTCGGCGTATTCGCGTGCCTGGGTCATGCCGTTGGCGAGGGTCAGGTAGCCCGCTATACCGACCATGTTCCACAGGATCATCGTGATGTTGCCCAGGACTTCGCTGAAGAGCTTGGTGCCACAAAGTCGGGGCACGATGTAGAAGAACGCGCCGACCTGGGCCATTGAGAGCCACATGAAGAGCACGCCGTTAGTATGCATCTGGCGCAAACGGCCGAAGGTAAGAAAGGGTATCCCGGCCAGGAAGTCGGGGCTGATCATCTGGGTGGCGGCGATCAGACCGACGAAGTCGGCTATGGTCAGCCAGGCAATCGCCGAGTAGAGGAAATTGCGTGAGGCGCTACCTTCCCCGGACAAGAGTCCCGCGCGGCCACGCGCATAGTCTAAATCCCGCACTGCTACGGCCATAACTCCAGTTCCTCCCTCAGTTCCTCAGCGTGCCGGCACTCGAACGTGCCTGCGTGTTAGCGTTTGTGAATCCCTGCGCCCCGTGTCCGGTGCAGCACATGTGCCGAAGGTTAGGTGCGAGACAGGCGGCGCATCGAATAGGCCACTACGCCCGCGGAAATCGCTACGATTGCGCCCAACGTGAGCAGACCGCCCACGCCTCCCGCCGGTTGTGTCGTGTGAACGAGCGTGTTCCAGGTCGAGACGGCCTTCATACCGCGTGTTTCGCCCCTTGCGCCATTCCAGACCGCGAAGGCCACCGACGTATTGACGCCGGCGGCCAGCGGTGCGGTGCCCTCGTCGCCCTTGGAGAGGGCACGCTTGAACACCACGAACCAACTCTTCCCATCGTGGTGGGAGTATACCTGTGGCTCGGTGCCGGGCGTTTCAACGGCCTTGCAGATGCCGTTACTGGTGAGGTTGCGGACGCCTGCGCCCTCCTGCGGCAATGCGCCGAGGTTTTCCAATGCCTGGCGTTCCAGGGCTGCCTTCCACTGCCAGATGTTCACCCGGCTGGTGCTCTGACCCATGCACTGGTAAGGGACGTGTGAGGGGTCGATAGGCAGCTGGATGGCGGCCGCGTCGCTGGGCACGTTACCGGGCACGTCGTTGCGCGTGTCGTCGTCCCAGGAGACTCGGAAGCCGACACTGGTCCCATCCTCCAGCACCCGAACGCGCACGCCGCGTGTCGTCCCGCCGCCGGGCTGGTAGATCTGCTGCGCGCTTAGGGATATCTCCGACTCCTTGGCACGGTCCCAAACCGGCGACATCGGGTCGTTGGGCACGGCTTCCTCTATCGTTGTGACATCTACCGAGTTGGCAGCCGAGGAGGCCAGCGGCACGTTCAGCAAACCCAGCGCCAGGCCGACTCCGATCAGGAGGCCAACGATGCCGATTGCCCTGCCACGCGGTGTGAGCCGGAAGCCGCCGCTATTCTTGCTGTAAAGACCGGCGAAAAGAGCCACTCTCTGTCCTCCGAGCATAGCCCGAATCGTTACTTCGTAGACACCCGCGCATGCGAGAGGTATTCCACCAGGAGATTAAGTTGCTCCTCTGTCATCGGGATGGTCGGCATGTAGGTGCGGTTCATCGGGTAGACGTTGGGCGTTGCCGACGGTTCCGCGGAGCCACCACCCTGGGCACCGGCGGGCGGTGGCACAGTTGCCGTGGGAGCTACAAGCCACAGGTTAGGCCCGCGCTCGGTGTGCGGCATGGACTTGGGGTCCTTGATCCAGCGCTTGAGCCAGTCCGCTGTGCGCCTGCTACCCACGTCGGTGAGTTCCGCGCCGACCACGCCTCCCGCCTTGCCAAGCCTGTGGCAATTGAGGCAACCCTTTTCGAGCATCAGCGAGCGCACCTGGGCTACTTTTGCAGCGTCATCGAAGCCCCTGTAGGTCGGGAGAGCTTCTCCCAGCCCTGTGGCAGAGGTAGCCTCCTCGAGGGTCGTGCTCCAATCGCCGCGCTGGATGAAGGTGATCAACTGCTCGATTTCGGCGTCGCCCAACGCACCGCCTTCGCGGATCGACCAGGCAGGCATTTGGATGCCCGGCTGGTTGGAGGCGCGCCCGCGCACGATCGTGCGCTTGATGAGGTCGTAGGTCGCAGGGTCCCAGTCAGCGTTGGTAGCGCCGTTTTCGAGGACGGGACGCCATGCCACCCGGTTGAGGGCGGGGCCGATGCAGCCTTCACCGAGGGGGCCGTGGCACTGGATGCAGTACTGCGCGTAAAGGTGCTTGCCTCTGCGGGCGTCGTCTTCGGACTTGCCGGCGGTGACGGTGGTGCCCCGGTTGGCGTCGATGAAGCCGTAAATGACGAGCGTCAGTAGCAGTACTATTGACAGTGTAACGCCCAGAATGACCTTATCCCGCATATCGCCTCCTGGCACGGCAGCCTGGCTGCCTCTCCTCTCCTGGAACTGGTGTTGCGGTTGGCGCTATCCGCGCCTGCTTGGACTTAGACCTTGACTGCGTCGGTGGGTAATGCCCTTACGCGCGTGGTGATCTTGCCCGTGTCGACGACGATCTTGCCGCCCGCTATATCAATCTTCATGATGTCGAGGGGCGCGGGCGCCGGGCCTGCCACGTTCTGGCCGTTGGGCAGGTAAATAGAACCGTGGCAGGGGCAGTGGAACACGCCGGTTTGGCCCTGGAACTCCTCGTCGGGCTTCCACGGGACCGTGCAGCCGAGGTGCTTGCACTTCCAATAGAGGGCCAGCAGCCCATCGGGCACGTGCGACAGGTAGAACTTGCCTTCGCGCACGGCGTGGACGGTACCCAGCGGGTAGTCGGCCACTGTGCCTTCGACGGAAACGCGGCTTCCGAACACGCCGACCTTCTTCGGGTAGAAGAACATAAGAAAGGCTTGTCCGAAGCCGCCAAGCATGAGCAGCAGCGAACCGAACAGGCCCCACTTCAGCAGATCGCGGCGACCTGTCTGAGCTACACGCCCACCGGCGGTATCTTCGGGCCGCCCCGGTGCGTCTGCCCCCGTGCGTGGCGTTAAGGTCTCGCCCCGTCCCGATCGATCAGCAATTGCCATGTGCGTTCTCCTAAATTCAGGTTGAAAGCAACTAGAAAGTCGGCTCTGAATCGTGCGCCGTTAGCCAGATCGCTCCGGTAATGTCTACCCCTCCGAGGAGGGCGGCAGGTTCCACGGAGCAAAGAATTCCATACCAGGGCCGCGCATGGCCGTGCCCACGATCGTAAGCACCCAATAGACCACGACAAACCCGGTGAAGAGGCCAATGATGATTTCACTGAGATCGATGCCCCTGAAGATCCTCTTCAAAAGGATGACCAACAGCACCGGGAAGAATAGCAAACAGAAGGTCGGGATGAGCCAGCCGTTCAGCGCCTCGACAAGGATGCCTTGGGCCGAAGCGACCGCCGCTTCGGGAGTAGCCCCTCCAAGCATGTCGGCGGTAAATGAAGTGAGTCCACCCAGCGCCCCTTCCGGCTTCAACAGCGCAGTGAACAGCGTTCTGAGCTTGATAATATTGTCGATGGCAATCAGGACGGCAGACACGACCGTGCTGTAGATGGCGGTGAAAATTGCGATCTTGGGACCGCGGTCGCTGTACCACCACACACCCAGGCCGCGCGTACTGCGGTCAATGTAGGGGATAGCCGCTATCAAGCCCAGCGCCACAGTGGGCACAATCACGCCCGCGAGTGCCGGGTTCATGTGCAGCAGCAGTTCTTGCAGGTTGAGGAAGTACCAGGGAGCCTTGGATGGGTTGGGCGTCTTGTCGGGGTTGGCAAGCTGCTCCAAAGGCCCATTGAAAAGTGTCGCCAGCAACACCAGGTTGATGGTGATAATCATGGCCCCAAGGAACTCGATCACCACCAGGTGAGGCCATACCTGTACGGTATCCACCTCCTGGTCGGCTGGCGTCGTGGGGCGGGTGCGCGCCGGTGGCGTCAGCACCTTCGAGCCTTTTTGGACTGTGACGTTCTGTTCGCGAGTGGTCAGATTGTCTCCAGTTGTCGCCATCGGTCTCTCCTAGTTCTCGAACGAGTGAAAAGACGCCGGGTCTAGTCTTTCTTCTGGCCCGCTGCCTTGGCCCCAGCCGAGCGCCGGTCTTCGTGCTCGACCACGCGGGAGGTGAAGGTCAGGCCGCGAGAGAAGCCGTCCTTGCGGATGCGCCAGAAGTGCACGGCCAGGAAAACGGCGAGCGCGAGCGGCAGAGCCACCACGTGCAGTGTGTAGAAGCGGATCAGCGCATTCTGGTCTACCGTGTAGCCGCCTATGAGGAAGAACTTCACCAGGTCTCCCAGCATCGGGGTCGAGCCGACCATGTTCACGCCCACGTTCACTGCCCAGTAAGCAAGCTGGTCCCAAGGGAGCAGGTAGCCGGTGTAGCTGAGTAAGAATGTGAGCACCAGCAGGATCACGCCCACCACCCAGTTGAACTGGCGCGGGGCGCGGAAAGAGCCTGTGTAGAAGACACGGCACATGTGCAGGAATACCGTGAAGACCATTCCATGCGCCGCGTAACGGTGCAGGTTTCGCATGAGGAAGCCGAACGGCTGGGTCTCCTGGATGTCGTGCAGGGTCTGCCAGGCGAGCGTAGTTGAGGGGACGTAGTAGAACATCAACAGCACGCCGGTAAGTGTCAGCAGCAGGAACAGGAAGAACGAAATACCGCCCAACCCGAACGTATACGTCATCTTTATCGCGTCGGGGCGGGTGCGGATGGGGTGCAGGTGGAGGAAGACGCTGTTCATGACCGCCAGCGACCGGCCGCGCACAGAGGTGGGCCAGCCGTTGCGCACGATGGAGCCGCTAACGTCTTCCCAGGTGCGCTTGCCGAAGGCGCCCATCTTGTCCACCCTGGTGCGGATGGGGCGTGGCAGCCTCTCAATTATGTCCCCAGGCCTGGGGAAGCGGGGGATTCTGCGGGCAATGCGTGCCATTAGACTTCCTCCTCCTCGTCATCAACCGTGCCGCGGATGGTGCCGATCCTGTCAATGATTACCAGGAGGAAAATCGAGAAGAGCAGCGAAGGCAGGATA
>JAXDKH010000389.1:0-4367 GCA_034667185.1 Chloroflexia bacterium | reverse complement strand
TTGCGAAGATCATATCAAACACATTCTTCCCCACTTGCAACCCTTGAGACAACCCAGCCAAATATAAGCAAAAGGAGAGGCCGGATTGATAGTCCGGCCCCTCCTTTATTCGCCCCAGCAATCGCTTACCAGGGCCTAAAGCTTATTGATTAGGGCTTGGCGGGGGTATCGCAGTTGGGGAAGAATGTGTTAGCGGCGATCTTCGCCATCTGCCCTCTCGTGGTGTTGTCGTTGTAGCGGAAGCATGGAGCACCCGTCTCAGGGCACTTGCTTGCCTCTCCATACCCTGAGATGATGCCTCTGCTCGACAGACGCTCGATGTACACCCAGAACGGGCTGTCGGTATCCACATCGGTGAACGTCTGCTGATTGTCAGGCACGTCTTCGTTGTAGCCTGCAGCTATGGAGACGATCTTGGAGATCTGCCCACGTGTTGCAGGGTTGTTGGGGCGGAAGTAGGGCCTGCCTTCTGGGTCGCACGGCTCCGTCACACCAGGGCCTCCGCAGGCGTAGCCACCGATAGCTCCAGACTCGGCAAGCCTCTCAACGAACTCGTGGAAGGGGCTGCCGGGAGGCACATCGGCGAACTGCTGCTGTTCCGCGGGTACTTCATCGTCCATGCCAGCCGCGTTAGCTATGATCTTCGATAGCTGCCCGCGGGTGACGTTAGCACCAGGGCGGTAGTAAGGATCGTTGTCGTCGTTGCAGTCTTCACCAGGGCCACCGCAAGGATACCCTGATATGATGTGGCGGCAGGCAAGACACCGTACGAAGCCGTAGAAGGTAGAACCCTCTCCCGTAGGTGGCACATCCGCGAACTTGATAGCGCAGGCTGTGGCTGTGGCATTGGGTGTAGAGGTGGTTGTGCTACTGGCTACCGCTGTGCCCGTGCTTGTGCCCGAAGGCGCAGTCGTCGCAGTCTTCGTGCTGGTAGCTACTGCTGTGCTGGTGCTCGAAGGTACGGTCGTGGCCGTGAGGGTTGCGGTACCGGTTGAGCTAGGCACAGTGGTGGAGGTAGAAGTAGGGACGGAAGTGGATGTACTGGTCCCGGTTGTGGTAGGTGTAGAGGTGGCCGCGCCGCCGGGGCTGAAGCGTGTAACCTGCGGCTCGTGGTCGCTGTCTTGCGGGTCGTACTCGGAGTTCACGTGCACGACATCCACCTCGCCAACTCTCTGGGCAAGCAGGTTGTCGCTCACCAGCGTCTGGTCCAGCGTCTGCGAGTTGCCATCGAACACGTAGGTGTAGCGCTCATTGGGAGGAAGCAGCTTGATCAGCGAGGTCAATACCTGCTCGCCTGTGCGGTTGGTGTCGCCTGTCTCAAGTATGTCGGTTGTGTCGGAGAACTCAAAGTCGTTGATGTCGCCGGTCACGAGGATGTTAGCCTTCGAGTCAGCAGTCAGGAGATCAGCCACGAAGTCATGTACGATCGTAGCCTGCTGGTGCCGCTGGACTTCCGAGCTGCGCACGGGCGGCTGGAAGCGACCGAACAGCGGATCGTCGCCACCCTTCGAGTTGAGGTGGTTGCCGATCATGAAGATCTTCTGGCCGTTGAACATGAACTCGCCAACAAGCGGCTTGCGGCTGCTGTTGAAGGCAGTATTGGTGGGGTCAATTCGGCAAGGGCTGAAGTTGAGTTGCGCGCCACTGACAGGAGTCTGTATTGCGCAGGGTGTGGTCGAGTTGCCCCCCGGCCTGGAGATGAAGCTGAGACCGCGGTCGGTGCGGTACATGAAGCCCTGGCGGATATTGCCGCCCGGCTCGCCGCCATCCTGGTCGTTGACGGGGTCGATCTGGGTATAGGTGTAGACGATGGAGTGGTTGGCGCTTATCGTGTTGATAAGCTGGTCCCAGGTCTGGTTAGCGGCGACCACGCCGTTGTCGGTGTCGCCGTTGTTGTCCTGGATTTCCTCGATGGAAAGCAGGTCCGGCGCTTTCATGTTGTTCACAATCAGCGAGGCCAACGAGTCGAACTTGCTCTGCGGGTCCTCCACCGGCTCGGAGCTGCTCGGCGCCAGGTTCTCGACGTTGAAGTTGCCGATGGCGACCTCACCGACCGTCGCGGCGATGGCCGTTTCTTTTGGCAGGTTGCTGGAAACCCGGGCGGGGACCGTGGTCACCTGCAGCTTGAAGTTACCGAAGCTGTAGTCCATGATACCCGTCGTAGTGCCGGGGAACGTATCGGACACGTCAACGCCGGTAGGCAGCGTTGGGCCGCCGGCGATATTGAAATCGTTGAGTATGATGCGTTCCGGGTTGAAGTCGTTAGCCTGAATTACGATACCACCCCTGGCCGTGCGCAGACCGGCATTGGCGCCGGCATCAGCGAGGACAGGTATCTCGCGGTTGGTACCGAAATCGTGCGAGGGGCCGACCACAACGGCGTTATTCACGCTGACGCGCATCGATTCCAGGCTTTCGTAGAAGTCTATGCCGTCCTGTGCGGGGTCGAAAGCGCCGCTCGTCTCAACGCTCCCCGAAGCGTCATCCTCGATGACGACCGTGGGAATAACGCGCCCACCCGTGCCCATAATGACGGGCGTAGGCAATGGGTTGCCAGTGGAGACTAGAGAGATAGTGGGGCTGCCAATCTCCGTGGTGGTGAGGTTCGTCGAACCGGAACCGCCCGGCCTGAACTCGGTCACCGTACCGCTCACGGACACGCCGTCCCCAACATTGTAAGTTGAAGGCGCACTGCTGGTGAAGACGAAGATGCCCTCGGACGTGGAGTCGTTGGCGTCCGGGTTGGGGTCCTGCATATAGAAGCCGTTTGACCGCTTGGCAGTGATGATGCCCGGTACGTTGCTCACCGTCTGGCCTGTCTTCGGAGATGTATGAGCCGCGCCTTCAATATCATGTATGCGCACAGGGCTGGCGGTGGCTGAAGCAGTACTCGTCAGTGTGGCGGTGCTGGTGTTAGAGGGCACAGGGGTATCGGTGGGGATAGCTGTGTCGGTGGCGGTAGGAGGGGTGCCGGTCACCGTCTCGGTGGGAGTGCCTGTTTCGGTGGCCGTGTTGGTTTCAGTGGCAGTGTTAGTTACCGTGGGGGTATCAGCCACGCACGGGTTTAGTGGGGACTGGCTGTTGCGCGGATTCGCCGCGGCAGCGGTAAAATCTGAGCTATTAACGTCTGTGTCAACACAACCCCCGCCCCCTCTAAAATCAGCGGCCGTGGTGCTGGGCGCGGGTGCGTTAGTTGCGGTGTTATTCGTGCCACTATCGTTGCAGTTTGCTGTCGCGCCATAGCCGACGAAGTCCACGATGGTGGCATCGGGGTAAGGACACGCCCCCGTAAGCGCGGCGCTAGTGCTGCGCAGAGCAATCTTACCGGCCGTGGCCCCCATTTGAATTGTGCCCGAGGTATCGGAGGTAAGTCCGTTGACGCCGTTTGCCCCAAACCCTTCGGAAACCAGATAGTAACCACCCGCAGGTATAGTAGCCGTTACGGGAAGGGTAGTGGCCTGCCAGGTTGTGCCCGTTGCCGAGCCGTATTGGACCGACCAGCCTGCGATACTTATCGAGTTGGAGGTGGGGTTGAACAGCTCGACGTAGTCATACTTGTATGTGCTACAACCGGCCGCGCTTGTACAACCTGCCCCACCGTAGACCTGGCTGATAACGACGTTGGTGTTTGTCGAATTGTTGGGCTGCTGGGCGTTAGGTGCCTTAATGGGTGCTGCTGCCCGCGCACCTTGTGGCTGGAACGTTAGCCCCAGGCCAACGACGGCAACAAAAAACCCGGCCACCAGCATAAGAACTGCTGCAAAATGACCGGAACGGACCTTCGACGAAACTGTCATGCTCCCTGCTCCTCCCTGATTTTCCTCACAATGACAAGACACGACAGTAACCTACTGCCGCCATGCGCCACGGATAGCGATTATAACCAATAGGGTGACAGAAAGCAAGTAAAACCGGGGGTTGTCTCGAGAACCGAGCAGTTTTGTGGAGGAGCGAAAAGGCGCGTATTAAAAGGACTAACCCCGGCGGCTTGGGCGATCCGCCGGGGTTATCCCAAAGGAGGAAAGTTCTTCTGTATAGCATAACGGGCGGGCCTTCCATTTGCTTCACGACTTTTCCACCAGTTTCGAGGCAATTTATGGCAAGTTCCCGCTTTTCCGTAGCATACCGTCTTTGTGAGGAAAACGCCGCGCGTGAGGCCCTGCTTTGCTATAATGAATATATGGACAAAGGTTCTAAAATGGGGGTGCCGGTGCCCGATTTGCCGCAGCCGGACGCACCTCTCGCCGCGCGCATGAGGCCCCGCACGCTGGACGAGATCGTCGGGCAGGAGCACGTGCTGGCCCCCGGCAAGACGTTGCGCCGCGCAATCGAGGCCGACCGCGTGCCCTCCCTGGTGCTGTGGGGCC
>JAXDKH010000388.1:0-2629 GCA_034667185.1 Chloroflexia bacterium | reverse complement strand
GGGCCGCATCTTGATCCACCATATTAAGGGACTGGTAAGAGGCATGGACGTGGAGTGGTCGTTCCAAGCCCTGGGGGAGGGTGATTACGTGGTGAAGATTAGTCACCATCTGGACCACCCTCCCTTCCCTACTCGCATCCTCGGTTCTAAACTGACCGAGCTTGTGGTGGGTCGGGGCTTCATCGGCTACATAGCAGGCAAGACCCTGCGCCGCATCAAGTATTTGGTTGAGCAAGGTCGGGCGTCATCGCACATTTGAGTCGCATGTGGGGAGCATTCCGTTGGCAGCAGTGAATTCTGGGCTAAAGAGGGTCGTCATCACGGGGATAGGGGCAATCACTCCGCTGGGGCACGGGCGGCAGGGTCTCTGGCAGGGTGTGCTTGCGGGCAAGTCTGCGGTCAAGCGCCTGGATAGGTTTGATCCCGCCCCTTTCCGTTCGCAGGTAGCGGCACAAATAGACGACTTCGACCCCCTGGACCACCTCGACGCCCAGCGCGCCCGCCGCCTCGACAGGTACTCGCAATTCGCGCTTGCGGCAGCGCAACAGGCCGTGCTCGACTCCGGCCTCTGCCTCTCCTCTTCAGATGCGGAACACACCGGCGTATACCTGGGGAGCGCGCTGGGTGGGCTTGCGTTCGCGGAAGAGCAGCATGACGCCTTCGTAAAGCACGGGCTGAGGGCAGTGAACAACATCCTGGCGCTCACAGTGTTTGGCTCTGCGTCCTCTTGCAATGTGGCGATGGAGATGGGCTTCAACGGTCCCAACCAGACCAATGCCAACTCTTGCGCTTCCGGGGCCGTGGCGATAGGGGAGGCGTTCAACCTGGTGCGGCTGGGCCGCGCTCGTATTATGCTGGCGGGTGGCGTCGAGTCGCCGCTGGCACCCCTCACCTTCGGGGCGTTCGACCTCATCCGGGCCATTTCCAGCAACTCCAACGACACGCCCTCCACCGCCTCGCGCCCGTTCGACGCCCACCGGGATGGGTTTGTCATGTCCGAAGGCTCGGCGGTGCTGGTGCTGGAGGAGTATGAGCACGCACGCGCCAGGGGAGCCACAATTTACGCGGAACTGCTGGGCTACGCCACTACCACCGACGCCTACCACATGACGGCACCTCGCCCCGACGGCGCGCAGGCTATTCGCGCGATGCAGGAAGCCCTCGATGACGCGCACCTCCAGCCAGGAGAGATCGACTACATAAGTGCCCACGGCTCAGCCACGCCGCTCAACGACAAGACCGAGACAAGGTCCATCAAGCAAGTCTTTGGCGAGCGGGCGTACTCTATTCCCATCAGCGGCACGAAATCATTACATGGGCACGCGCTTGGGGCGAGTGGTGCCTTCGAGTTGGCTATAACGTGCCTTGCCATGACGCACGACTACCTGCCCCCCACCGTGAACCTCCAACACCCCGACCCTGAGTGCGACCTGGACTACCTGCCAAACGCCGGGCGTAGCGGGAGAGTGAATGCGGTGCTGTCGAACTCATTCGGCTTCGGCGGGATCAACGCCTGCCTCGTCCTCGGACGGTTGTAATCCACTAGATTGCTCTAACTCTAATGTTAGATTGTGCAACTCTTTGCCACTAAAAGAGACTTTGTCATTCCGAACGCAGTGAGGAATCAGGTGGCAGTCGTACTCGGTTGCAATAGGGAACAACGGTTGCACGCCCACTCGTCTACGCAAATGCCACTTCTTCCTTACCCACCTGATTCCTCACTGCGTTCGGAATGACAAAGGGGGAGTTTGGGTACTGTAATTACGGGGCGGGTGCAACCCAGGCTTGGCATAGACGTTACTCATCCCACGGTGCAACTAACTATCACCGGCGATAGCGTTGGCGGGTCATTGTTGACTGCATGTATGACCTGCCTCTTTGCCTTGCCACGAATTAGGCGAGCCGCGAAAGGCCTGCCGAGTTTCGGTGGAAATGGTCCCGGAATTGCCAAAGAATAGACTCATGGCATAAAATGCGGCATGGGCGCAACCGTCCCAAAGTATGAACGGAGGGTTTTCTCTTGAATTTGATACAGCCTGTGGGCAGACTGCAGGTGCTGCCTGAGCGTATTGGCCGTCTGAGCGAACTGGCGTACAACCTCTGGTGGAGCTGGCACCCCGAAGCCCAGCGCCTCTTTTCCGAAGTAGATTCAGTCCTGTGGGAAGCTGTGTATCACAGCCCCGTTCGCTTCCTCAACGAAGTCCGCCGCCGCAGCCTCGACGCCGCCGCCGAGCGCGACGAGTACGTCAAGCTATACGACTCGGTGATGTCCAGCTTCGACAAGTACCTGGCCGCCCGCGACACCTGGTACGGCACTAACCACGGCGACTCTGAGGGCCCCATCGCCTATTTCTCTTTCGAGTTCGGCCTGCATGAGTCGCTGCCTATCTACTCAGGCGGCCTTGGCGTGCTGGCTGGGGACCACGTGAAAGGGGCATCGGACCTCGGTGTGCCGATGGTCTTTGTGGGCTACCTCTACCCGCAGGGGTACTTCCGGCAGATTATCAACCAGGACGGCTGGCAAGAGGCAGAGTACCCCAAGATCGACTTTGACGACAAGCCCGTTCTGCCCGCGCAGACGCCCGACGGCCGGGAAGTAATTGTCTCTGTGGAACTACCGGGGCGGACC
>JAXDKH010000387.1:0-2640 GCA_034667185.1 Chloroflexia bacterium | reverse complement strand
CACCCGGCAGGCGTAACCCCATTCGTTGTCGTACCAGGCTATGACCTTCACCAGGTTCTCGCCTATAACCATCGTGCTCAGGCCGTCTACAATCGAGGAGTGCGGGTCGCCCTTGAAGTCCATGCTGACCAGCGGCTCTTCGGTGTAGTCGAGGATGTCCACCAGTTCGTTTTCGCTGGCCTCTATCAGCGCGCCGTTGATCTCCTGGGCCGTGGCTGTGCGCTCAATCTGCGCCACGAAGTCGATGATGGAGACCGTGGGGGTGGGTACGCGTAGCGAAAAGCCGTCGAACTTGCCCTTCAGTTCCGGAATCACCAGCGCCAACGCCTTGGCAGCCCCGGTCGTAGTGGGGATAATGTTCATCGCGGCGGCGCGGGCGCGGCGCAGGTCCTTGTGCGGATAGTCCAATATCACCTGGTCGTTGGTGTACGAGTGCACCGTGGTCACCAGGCCCTTGACGATGCCGAACTTCTCCAGTATCACCTTGGCAACGGGGGCGAGGCAGTTCGTGGTGCACGAGGCGTTGGATACAATGGTGTGCTCCCGCGGGTCGTAGCGGTTGTGGTTCACGCCCATCACCACCGTAATGTCCTCGCCCTTCGCCGGGGCCGTGATAATGATCTTCTTCGCCCCGCCGGTAAGGTGAGCCTTGGCCCTCTCCGCGTCGGTGAACACGCCCGTCGACTCGATGACGATCTCGGCCCCTATATCACCCCAGGGTAGCTTGGCGGGGTCGCGCTCAGCGAACGCCCTGATCTCTTCGCCGTCCACAATGATGGTGTCTTCCGTGGCGGAGACGTCGGCATCGAGCGGGCCGTAGTTGCTGTCGTACTGCAGCAGGTGAGCCAGAGTATGGTTGTCGGTCAGGTCGTTGACGGCCACCACCTGGATGTCGTCGGGATAGTAGTCCCGCAACGCCTTATAGACCTGCCGCCCAATGCGCCCGAAACCGTTAATACCGACCTTCATTACCATTGCAGTGTGCTCCTTTCGAACGTTCGCGTTCGCTTCTGAAACGTGAAACGTGAAACGTGATGACACTTGTGTGATTTGGTTCGTGATTTGCCGCACTGTTCCTGATGCCGCATCACGTTTCACGTTTCAGAATCCCGTTTCTTAACCAGCTTCTACCTGCTCCATCTCATCAATTCCCGCATTTCCTGTGCCGTTGCGGGAGGGAGAGCTTGCTTTATCGCGGTTGCGCACTCTGCCCGGCGCGCCCCTGCCGCCTCGGTTCTCGTAAAGGCGCATGACGGCATCGGCCAGCTTGTGGGGGTCGTGCCGCAGGGGGTTGTCGTCGCGCACCACGTCGGCGGGTACAAATTCGAGGTTTGGGAAGCGTGCTACTGCCTCTCTGTCCAGCGTGACACCCGTAACTCCCCACTCCGGCTTTATCTGGTCCTGCACGGCCTGGTTGGCGTTGTAAATGACGTAATCAAACAGCCCGGGGCCAATGTGGTTGTGCAGGGCGCGCACGTGTTCCACCACGCCATAACCGTCCGTCTCTCCCGGCTGGGTGGCGACGTTGCACACGTAGACTTTGACCGCTGACTTGTTGTTCTTGACCGCCCTGGCTATATCCTCCACCAGCAGCGGCGGCATGATGCTCGTATAAAGCGAACCCGGCCCCAGCACTATCAGCTCGGCCCCCAGTATCTCTGCAATGGCCTCCGGGTAGCCCGGGGCGTGGGCGGGCTCCATAAATATGCGCTTCACGGGCGAGGGGGCACGCGGAATAACCGACTCGCCCCGTACCACCTGCCCGTTCTGAAGCTCGGCGTATAGCTCTATGTTGGTGAGGGAAGAGGGCAGCACCTTGCCGCGCACGTTGAGCACCTGTGAGCATTCGCGGATTGCTTGCTCGAAGTTGCCCGTTATCTCGTTCATGGCGACCAGGAAGATGTTGCCGAACGAGTGCCCTTCAAGCTCGCCTGGCCCCGTGAAGCGGTGCTGGAAAAGCTCAGAAAGCAGCGGCTCCGACTCGGAGAGGGCTACCAGGTTGTTACGGAAGTCGCCGGGAGGGAGCACGCCCATGTCGCGCCGCAGCCTGCCCGAGGAGCCACCGTCGTCCACCACGTTCACGACCGCCGCTATATTGTCGGTGACCCCCTTGAGGCCCCGCAGGAGGGTGGGCATACCCGTGCCGCCCCCCACAGCCACGATGCGCGGCCCCTCGGCTCGCCTGGCGGCCCTGAGAGGCGCTAGCATCGGCACCTCGTACTGTCTGCCCTTGGCGGCGGCTCGCTCGGCGGCCCGGTACATGCCCCTGGCACCCATGAGGCCCAGGGCGATGCCGATAAGACCGACCAGGGCTTCGCGCCACGGGTGCGGGATGAACTGCAATGTGACCGCGTACATGAAGGGAGTGCCGCTTTCCGGCAGCACGTAGGCGCGATAGAGGTTGGTCACGCCCATCGCGAGCGCAAGCCCTATTATCCCTACACCTGCGGCCAGCACCAGCGCCCATCGCCGGAACCCGTAGCCGCTGGGCAGCCATCGCTCCATATTGCTCATCCCACCCGCATTCGCCATGCTTTCCTTACTCCCCGCCCGCACTAAATCACGACATTATAACCGATTTGGGAATTGGAATTTCGAATTGCGAATTTAGAAGAACTCCTAACAAATCCGCAATCCGAA
>JAXDKH010000386.1:0-4577 GCA_034667185.1 Chloroflexia bacterium | reverse complement strand
ATGCTGATGAGACTGGGTCGAGGCTGCACAAGCCAGTAGCAACCACGGCCAGGGCCGGTCAATTCTACAGCCGCAAACGCCCGATTTGCATAAGCCGCTTCCTTGCTGAAGGAAGCGGCTTTTCCTTTCCTATTGACGCTTTACCGAATCTCTGCGGTTGAGGCGTACATTACCATCTCGTTTAATCAAATCTTAACTTTTCGTTCTACGTTCCTTAATGTACTTGTTCTAGGATAGAATGAGGCATGGTCATCTTGTTGTGTGCGGTGCCTCCCGGTTTCCGCGCCTGGCGAGCACACACCTGCGACACGGTATGCAAAATCCCACATGCCGCCCCCTGCGGCCCGCTTCGATCTTTCCTCCTGCTGCCCAAAGTGCTAGGAGAACTGAAGGGAAAGGGAACAAAGAAACATGGGAGCAATCAAGAGAGGCGCGCAGAACGTCCTCCGCAGCCCTGTGCGGCTGGTGCTTGTAGTGCTGCTGTTGGGCACCAGCATGGCCTTCGCCGCCGCCATGCTCACCCTAAATACCGCAATCGGTGAGAGCCTGCAGCAGGTTCGAGGCAACCTCGGCACCAACATCCAGCTACGCCCGGCGGGTAGCTTTGGGCCGTTCGGCACGGGTGAGACTCTCGCGCAGACGGACCTCGATAAAGTAGCCAAGGTTGACGGCGTGGTGAAGGTCAGCGAGCAGCTGTCGGTCCAGTACACAGGCACCGACCTCCAACCTGTGATACCACAATTTACCGGCGGCCGCGGGCAGGGCCAGAACCAGGACGGCGGCAACGGCGGCAACGCAGGTGGCCAAGGCCAGGACCAGGGTGGCGGGAACCGCCGGGGCTTCTTACGAGCTATGGTGCAGGTGACTGGCGTCGAAGGCGATGCCTCACAGGTCTCCCTGCTGGGTGGAGGCACGGTCCAGCTCGTCAACGGTAGAAACCTATCCGAAGCCGACGCAAACGCCAACGTCGCCATGATAGGCCAGGCCCTCGCCGACGCGAATGGTGTGAAGGTAGGCTCGCAGCTAAACCTGGAAGGCACCCCGGTAGAGATAGTGGGTACTTTCACCACGGGGCAGCGCTTCGGCGACAACTCTCTTTTGATGCCCATCAGCACCGTACAGCGCCTTTACCAGCTTGAGGGCCAAGTCACCCAGGCTACGGTGCAGGTAAACAGCATGGAACAGGTGCAGCCCGTCGCCGACCAGTTGGGGAAGGTCCTGGACGTGAACAACGTGGACATAGTCACCGACGCGCAGATCATCGAGGCCACCAACCGTTCTCTACAGGGCGTGCAGGGCAGCACCCAGACCGGGCTGATCGTATCGGTGCTCACGGCAGCCCTGGTGATAGTATTCGCGGTAATCCTGGTGGTGCGCGAACGCAAGAAGGAGATCGGCATCCTGAAGGCTATAGGGGCCTCCAACACGCACGTGATCGGCCAGTTTGCCGTCGAGATACTGACATTGAGCCTGGCATCGGCGCTGGTGGCCTTCGGTGTGCTGGCCGTGGCCGGGCAGACGATAGCAAGCCAGTTCGCGCTCCGTGGGCCGGGGCAGGGCGGTGGGTTCGGCAGGTTCGCCGGGGGTTTTGCGGGGAACTTCGCCGGGGTCGGGGCCGCCGGGCGAGCAGGCAATGTACTGGCATCCAGTTCCGGCCTCTCGGTTGAGGCCCTCGTGTTAGTGCTCGGGCTTGGCGTCGTGTTGGCTGTGCTTGCCAGCGTCATTCCTGCCTGGCAGGTGGCTCGTATCAAGCCCGCTGAGGTGTTGCGGTTCGCATAGGCGCAAGAGCGCGCCAGCAACTATTCAATCGGTTTGTGATAAAGATAAGAGGCAACCAGGCAAAGATATGCAGCAAACTCTAACAGTTGAACAGCCACTCATCATCGCGGAGAACCTGGAAAAGCACTTCATGCACAACGGGCACCTGGTAAAAGCTGTGGACGGCGTCAGTTTCAGCCTCAGGGCCCGCCAGATGGTAGCTATTACGGGTGCGAGTGGCGGGGGCAAGAGCACCCTCATGCACCTGCTGGGCGCGCTGGAGAGGCCCTCAGGGGGCAAGCTGGTAGTGGACGGCGTGGACCTGACTTCGCTTTCCGGCAACCACGAGGTAGAGTTCCGCCGCAATAAGGTCGGCTTCATCTTCCAGGCGTACCAGCTTATACCCAACCTCACGGCGCTGGAGAACGTCATGCTCCCGATGGAGTTCGCGGGCCGGTCCTCACACGAACAAACGACACGAGCGCGCGACTTGCTCAAGCTGGTGGGCATTGAAGAGAGCCGTCATTCACACCGTCCGGGCAAGCTATCCGGCGGCCAGCAGCAGAGGGTAGCCATCGCCCGCGCCCTCGCCAACGACGCACCCCTCATATTGGCCGACGAACCAACCGGCAACCTCGACTCCAAGACCGGCCAGCGCATCATTGAGTTGCTCGGTGCCCTGGTGAGGCAACAGGGCAAGACGGTGGTGCTCGTCACGCACGAGCGCGACATCGCCCAGCAGGCCGACACCAGCCTGGAGATAGAAGACGGGCGCATACGCTCCACTCTGGGCATGGCTGCAAGGACTACGCGGGTATAGGCACGTCCGGCGTTAGAATTGAACCGCTGTCAGATCAGCCAAAGTCCGTTCTCTTGCACCAACTCACCATCACAGTAAATCTGCCCGCCCTGCCGCAGGTCCTTCACCATATCCCAATGCACGGCACTGACGTTCTTACCGCCGATGAAAGGGAAACCATTGCCGAGCGCCAGGTGCACCGTGCCGTTGATCTTCTCATCGTAGAGCGTGCTGCCCATGAAACGATTGATAGCGGGGTTGCAGCCTATGCCTAGCTCGCCAAGCACACGCACCCCTGGATCGGCATCCAGGAGTCTTAGCAGGAAGTCCTGCCCCTGGCTGGCCGTCGCCTCCACCACCCTACCTTCCTTGAAGACCAGCCGGATGCCCCCTACCATGTTGCCCGCGTAGATGGCAGGGAACTCAGCGAACGTAACCACACCTTCCGTCCCATCCTCAACCGGGCTGTAGAAGAACTCGCCACCAGGCATGTTCTTGTGGCCGTCGTCCACCATACCCACTCGCCCCTTGAGGCTCAGTGTAAGGTCGGTGCCGCTGGCGACAATCCGCACCGTATCTGCACGGTCGAACCTGTCGGCATAGTGCTGCATACGATTGGCTTCCGCGTCCCAATCAAGAAGACAGGCGCTATACAGGAAATCCTCGAAGACCGCCGTAGCCATGCCCGCTTCCTGGGCAACCGCCGGGGTCGGGTACTGGCACAGCACCCACGGGAACTGCTCATCGATCATGCGGTCCTGGAAGGGCTTGTTGGACCTGCTCAAGAGGGAAAAACGGGCGGGCCCTATCTCCGTCCCTTCGCGCGTGTTCTCAGGCGCTACGATGACGATAATAGCGTCCATGTTCTCCGCCTCGTACTGCGTAATGGCAGGGAGGGTAGCCACCAACTCCTCAGGAGCTTCCCCCGCCCATGTGCGTGTGCCAAACGACAGGCGGAGCAACGCATAAGCGCCTCTCCTGGCAATGTGCCGCGTCACTTCCTCCACGAGTGGGCGGGCCAGCGCGCTAGACTGCACCACCACCTGCCACCCAGGCTGCACGTTCAAGCACCGTTCTACCAACAGGCGGGCATACTGTTCTACACGGGGGTCGGACATGCTGTGGTTCACCTCTACATAGGGTTATCGGCCCGTGGCACCGTTCGTTCCGTGCCCTCATAACAGGCCCGTCCAACAGTATACAGCAAACAGAGAGGTGAAGGTGCGCTCCTTACCGAGAATAATTGCTCGTAGGACCGCCCCGATTCGGGGACCTTAAATGAAAATCTCCTGGCCTCCAGCTATGCGCTTGGAAAACAGGAGTCCGGGTGTAAACGGGTTAAAAAGAAAGAGAGAGAAGCCCCGCGATGGCGTACTCTCCCACAACCTTGCGGCTGTAGTACCATCAGCGCTGCAGCGTTTCACTTCCAGGTTCGGGATGGAGCTGGGTGGTCCCGCTGCGCTCTTATCACGGAGCTACTCCCTCTCACTTACAAAGTTAGAGGTGAGAATAGTTGCAATCTCACTGGCTCACTAGCGGGAATTCGAAGTAAACCGAAATGTGCTTGCGATGTGCTTGAGATTTCTCTCGCTTTCGCTTCTCGATCTTCGACCGTTGAGCGGCACCCCGCCCCCTGTTCAGGGGAGGGAGGCACGGAACGCAACGGAATAGGAAGAGAAGAGAAAGAGTGAGAACAAGCCCTCGACCATGAGGAACAGCTACGCTCTCCAATTACTTGGGAAACACGTGCGCACTCACAACCTGGTGTTCTTCCAGGGGTCTTACTCACTACCTTGCGGTGTGATGAGAAGGCTCATCTAGAGGAGGGTTTCCCGCTTAGATGCTTTCAGCGGTTCTCCCTTCCCAACGTGGCTACCCGGCTATGCTTCGTCAACAACCGGCACACCAGAGGTTGGTCCACCCCGGTCCTCTCGTACTAGGGGCAGCCCCTCGCAACCTTCTAACGCCCACAGCGGATAGAGACCGAACTGTCTCACGACGTTCTGAACCCAGCTCGCGT
>JAXDKH010000385.1:0-8506 GCA_034667185.1 Chloroflexia bacterium | reverse complement strand
TCTCTGCGGCCCACTGTTTTCTCGGCGTTGGCTAGGTTTTCCTCCAGCGGCCCGTACATCTCCGAGATCACCGGCACCCACGGGCGCTCGCCCGCTGCAATGTCGTCAAGCTCCTCCTCCATGCTGGACGTGAAGGCCACGTCTACGATGTTGGGGAAGAACTCGACCAGCAGGTCGTTCACCGCGATGCCAAGCTCGGTCGGGAGGAACTTCTTGTCCTCCTTGACTATGTAGCCGCGGTCCTGGATGGTTGAGAGGATGGGCGCATAGGTTGAGGGGCGGCCTATGCCCTGCTCCTCCAGCGACTTGACCAGCGTGGCCTCGGTGAAGCGGGGCGGCGGTTGGGTGAAGTGCTGCTCCGGCCACAGCTTGAGCAGGTCCAGCAGTTCGCCCTCGGTGAGCAGGGGCAGGGCACCTTTGTCCAGGTCGTCTTCGGCGTCCCCGGCGTCATGCCCCTCGCGGTACACCGCCGTGAAGCCCTCGAACTTGACCACCGAGCCATTGGCGCGGAAGGTGTAGGGCCTGGTGTTGATGCCCGGCCTGCCCGCACCCACGTCCACAGTCGTCTGGTCCAGTATGGCGTTTGCCATTTGCGAGGCGATGAAGCGCTGCCAGATGAGCCGGTATAGCTTGTACTGGTCCGCCGACAGGAACTTCTTTATCGACTCGGGGTCGCGGCCCGCGGTTGTAGGTCGGATGGCTTCGTGGGCCTCCTGGGCGCGGGGGTTCTTGCGTGCGTAGGTGGGAGGCGACCCCGGCACGAACTGCGCGCCATAGCGCTCCCTGATGACCGCGCGGGCCTCCTGCTGGGCTATCGTCGCGACGTTCATCGAGTCGGTGCGCATGTAGGTAATGAGGCCGGTGGAGCCTTCGGGGCCAATGTCGACGCCCTCGTAAAGCTGCTGGGCGATGAGCATCGTCTTGCGGGCGGCAAAGTTGAGCTTGCGCGAGGCTTCCTGCTGTAAGGTGGAGGTGGTGAAGGGGGGTGAGGGGCGGCGCTGGGCCTCCCGCTTCTTAACGCTCTCCACCACGTACTCCGCACCCTTCAGAGCCGTGACTATCCCCCCCGCGTCCTGCTCGTTTTTCAGGTCTGCCTTCTTGCCGTTGACCATTGCGAGGGCCGCATGGAACTGGTCCTTCTTCTTGCCACCGGGGCGCTTGCTCAGGTCCGCTTCGATGCTCCAGTATTCGACGGGCACGAACGCCTCTATCTCGCGCTCGCGGTCCACGATGAGGCGCACGGCCACGCTCTGCACGCGCCCTGCCGAAAGGCCCCGTCGCACCTTCTTCCAGAGGAGGGGCGACAGCCGGTAGCCCACCAGCCTGTCGAGCACGCGGCGGGCCTGTTGAGCGTCCACCAGGTGCATGTCGATGCTGCGGGGGTTGGCGACGGCTTCCTGTATGGCGTGCGGTGTTATCTCGTGGAACTCCACGCGGAACACGGGCTGGTTGTTGCTGCCCGCGCCCGTCACCTCGCGCACGTGCCAGGCAATGGCCTCGCCCTCGCGGTCAGGGTCGGTCGCCAGGTAGACGGCCTTGGCCGATTGCACGCGCTGGCGCAGGTCCTTCACCGTCTTAGACTTGTCGCGGGGCACGACGTACTGGGGGTTGAAGTTGTGTTCCACGTCCACGCCCAATGTGGACTTGGGTAGGTCGCGCACGTGGCCCATGCTGGCCTCAACCGTGAAGTTGCGCCCCAGGTACTTCTTGATCGTCCTGGCCTTCGCGGGAGACTCCACGATCACCAGGTTGGTGTTGCCTCTGACTACCGGGCCGTCACTGCTCCTGGAACTCGATGCTGAGGACGCGCGAGAGGTGCTGGAACGGCTGCCGGTGGCCGTTTTGGTGGTCTTGGTTGATTTTCGGGATGAAGTGGTCGTGCCACTCTTTTTGGTCGTTGTTGCCATTATTTGGTAGTAACCCTTATGCCTTCTCTTAACTCAATATCCACTCAATATCCGGCTGAAAAACTCATTCGCAAGCAAAATCACGCTCTTTCGAGCGTGCATTCGAACGGCTGCCTCTTATCTTACGCTCACTGTTGGGTGGTGTCAAGGACGGACGATGGACGATAGACGAGGGACGATAGTAGGAGACGGAACCGCCAAGACGCCAAGAACGCCAAGTAGCCGCCAAGATAGTTATGGTTAAGTGCTGCTAACCACTAACCACTAACCACTAACCACTCATCACGCCCGATATGGCAGCACCCAGATTACCATAACGGCTACGAAGGCCAGGTTGCCGGTGATTACGAAGAGGTGGAAGACCTCGTGGAAGCCGAAGATGCGGGGGAAGGGGTCGGGCTTGCGGCGGGCGTAGATGACAGCCCCTACTGTATAGAGCGCCCCACCGAGGACCAGCAGGCCTATTGCGGAGAGGGGCAGTACCTTTAAGTAGGCAGGTAGGGCGAGCACCGATATCCAGCCCATAATCACGTACAGCGAGGAGCGTATGGCGCGGTGCAAGTGTTTGACGAAGATGGACAGGCCAACACCGGCAAAGGCGATTACCCAGACTGCGACAAGCAGCGCAGTACGCGCCCAGCCATCAAGCATGACGGCAGTCAGAGGTGTGTACGTGCCCGCGATGAGCAGGAAGATGTTGGAGTGGTCCATGGCGCGCAGCACACGAAGCTGGTTCTCCCCCCAGCGTCCCATGTGATAGATGGCGCTCACCGTGTACATCTCCACCATGCTCAGCCCGAACACGAGCATGGCGACCATCTTGGGCCACTCCCCCCAACTGGCCCAGCAGAGCAGCACGGTCAGCAGTACGGAGCCGGCTGAGGCCGCAGCGTGCGACCACCCTCGCATGAGTGGTTTGGCTAGGGGTGGGCTTTCGGTTGTGAGATTGGTGCTTGCGTGGCTCAAAGCCATGCCTCGACTATTGTAGCTATAAGGCTGCTCATTGGGTCAAAGGGCGGACGCAACGATGCAGCGTCCTCGTCCTACTTCTTGCCCCGCGCTTCCGCTGTCAGCAGCATAGTCTCCACTGTCTCGATGAGGCGGCGGTTCAGGTGCTCCAGCGTCCAACCGTGCTGGTTTACCATCTCGTTGTAGGTGTGGAAGCCCGTGGTCGTGAAGAGCCACTGGGTGGCCTCCTCGACGGTCCAGCCGGGGGCTAGCTTGCCTTCGCGGTGCAGCCACTTGACCAAGCGGTGCATGCTGCCAAAGCGCCCTGCCATTCGTTCGTCCAGCACAGCGCGAAAGTCGGCGTCGGTGACCGCTTGCGCTCGGAAAACGCGGAATATACGGGCGTTCTTGTGCATGAACTCCACGTCCTGCGGTATGACTTTGCGCAGCAACGCGACCGGGTCGGTCATTTCACGTAGGGAGGCATATAGCTCTTGCAGCCCTGAGTTCTCTATCTCGTCCACTATGGCGGTCAGCACGCCCAGCTTGGAGCCGAATTGCACGTAGATGGTTTGGCGTGAGACCTGGGCGGCATCTGCTATTCGGTCGAGGCTGATGTTGGAGTAGCCGGCGTCCTCTATAAGATCGCGCGCGGCTTTGATGATCCGGCGGCGGGTCTCTTCGACGGTCTGGGAGCGCTTACGCAATGTATATGGGCGGTTCGTAGTAGTCATATTACAATCATTATAGCTCAACCTATTGACAGGCGCAATGATTTGATTTACAATCAGTCTAACGAAATGCGACCCACCGACTATGCCATCCTCAGCCCTGTATCAGCCTGATGGTAGCGAACGGACGCTCCGCGAATACACATAATCTGGAGGAGAGCAAACATGAAAACGTGGTTGAAAGTGCTGATCGTGACGTTGGTTGTGGCAGTGCCCGCCATCCCGCTGGGGCAGATGATCTGGCCCTCGCCGCCGGGCGAGGCAATGCCGAGCGACACCCAGCTGCCCTTCTTCATCGTGTTGGGCATATTCGAGGCGGTGGTGCTGGGCCTGGGGGTGTCCTTTCTGGCTTTCGGCTGGCCGCTGGTGAGCAGGTTCGCCACTTCTACTCGCATGGCGTGGGCATCCTTCCTGAGCATAGGCTGGCTGCTCGTGTCATGGTGGCCGCACGACGGGCTGCACAGGTCCAACGGCATGGACATGGGGCGCTTGCTGCTCATCGAATATGGCTTCCATGTCACGCTCATGATCGCCGGGCTGATACTGGCCTACAACTTCGTGAAGCTGGCGACTGCGGCGAGCGCGGGTCGGGAGCCGGCACCTTTAGCCACCCATGCGGCAACCCCAGCGGGCGCAAACGTGCAGGGAATGTGAGCGATCAAGATGCAAGCACGCACCAACAAGGAAATCGTCCAGGTCCTGTACGACAGGCTGTTCAACGACAGCGACTTCTCGGTAGCGGACGAGATTGTGGCAGCTGACTTTGTAAACCACGCGCGTCCTGATGACTCGCTTAGAGGACCGCAGGCGCTCAAATCACTGACACAGTGGCTTCACGGGGCTTTCCCCGACTCACACTACACCCTAAAAAGGGTCATGGCTGAAGACGACGACGTTATGGTATACCTCTCCCACAGCGGCACTCACCTCGGCCCCTTCATGGGCGCGGCCCCCACCGGGCGACACTTCTCACAGGACCAGATGCACCTGATACGCCTCCAGGATGGCAAGATTGCGGAGCACTGGGCCGTGCGCGACGATCTTGGACTCATGCGGCAGCTAGGGATTATCCCCGCGCCTTCCGGTCAGAGTGGCTAGAAGCTATCCCATAAGTAGCGGCCTCGGACATATGCAACAGAGTCGGCCCTTGTCATTTCGAACGGAGTGAGAAATCTCGTCCTCCGCCAGGGTGTTGCTCTTTTCTTTATGTGCGCGTTGGCTGTAGGAAAGGGGCTATTTGGTGCTGAGGGACGAGATTTCTCACTCCGTTCGAAATGACAAAGGTCCACCTCATGTGCTCATCTCCACCAACTCTAACTATATGTGTGAAATAACTTCTAGTCTCACACAAAAGGTACTGAGCACAAAGAAGAGGCGTCCCGAAAAGCCGGGACGCCTCTTCTTTTGCCTATCGCATTTTCGACGTTACACCTCGAAGATAGAGCTGTACTGGCCGTCCTTGGTGCGGAACTCCACGTCGTTCTCGTTCTGGCTGGGGATACGGGGCACCGATACGTTGAGCGTAACGTTGCCCGCACCATCCGTCGCGCCGGAGCCGATCACCTTTTCACCCTGGCCGTCGATGTGTATCACCACTTCGACCGGGGTATTGGGTGGCAGGCCGCGTCCTGTGATGGCGTGAGTGTTACCCGCAGCCGTCGCGCCGCCGATGCTGACCGCCGGGAGGTACCTCACCGAGAGCACCGCGCCGTTGGGAGCCGTCGCCCGCAGGCCCAGGTCGCCCCTGCCCGCCCACGGGGCCGCAGGTAGGAAATTGATCTGGAAGCTGCCGTCGTTCTTCACTACGCCGCTACCCACCTGGGTGTTGATAGCGCCGTCCTTCGAGAAGAGGGTCAGGTTCACTGCCTGTCCTGCGGGCCAATCGTAGCCGCGGATCTTGAGGATGTTCTGGTTCTGGCTGGTGCCCTGGTAGTAGTTCACCCGCATATCGTAGCCCTGGGGCACTATCGGCCCGGCGTTGCTACCCGCGACGTTCAGCTTGGTGGTGGTCACCTTGTCGGGCGTGGCCGCGAAGACCGTTAGCTGCCCGCCATTGGCCCACCTGCTGCCCAGGGTAAAGCTGGCGTGTATGTTGCCGTTGGCGTCGGCGACCGGGGTAGCCACCCACTCTATCACTTCGGTGTAGCCGAGGCCGACGGACACCCTGGCGTTCGCGGGCCAGCCCCCGCCGGAAACTACCGCCGTCTGCCCTACCGCGAGCACGCTGGGATTGACGCTGACCGAGGGGGGCACCGGGGCCTGGTACACCGACATCTTGCTCGATACCGCCTTGTAGTTGCCACCCACAATAGCGATAACCTGGACCTGGGTGCCCACAGCGCGACGACCGATGTTCACCGTCACGTCGAAGTTGCCCTGGTCGTTGGTGCGCACGTTCTGGAGCCACACCATGTCGGAGTCGTTCACCAGGATACCTACGCGGCCATCCTCCTTGCCTGGGAAGCCCGTACCTTGCACCCTGATGTTTCCACCGCTGGCTACGGACTTGTCGGGCGTAGCCTTGATTGCAGGGTCGAACACCAGCTTATAAGTCTGCGATACCCTCTGGGCACCCGCGATGGCCGTGATCTTTACTTCCCCGAGCTTGGAAGCGTCGGCGGGTATTCTCACCTGGGTAGTGAAGTCGCCCTTGTTGTTCGTGGCTATCGTGCTCAGGGTGCGCTGGTATCCGGCACCGCCGTTCTCAACTATGAGGGTCACGTTGACGTTAGGCTGGAAGCTTATGGCCGATACTGTAATCAGCGTGTTCAGGTCGCCCTGCACCGGGTTGATGCCCATCTTAGGCGTGGCCGCGGGTGCCGCCGTAGGAG
This sequence comes from Chloroflexia bacterium, assembly GCA_034667185.1. Classification (GTDB taxonomy): domain Bacteria; phylum Chloroflexota; class Chloroflexia; order QHBQ01; family JADMIH01; genus JADMIH01. The sequence goes on along the minus strand of JAXDKH010000385.1, from coordinate 2,089 downwards.
TGGTCTGGGCCGGAGGCGGGGCCGGCGTCTGTCCGGTGTAGCGCCAGTCGAAGTAAGCGCGGCCAACGTTAGCCATCTCGACCTTCCAACCTTCGGGGTTGTAGGGTGAGTAGGTCAGGATGCGGCGCTGGAAAGCCTGCATCAGCACCCATCGGTCCTGCCCGCCCACGTTGATCTGGATCCAGTAAGGCTCGGTGATAGGGTAGCCCATCGCGAAGAGCCAGTCCACGACCGTGTCGTCAGCGTAGCGGCCGTCCTTGAACACGGGGCCGCGCTGGTTCATGTAGCTCCAGAAGACGTCGGGGATGTTGTGTCCCAGCGTCGGCTCGTACACGGCGTACTTGGAGAAGCCGGAGAGGTTCTGCAAGACCGCTACGTTGCCGTTGCGCCCGAGACCCTCGAGGACAGCCTGTCCCGTGCGGTTGGGAGCGCGATTGTCACCTTTGAGCGAGGCGACCTTTGCCAGGGCGGCGTAGGTAGGCGCGTTGCCGCTGGTCTTGGCGTCGCCCGCTACCGGGGCGTTGTTCGGATAGTAAGGCGCGAACGAGTTGTTGCCCGTCTGTATCCTGCCCGATATCATGTCTACCACCAGGAGGCCGTTGGTAACGTACCACTGGGACTTGCGGTCGGCCGCCGGGGCGTTGATCTCCATGCGGCTCTTGTCGAAGTAGGTGACGAGGTGCTGCCCGGCCGGGCCTTCCATGTACTGCTCGTAGGCGGAGTAGAAGGCTTCAGGCCCCCACATCCACGAGCGTGCGGCCTTGCTCTCCGCAATGGGCTTGTCGGTGCGGCTCCAGACCTGCTCGAAAGCCGGGTCGGAGAAGCTGCCTGCCTTCGTGCTCGCCGCGCCGGCCGGAGTCGAGTAGGGTGCCGCGAAGGCCGCTAGCATAGCCAGGCCCAGGCTAAGATTTAGGAATTGGGATTTCGGGTTTCGGATTTTGTTAGGTGATACAGCCATTGTAATGCTCCGTTTCTGGTTATGTGAATTCGATTTTCTATGCATCTATTTAGTGTGATGTAGGAGACCGGCGTTCAGATGCAGCTAAGTGGCTCAAATCTGTAGACGAAGCTCCCTGATGCTATTATGCATCCGGGGCTTGTAGAAGTTATCGCCTAAGTGGGCTAAAGTTGCTACAACTTAGGTGGTACTCGATTATACGACAAGCGGTAGGGGCTGAATAGTCCCCATTTTACATTTCGTCCAATTCTGCTTCAATTTACGCCGCGCTATTGCTGATATTCGCAGCCACTCTCTATACGATCCCGCTTCTGCTACCCTATTTGCTCACTTTCTCGTGCAAATACGACTTGATTTTAGAACATTAGTTCCATATACTGTGGGTGCAAGGCTGCATATAGCGATATCTGGTAGCCGGTGAAGCTGCAACCCAAGACATAGAGCTACTCATGGACATGCCCCTCGACAAAGCCCCTCATAATAAACACGACGCAGGTGTGCAAAAGGTTCCACTGGAGAGCCTCACGCCCCGCGAATTGGAGGTGCTCAAGCTACTCGCATTGGGCAAGACGAACAAGGAAATCGCCTGGATGCTGCGCATCAGCGTGCACACCGCCAAGAAACATGTCGGCCAGATACTCGCCAAGCTGAACGTCGGCAGCCGCATGGAAGCCGCCCTCAGCCACATCCGTTCCGGCACGTCGAAGGGCAAAGAATAAGGGGCCCGCTGTGGAGCAGACCCCCTTACGTTTATTGTGTGAGTATCCGTAATGCGTGACTCATAACCGGCTGAGTTATTCAGTCCTCGGTCCTCATCACTGCTAAGGTTGGACGCCTTTGTAGCCATCACCTGCGAGAGCGCCAGGGTTAATGTGCAGGCCGCCCTCGTCGTTGGTGAGGGTATGAGGTCGCGCTTCTAGGCTGACCTCGTCCTCGCTGAGCGCGCCGATGCCTGCGACCTGCTCGGCCTTCCAGTCCACACCGTAGCCGCGGGCGATTTGCGCGATGATGCGCTCGTCGCCGTTCTTGCAGGCGTTCACCAGCTTCTCTCGTTCTTCTTCATCGATGTCGTAGAGGCCAAGGGTGCTCGAGGGGTCGTCACAAATGCGGCCCATGAAACCCGGGTCGTCA
>JAXDKH010000384.1:0-6273 GCA_034667185.1 Chloroflexia bacterium | reverse complement strand
ACAGCGCGAATACGGCCTCGTTGATCATGGGCATGAGGATTCGGTTCGACACGAAGCCGGGGTAGTCCTTTACCTCAACGGGAGTCTTCCCTAGCCTTACCGCAAGGTCGCGCACCGTCTGATAAGTCTCGTCGCTGGTAGAGAGACCCCTGATTATCTCGACCAGGGACATGAGGGGCACCGGGTTGAAGAAGTGCATGCCTATGAAACGGTCGGGACGCTTGGTGACAGCGGCGAGGCGGGTGATGTCGATGGAGGAAGTATTGGAGGCGAGGATTGCTTCCGGTCGCAGGAGGCCGTCAAGTTCCGCGAAGGCTGACGATTTGGCTTCAAAGTTCTCGAAGATGGCCTCCACTACCAGGTCGCACTCGGCCATTTCACCTAGCTCGGTGGTGGTGTTGACGCGAGCGAGTGCGGCCTGGCTGTCCTCCGCGGTTAGCTTACCCTTTTCTACGAACTTGCCGAGGCTCTTCTCGATGGCTGAGTACCCGCGCTCCAGCGCCCCCTGGCCCACGTCGCGCATCAACACCTCAAACCCGGAAGCGGCGAACACCTGGGCTATGCCATTGCCCATCGTACCCGCTCCCAATACACCTACTTTGTGTATCTCCATTTGCCGGGGCCTCCAATTGTAAATCTGTTCTTTCTCTGAAGTGGGAGTAAGCTACGGGCGGCTATGCCAGTAGCTCGACGAACTGCGGTAGGGGCGCACCTACCAAGGGCAGTGCGTAGTCCAGGAAGGCATCGGTTACGAAATTGCCCTCCTCTGTGTAGAAGTCGGCGGGCATACGCTTCTCGACATTGGCGATCTGCTCCAGGTCCGCCATGCCTATGGTGCACCTGTAGGTGGGGCCTTCCGCCCGCTCGAGTATTACCATCTGGTCCGTAGTGCCCGCGAGCGCGCCCCTCACCGCCGCCCGCCCGCATTCTTCCGACTCGATCAGGTCTACTTCGCTCATGTGGGCCTGAGACATGCGTTGGAGGGTGCCCGGCTGGTCAAGGCGTGCTCGCAGGTCGAGGCGGTTGGTGATTAGCTGGCGCAGGACCACACCGGCGGTGGTGCCTCTATAATATGCGTGCCCGAAGTCGTCCACGAAGTCTGGCTTGACGTTTGATTGCTGGCCCTCACTCAGCGCTTCCATTCCGGCCACCGCAAAAGGCCTGCCGTCCCTGGCGCGCAGGTTCTCCGACATGACGATTACTACCTGCCCCCGCGCCTGGTATGCTGCCTGTACTTCCTGCAAAATCTCTTCCACGTCCTTGGGGCACTCCGGGATGTAGATCAGATTCGGCGTCTCCCAGCCGGTGGCCCGCGCCAATCCAGACGAAGCGGCAAGCCAGCCCGCGTGGCGGCCCATCGTCTCTAGTATCTTGACCGGGTAGATGTCGGGCATAGCGCGGGTGTCGAGGGTTGTTTCAAGCGTGGCAATGGCAACATAGCGAGCCGCCGAGCCGTAGCCTGGGCAGTGGTCGGTGACTGGAAGGTCGTTGTCAATCGTCTTGGGTACGGAGATCACCTTCAGGTCCGCCCCTTGCTCCATCGCTGCCGTGGCGAGCCTGTGCGACGTGTCCGCAGAGTCGTTGCCGCCTATGTAGACCATGTAGCCGATGCCATGCTCCTGCAACGTGGACATCGCAAGGGGAATATCAGCGTCGGTAAGATGGTAGCGGCACGAACCGAGGGCCGCTGACGGCGTTTGTTGCAGCGCTGGGAGCACTTCGAGGGGCAGATTGCTAAGGTCCACCAGGTCGCCGGATAACAGGCCCCTGATGCCGTAGCGCATGCCATAGACGCGGCGGATACCCTGGGACCTGGCCTCTCTTAGCACACCAACAAGGGACGAGTTGATAGCCGCTGTTGGCCCGCCGGACTGGCCGACGATGAGGGTGGTGGGTTTACCGGCTTCGTAAACAGGTGACTGCTCGTCCGCTGGGGTCTGGTCCATGTAAGTCGGCGCTCCGTGCTGAAAAGCTTGGGGAAGTTCTGCCCACGGCTTTCCCAACCTCTTGCAGTGGGCGCAGGCACAATATCATACCATAGGAGCGATGAACGGACAAGAATCTTGCAGGCGGTTGCAGTATGCGACTATAGCTCCGCCCTATAGTTGAGCCAACTTCTTTGACTGTGGCCTATCCCGTCCGTAGATGCGGGTCAGAGTTGCCAGACGTTCGGCCAACGCATGTGTCAGTTGCTCACGATGATAACGCCAGGTCCAGTTGCCTTCAGTGGTGCCGGGCCTGTTGAGGCGGGCACTGTTGTCCAGGTCCAACAGGTCCTGCATCTGGAACACTGCCATGTCCGCCACTGATGACATAGCGAGCCTGACCAAGTCCCAGGCGATGTCGTGCCCGTCCACGCCCATATAGAGGCGGGCGTTGTTCTGTATCACTGGAGATGCGTTGTTCCACCAGCCGCGCACTGTGGGCATGTCGTGGGTGGCGGGGTACACCATGAAGTCGGGCTTGAAGTTATGGGGCAGGTAGGGGTTGTCGGCACCCTCATAGAATGCCTCGATAAGCACCTTCATGCCTGGGTAGCCTAGCTGCTGGCGTAACGCGTGCACGTCCGGCGTTATCAACCCGAGGTCCTCGGCCACCAACGGCAACGGCCCCAGTTCTTTTGCCACGACTTCAAAGAGATCGCTGCCCGGGCCCGGCGCCCAGTGCCCAGTCGCGGCTGTCTCCGCACCATCAGGCACCTCCCAGAAGTTGGCGAACCCGCGGAAGTGGTCGAGACGAAGGATGTCGGCCTGGGTAAGGGCCATGCGGAATCGCTGCACCCACCAGTCGTACTTACGTTTCTTCAGCACGTCCCACCTGTAGAGTGGGTTACCCCAAAGTTGGCCGGTCTTGATGTGGAAGTCGGGGGCCGCGCCCGCCACGGCTGTCATCCTGCCCGTCGCGTCCAGGTAGAAAATGTCCTGGTGCACCCACACGTCGGCACTGTCGTGCCCCACGAAAATCGGGATGTCCCCGATGATGTGCACGCCTCGCTCGTTGGCGTAGTTCTTGAGCCGGAGCCACTGGCGGAAGAAGATGAACTGAGAGAAGACCTGGAACTCGATCTCGTCGCGCAGCTCTTGCCGGGCTCGATCCCGCGCCTGCGGGTCGCGCTGTGCCAACTCCTCCTGCCAGGACAGCCATTCAGCGCCACCGTGCGCGTTCTTCAGCGCGGCGAACAGTGCGAAGTCTTCCAACCAGTCTTCCTGTGCCGCCCTGAAGGCCCTCAATGGCTCTACCAACTCGGGGGCGGCACCGCCGTTGAAGCGCTCATGGGCACGTTGCAACAGGTGCCGCTTGAGTGGGATGACGGCCTCATAGTCAACGCGTCCCTCCGGTAGCGGCTCGATACCTGTGACGTCTTCCAGGGAGAGCAGGCCTTCCTCCACCAGGCGTTCGGGACTTATTAGGTTGGGGTTGCCCGCAAAGGCGGAGAGTGACTGGTAAGGCGAGTCGCCGTAGCCGGTCGGCCCCAGCGGCAGCACTTCCCACAGTTGCTGGTCCGTATAGTGCAGAAAATCTACGAAGGAGTTGGCCTCCGGACCGAGATCACCTATGCCCCAAGGGCCGGGCAGCGAGCTTGGGTGAAGCAGTATGCCGCTGGAACGGCGAGTAAGTATGGATGAAGCGGTTGCCTGGTCCCGTTCCATGCGTTCTCCTCATTCTATAAATGGTTGCTCCACCTGCCGCGGCTAATAACCCCTTGCCTGCCGGAACAGCCGGGTGTTCTTACATGCGGGCCTACGGCAGTGGCATCGCATCTACCCGTTCAGCTCGTCCGCCTCAAATTCGCGCTGCTCAGGGGAAACACCGTCGTCGCCGGACTGGCGGTGCTTGCTGCCGAACTGCTCCAGCACGTCCAGGTTCATGGCCGCGGCATCAACATCCTCTTCGTCGCCGCTGATTACCGCCTCCGCCTGTGCACCAGAGAGGCCACCAATGTTGCCTGCGGATGGGGCACCTGTTACGACTGTGGTAATGCCGGCGTTCATCCCGGCCAGGTTAGCGGATATGAGGCCCGCAGTCGCCGGACCCTGCGGAGTACCTGCGTCCGTCTCGTCCAATCGTTCTGCCTGCTCTGCGTTCTGGTGGGCGTCAGCCCTGTCCGTTCGGTCCATGTCAGTCCTCCTATGCTAAGCAGTCTGTCTGCGCCTTCTCACTATGGAAGCCTGTACCAGCCTGCACCCAATGCTGGCACTGTAGCGTTGAGCGTGCCACCCCTGATTTGTGCAGCGTCCAGCGTTGAAAGCAGGTCATCTAGGTCTGCATCCTGGAAGCCGTCACCGAGCGCGATTTCCGCCTCCAGAGGCGTATCGCCGTTGTTAAACAAGGCTACCACGCGCTCGCCACCGTGGGTGCGCAGAATGCCATACCCGCCCCGGTCGTCAATCCAGACGGTCGCGACATCTCCTTTGCCTAGCGCAGCGTTGTCCCGCCGGGCATTGATCGCTCTCCTGTAGAAGTCAAGCAACTGCGGGTCTTCCTTCCCCCAGGGGTAAGGCGCGCGTCCTTCTTCGGCATAACTCCCTTCGACACCCGCTTCATCGCCGTAGTAGATCATGGGCGAGCCAGGGTATGCAAGCTGCAGGGCGGCGGCAAGCTTTACCCGCGCCTTGTTGCCTTCCATTCTTGTGAGGATGCGAGCGGTGTCGTGCGAGCCAAGAATGTTCATCTGGGCGTGGAACGACTGGGGAGGCGTGTCTCGGCGACGTGTTTCAAGGCGGTCGTCCAGCTCTGAGGGGGTCAGCTTGCCGGTTGCGAAGCCCATCACACTATAGCCGAAGTGGTAGTTCATAGTGGCGTCGAAAGTGTCGCCAACCAGACGATGGGGTGCATTTTCCCAGTCTTCGGCCACAAGATAAGCCTCCGGGTTAGCGCCACGCACGGCCTTGCGGAAGCGCCTCCAGAACTCGTCCGTCATCCAGGGTGTCACGTCCGTGCGCCAACCCGCCGTGCCGAACGAGAGCCAGCGCCGGGCTATGCCGTCTTGCCCCAGGAAGAATTCCTCGACTTCGGGACACTCCACGAACTCCGGCATGGTCTTGATGCCCCAGCCCGCCAGCTTGTTCCTGATGCCAAGCCAACCCACCCATCGGTCCGGCCAGCGCAGGAAGTCGAACCAGCGGTAGTACGGCGATTGTCTGCTGGTGAGCGCACCCTTGAAGTAAATGCTGTCGCTGGAGCAGTGATTAAACACGCCGTCCAGCAGTATCCTGATGCCGCGCTCTGAGGCCGCCGCAATCAACTCGCGCAGGTCGGCCTCGGTGCCCAGGCGGGGATCAATCACGCTGTAGTCGCTGGCGTCGTAGCGGTGGTTGCTGGGAGACGCGAAGATGGGGGTGAGGTAAATGCACGTTACCCCTAGCTCGGCAAGGTAGTCGAGCTTGTCGAGCACCCCCGGCAGGTCGCCTCCGAAGAAATCGCGGCTCTTGGGCGGGTGCTCCGGCTTGTCGTCCCAACTGAGGTAGAGCGGCTCCTGGCCGTAGCTCTCCCCGCCCTTACGCACGTTGTCGGGGTTGCCCTGGGCGAAGCGGTCGGGGAAAATCTGGTAGAAGATTGTGCCCGGGATCCAGGCGGGTGGTGTGTTGTCGGGATCGTACACGGCGATCTGGAAGTCGCGCTCCTCCCACACGCCGAAGAGCATCTCTATCTCTCCCTCGACCTGGTGACGCTCGCGTATCGTGGAGCCGTTCCGCAGTACGAAGTAGTAGGTTAGCACCGTCGGCTCCTGCGGCAACAGTATAGTAGCCTGCCACACCTTGGCCGAATCGTCCCACGAGAGCGCCACCCGCCAGCCATGTTCGCGGCGCGGGTCGCTGAAAACAGCTTCAGGGTTCGCACCCTGTGGGGCTTCGAGCGTGAGGCTCACCCTCGATGAAGTGGGCGACGAAGCGGGTGGTACGTGTGGTAGTTGGCCCCCTCGCAGGCGTTTTGCCGCCTGCGAGCTAAGGGTGTTGTCCGGCATTTAGAAGTCCTCGCCGAACGGATTTTGCGGTCGTGCTCTGAAGACCGTCTGAGCAAGGCCGTCGCCCCCGGCTGCCTCGGACTGCCGCTCGGCGGACGCAGGTTCCTCAGTGTCTACCCAGTTGAGGTCCTTTAGCTTGTCTGCCAGCGGATCACCCTCATCGCTCGTATGCCGGCGGAACGGCAACCATCGCGACACGGATACCCGAACGCGACCAGGTGTTTTAAATATTCTGCGGTGGCGCTTGCCCATTGCGGTCTCCTTTTGGTCTCCTAGCAGCAACTGGAGAGTGCAGAGGTACGAAAGGG